>NZ_FNHL01000001.1:0-312948 GCF_900103715.1 Halogranum gelatinilyticum | reverse complement strand
TGCTCGAAACCCGACAGACGGCCGTGTCGCAGCGACGGCGGTCGCTCACGCTCGCCGCGGACCGCGGCGAGGACGGTGTCGGGCGCGACGTCCTCGTCGCGGAGGTCGACGTCCTCGTCGCGGAGGTCGACGCCCTCGACCCCCTCAACCCGCCGCCGCGACTCGTCGGCGCGCCTCATAGCTCGCGGTCGCGGAGGCTGTCGGTGTCAGGGTGGTCGGTCCCCGCGGCGAACTTGTCGTAGGGCGTGCTCGGCTCGCTCCGGTTCTCGTAGGCGACGGCCGCCTCCCGAACCTCGCTGTCGACGGCGGCGAACTCGTTCCACGGTTCCGTCGCCTCGATCTGTACGTCACCACCGTGTTTGGCCCGCAGTCGGAGCGCGAGGAAGGCTCCGAAGGCCGTCTCGTCGAGGAGGGCGGCCCGGCCGAACCGACGGACGACGGTCTCCTCGTGTGTTCGACAGACGTTTCGGAGCGTTCCGCGGGCGGCCTGCGAGTACGTGACGACCAGCAGCACAGACTCGCGTCACTGCTTCGAGAAATTAAAGCTGTTGCTCGATGAATAAATGCTCCTACCGCGAGCGGACGACCCGGTCGTCGCCGGTGATGTCGACGACGGCGTCACAGAGCGACGCGATCCGCTCGACGGTCTGCTCGTCGTGCGCGCTGGGGTCCATGTGGAAGTGCGCGACGGCGTCGACGCCGTAGAGCCGGCCGGTGAGAATGTGGAGGAACTCGTAGGCGGTCTCGATATCGACGTACTGGAGCATCGCAGTCAGCGAGTCGAAACAGACCCGGGTCTGGCAGTCGTTGCCGTCCCAGCGGTGGAGATATTCGTTGAGCCTGATTCCGAGTCCGGTGAGGTCGTTCGGGCTGGCAACGCTTTCGACCGGGCCAGCGGTGGAACCGCCGCCACCCGCGCTCGCTGCGGCCGACCGCGTCGACTCGCCGACGCTCACGATGCCGAGGTTGGCCGGTTGGCCGTGGCCGTGCTCGCGCCAGCGACGAAGCTGCGCGTCGGGGGATTTCGTGTACGACACCCACAGCAGGTTCTCCTGTGCGGCGTCGTCGGAGCGAAGCAGGCTGGTACAGACCTCGTCTTCCTGCGACGAGATCGACGGCGCGAGAAAGAGGACACTGGCTGCATCCTCGAGCGCGCTGTGGCCGTCCGACGCCGGTATGTGTGTTGCCAAGCCGGTCACTCCTGTGTGATACAGCTATCCAGTAGGCCAGCGTCTGACAAAAGTGTTTACCTTCTTTCAATCTCCGCCACCGAGGGCTCGAAACGCCGCTCACTCGATGCGTCGAAGCTCGAAGCGGGCGTCGTCGACCTCTCGGAGTTCCTGAACGCGGGCCCGTGCTTCCGGCTCGGAGCTGGCGACGACGACGGTTCCGTCGACGGCCTCGTCGCCGCTCGCGCGGTAGGCCGCCCGCGGGTCGTCGCCGAACTCAGTCGCGTAGGTCCGCAGGACGGTGAGCACCTGCTCCTCGGTCGCCGCGAGGTCGGCCTCGCCGCGCTCGAACGCGCGGAGCGCGTCCTCGACGTTCCGGAGGGCGGAGATGCGGTCCATCGGTCTCAGGTCGTGCGGAGATGGTCGGTCTTCGGTTCGTAGACTTCGCCCTTCCGCCGGAGCTTCTCGATCTCGCCCTCTGCCTTGTCGCGGCCCATGCCGATCTCGTCGGCGCGGTCGAGCACCTCGTCGACCGGCGCGCCCTCTTCGAACTCCTCTTCGATCTCGCTGATGAGCTGTTTGAGGGTCTTGATGCGGTCACGCTGGCTCTTGGAGGTGCCTGTCTCGACGACGTCGGCGTCGAACTGGCCCGTCTCGGGGTCGACACCGATGTCCTGCAGACACGACCGGACGATCTCGATGACGCGGGTCGCGTCCTCCTCGGACACCTCGTCGGAGAGCCGGACGCGGGCACTCGCCTCGGCGAGGCGGACGAGTGCTTCGAGCTTTCGGGCGGTCACGGGGACCGGCGCGTCCTCGTCGGCACCCTTCGCGCGGAGGTCGACGTAGAACTCGCGGATGGCCGCCTTGGCCTCCTCGGTCATCGTCGGGTAGCAGTTGCGCTTCGAGAACGCGATATATTTCCGGAGGAGTTCGGCGTCGATCTCGGGGGCGACCTCCTCGGTGACGGAGTTGACCTCCTCCTCGGTGAACTTGGACGTCGGCACGTGCGTCCGCTGGGTGTTCAGCTCACCCGCGTAGTTCGTCTTCAGGATGTGGTCGGCGAGCTTGCCGTCGTGTTCGGGGTCGGGCTGGTCGGTGACGGTGAAGATGAGGTCGAACCGCGAGATGAGTGCGGGTTCGAGGTCGATCTGCTCGCCGATGGGCTCGTACTGGTCGAATCTGCCGTATTTGGGGTTCGCCGCACCCAAGAGCGAACACCGGGACTTCAGCGTCGCGTTGATACCGGCCTTCGAGATCGAGATCTTCTGCTGCTCCAGTGCCTCGTGCATCGCCGAGCGGTCCTCGGGACGCATCTTGTCCAGCTCGTCGACCGCCGCGATCCCCTTGTCGGCGAGGACGAGCGCGCCCGCTTCGAGCGTCCACTGCTGGCCGTCGCCGAAGTCGTCGCGGACGGCGGCGGCGGTGAGACCGGCCGAGGAGGAACCCTTACCGGAGGTGTAGACCGAGCGGGGAGCGATGTTCTGGATGTACGAAAGCATCTGGGACTTCCCGGTACCGGGGTCACCGATGAGGAGCATATGGAGGTCGCCACGGATGCGGGAGCCGTCGGGGAGATGTTTGGTGACGCCCGAGAACAGCTGGAGGATCATGGCCATCTTCTCCTCGTCGTAGCCGTAGATGGCGGGGGCGACGGAGGCGACCATGTCCTCGTAGATGTTCTCGCGGTTGGAGATCTCGATTATTTGTTGCTTGTCCTCGTCGGTGATCTCCATGTCCTCGAACTCCTCGTCCTCGACGGTGATGGACATCCCGTCCATGTAGAGATCGAAGATGGCGGACTTCTCCTGGCCGCTCTTCTGCTGTTCGATGTGGAGGACGCCCGTGACGGTGACGTGGTCGCCGGCGGTGACTCTTCCGGTGATGTCGTCTTCGAGGTCGATGTCGATGGCCTGCGGCGTCTCGCCGCCGCGGAGTCCCTCCGGACTCTCCTGGACCCGAATCTTCTGGGAGTCGATGAACTCCGACTGGTCGAAGTTGACCCGGAACGGTCCCTGTCGCTCACAGCCCTGACACTCGTGGGGTTCCTGGAAGTTGCCGTCCGATTGAGGGATGTAGGTCATCGTCCCACAGCGCTGGCACTCGAAGGCGGCTTCCGTGATCTTGGGCCGGACGTCCGTGGCCTTGCGGACGATACCGGAGACGGCGATGAGCTTGCCGATGTGGTCGTCGTGGACGCGGATCGAACGGATGTCGACGGCGCGGTCGATGTTTCGCAGGCGGACGTGTGCCTTGCCGAGTTTGACGTCCGCGGGCAGGTCGTAGAGCCGGAGTGCCTCTTCGGCGTACTCGCGGAGCTGGTCGGGCTGGTTGAGGAAGTCCTCCGCGAGGTCGGGGTCGAACCGGTAGAGGTCGTCGTAGTCGATGTAGAGCGAGCGTTGCTCGTTGGGGTATTTTTGGGCGAGCTGACCGATGGCGTCCCGGTAGTAGTTCCGGTAGAACTGGATGAAACGCTCGGTCAACTCCTGATTCTGTGCCTGAGCCATTGAGACTGGCTTACGGCTTCATCGTGTAAGAAGTGTCGCCTTGGGGTGGAAGTGGTCGGGAGTGTCGGCGGTCGCAGTGGCCCGAGCACCAAGGTCGGAAATCAGGCCGCAGTCGGCCGAATCGCGCGGTAGAACGCGACCGAATACGTCCCGAAGAAGCCGCCGAAGAGGGTCGTCAAGAGGACGAGCGCGAGGAAGCCGACGACGAGGAGCGGCAGTGAGAGGCTGACGTCCGCGAGCGGGCCGTACACGTCAGCCAGCGGCGTCGGTGTGGGGGTCGTCGCCACCGACGAGGTCAGGAGAATCGAGAAGACCGCGCCGAAGAGCCCGAACAGCGCGCCGATGCCGCCCCCGACGAGCGAGTAGACGAAAGTGTCGCCGAGGTGGCTCCGAACCACGCTGGCGCTCCGCTTCAGCCCGGCGAACGGGCCGAGGTCGTCGAGGACGATGGCCTGCACGTAGAACTGCAGGAAGAAGACGACGAGCAGATAGAGACCGAAGAGCACGAGGCCGGCGAGGCCGAGTACGAGAAAGAGCGCCGTGCTCGAGCCGGGCTGGGCGAGACCGACGACGACGGCGACGAACACGCCGACGAAGACGAGTCCGAAGACCACCAGGTTGCAGACGAACAACACACCGAAGGCGAGGAAAACCGGGATGTAGTACTCTTTCCCGGCAGCGACGAGCGTCGCCAGCCGCGTCTGCCCGTCGAGCGCCTCGTGAGCCATGGCGATGAGCCCCGCTTGGAGGAACGGTAGCGCGAGCAGCATCACACCGCTCAACAGCAGCGACACGATGCCGCCGACGAAGGGACTCACGGTCTGGACGACGAGCTGTGGGAGCTGGAGGAGCGCGAGGACGGCGGGCACGACGAACAACACGGGGTTGCGTCGGAGTGCGGCGGCGGCTGGACGGAGGGTCGAGAGGGCTTCCATACCGGATTCGTCATGTCGAATGTGTAAAAGGATATGCCTTGCCCGGCCGCTGACGGCACGCTTTTCCACGCGCCTCTCCGAGCCATCCCCATGCGGCGAGTCATACGGTTTCTGGTCGGGGCGTTGCTCGGTCTCGGCGCGCTCGTCGGCTATCTCGCGTTCGTCGGCGTCGACAGCGTCGTCTCGCGGGCGACGGCCATCGCGCCGTGGGCGGCCGCGGCCGTCCTCGCGCTCGTCGTCGCCGAGGGACTCGCCGACGCTATCGGCGTCTGGGCCTCGATCCGGCCGCTCGGCCGGGGGCTCTCCGCCGGACAGAGCGTCCAGTTCGCGATGGCCGGCGACTTCTTCGACACGCTCTCGCCCGCCGGGCCGGTGAGTTCCGAGCCCATCATGGCGCGCTTCATCGGCGTCACGACGGAGACGACCTACAGCGAGGCACTCGGCGTCCGCTCGGTCGCGAAGTACGTCAAATCCGGCGCGCAGTTGCTCGTCTCGACCGCGTTGGGCCTGCTCGTCCTCGTCGGCGGGACGACGCCGCAGTACGTGCTTCTCACGCTCGGTGGAGCTGTCGTGGGACTCGTCGTTCTCGGAGGACTGCTGCTCTACTCGCGGTCACTCCTGTCGCGGCTGTTCGTCGTTGTTCTCACTCCTGTCGTCGCGCTCGTCTCCTCGCTCTACCGCGAGGAGGCCCACGGTCGGAGCGTCGTCGTCGACGCGGTCGAACGGTTCTGGGAGCGTATCGTCCAGTTCCGGACTGCACCCGAACTCCTCGTGCTCGTCGCACTCGGCGGCGTGCTCGAACAGCTGCTCACCGCGGCCGCGCTGTGGGTCGCGCTGGCCGGGACGGGGACGACGGTGGCTCTCCTGCCCATTTTGGTCGTGATTCCGCTGCCGCAGGTCGCGAGCGTCGTCCCGATTCCGGGGAGCATCGGCGCGTACGACATCCTCCTGGGTGGGGCGTTGGTGGCGATGACCGGCGCGCCAGCGGCGGGTGCGGCGGCAGCGGTGTTGGTGGTACGGACGATGACGCTGCCGTTCGGGTTGTCTGTTGGTGGGGTTTGCGTGGCCTTCCTCCGTGGCTGGAGACCGTGAAGCGGTAGACGGAGTGGGGTCGACGGACGGCTTCGAATCCGGGCGTTCCCAACCCACGCTGTGGACAGCTCGAAAGCCCACACATCCTCGTCTGCTGTCGCTGGTCACTCGGTGACCCCCTCGAAAGCCCACGCGCTCTCGGCTCCCGCCGCTCGCCGCGCTCCTCGCTCCTGTCAGTCGCTGCGGTGCTTACTTCGCGGAGGTTCGCCGAGAGCGCGTCCCCTTTCAGTCCCACCCGCAACAGCCACACCCTCCCCAGCCGACTCCCTCACTCGTTTCACTCGTTCAGTCGTCCCTCGCGTGCGTGTCTCGCGGCCGTCGCCGCGAAGCCACGCGCCATACCGGCTCATCAATCAGTGTCCGTCGGGACGAACACAGACTTTTGTCGACCCACCACGACACCTCGGCCATGGACTTAGGACTCGCAGACGACGTCGCACTCGTCACCGCAAGCTCGGCCGGACTGGGCTACGGCAGTGCCGAAGCACTCGCCGACGCAGACGCCAACGTGGTCATCTGCGGCCGCGACGCCGAGAAGCTCGCGACCGCCGAGACGGCACTCGAAGGCGTGGGCACCGGCCGCGTCGTCGGCGTCGAAGCCGACATCACCGACCCCGACAGCATCGAGAACCTCGTCGAAGTCGCCGTCGACGAGTTCGGCGGCATCGACCATCTCGTCACTTCCGCGGGCGGCGTCCCGCCGGGTACCTTCGACGACACCACCGAGAAGCAGTGGTACGGCGCGTACGACATGCTCGTGATGAGCGTCGTCTGGACGGTCCGAGAGGCCGCTCCGTATCTCAAAGAGAGCGACGCAGGTACCGTGACCTGCATCACCTCGACGAGCGTCGAGGAGGCCATCGACGGGCTGGTGCTCTCGAACGCCGTTCGCCGTGGCGTCATCGGTCTCGTGAAGACGCTCGCTCGCGAGTACGCCCCCGAAGTGCGGGCCAACGCAGTCCTGCCCGGCGCGCACGAGACAGCGCGAATAGAGGAACTCGTCGAGGACTCCGTCGACCGCGGCGAGTACGACAGCTACGACGAGGGGCTGCGGAGTTGGGCCGACGATATCCCGCTGGGCCGCGTCGGCGACCCGCGCGAACTCGGCGACGTCGTCGCCTTCCTCGCCAGCCGCCGGGCGAGCTTCGTCAACGGCGTCGCGCTGCCCGTCGACGGCGGCCGCCTGCGGAGCTGAGGTTAGAAGGAGCCGTTCTCTTTCAGTATCGACACGACCTCGCGGACGCGCTGGGCCTCTGCTTTCGGCACGACCAGCACCCGGTCGTCCCACGCGACGACCGCGAGATCCGAGACGCCGACCAGTGAGACGCGCGCCCCGTCGGCGACGACCACGTTGTCCGCGGCGTCGACGGTGAGGCTCTCGCCGAGCGCGACGTTGCCCGCGTCGTCCGCGTCGAGAACTCGCTCCAGGGCGTCCCACGAGCCGAGGTCGTCCCAGTCGAAGCCCGCGGGGACGACCGCTGCGTCCTCGGCGCGCTCCATCACCGCGTAGTCGATGCTCACCTCGGGGACAGCCTCGAAGCCCTCGGCCTCGTCGCCCGCGTCGAGCGCGTCTACAAGCAGCTCCAGCGGCGAGTCCCGAGCGGCCGAGAGGAGTGCATCGGGCGTCCACGCGAAGATACCCGCGTTCCAGTAGTAGCCCGCGTCGACGTACTCTCCTGCCGTCTCGGCGTCCGGCTTCTCGTGGAACGCGGCGAGGTCGAAGTAGGTTTCACCGGCGAGGTCTCGGGACGCACCGGGTTCGATGTAGCCGTAGCCCGTGTCGGGTCGACTGGGGTCGACCCCGAAGGTGACGAGCGCGCCGGTCTCGCTGGCGACGCGAGTACCCGTCTCGGCGACCGCCTGAAACTCACCGGACACGGTGTGGTCACTCGGCAACACGAGGACGACGCAGTCGCCGACTTCCTCGCGAATCCGGTGAGTCGCGTAGACCAGCGCGGGACCGGTGTCCTTGGCGACGGGTTCGGTGATGACCTCGGCGTCGGGGGCGTGGTCGGCCACGTCGTCGGCGAAGTCGGGTCGCGTCGAGACGAAGACGTGGTCGGCGAAGTCCGCGCGGGCGACGGTCTGGCTCAGGAGCGAGTCGTCGCCGACGAGCGAGAGGAACTGTTTGGGTCGATGCGAGCGGCTGGCCGGGTAGAGACGCGTGCCGGTGCCACCGGCGAGCACGAGCGCGACGAGCGGACGGTCCATGGCGGGGACTGACGCGGACGGTACAAAATCCTCACTACCACGTCTCGACGACGCCCTCGCGGACGTCCTCGGCGCAGCCCTGACAGTCGGCGTGGTCGGGGTCGAAACAGGCCGGACGGCCCTCGCTGTCGACGGCGACGGCGCGTTTCTCGGCGTGACGGCGGCAGACGAGCCGGGCGCGCCCCTCGTCGTCGGTCGGGAGACCGAACCGCTCGGCTCCGTCCTCGCCGTCGCGACCCTCGCGGTAGGCGCGTCGCGCCTCGGCGTAGCGTCGGCCGGCGTTTCGGAACGTGTCGCGCACGAAGCGTTCGAACCGCTCGTCCATGGCCGAGGCTGCGTCCGCCGAGGCCATAGGTCCGTCGCCTCTCGGCGGCCGCTCGACGGCGCGTTTAAGTTGCCGAGGCTCCCACTCGGGATAGATGCGGCCCACCACGCCCGGAGGTTCGCGATGACCGAACCGAGCGAGACGACGACGCGGAGTGAGACGAGCGACGATGCCCCACGGACCGACGGCGGCACGGTCGACGACCGCGGCGACGACGTCGGCACCGCCGACACCGTTCGCGTCATGACCTTCAACGTCCGGTACGACACGGCCGAGGACGGCGACCTCGCGTGGCCGAACCGCAAGGAGCACGTCGCGAGCGTGATCCGGTTTCACCGCCCCGACGTGGTCGGCCTACAGGAGCCACTGGAACACCAGCTCGACTATCTGCGCGAGCAGCTGCCCGCCTACGACTGGGTCGGCGTCGGCCGAATCGACGGCGAGGCAGAAGGCGAACACGGTCCCGTCGGCTTCCGTCGCGACCGCTTCACGCTCCGTGACCACAACACCTTCTGGCTCTCGGAGACGCCCCACGTCACCGGCAGCAAGCATCCCGAGGCGTCCTATCCGCGGATGGCGACGTGGGTCGAACTCCACGACGAGCGCGCCGGGGCGACGTTCGTCGCCTGCAACACCCACTTCGAGCACCGGAGCGCGCGGGCTCGCGAGGAGAGTGCCCACCTCCTCCGTCGCCGCCTCACCGACGTCGCGGGCGACCTTCCGACGGTCGTCGTCGGCGACCTGAACTGTACCGAGGACGACCCACCGTACCGGGTGCTCACCGCCGTCGAGGGCGACGGCCGTCGGCTCTACGACGCGCAGTATCACGCCATCTACGGCCACCACGGGCCGACCCTGACGTTCAACCGCTTCGACGGCGAGACGAAGAAGATCGACTACGTGTTCGTCACCGAGGACGCCTCGGCGGTCCAACACGCGGTCGTCGCCGACCACTGGGATGGCGAACCGCCCTCCGACCACGCACCCGTCGTCGCGGACGTGCGGTTCACGAACTGACGTCGTAAACGTGGGTCTTGCCGCTTGAGAAGCGCGTTTCCGAGCAGCTCCAGACGCCGTCAGACGTGCGATTGACGACTTCTTCCCCTCGTCTTCACTTTCACCGAGAGCCATATTTTTTATACCATTGGGAACCAACCGGCGTATGCCTCTCGTCGAAAACTCAAGCAGAGGCAGTGAGACCCTATGACAGACCTGCGAACCCACGCAGCGGAGATTGCGGAACAGTTCTCGGACCACCTGGACGTCAGCGTCGACGACGTAGAGGAGCGGCTCGACAACCTCGTCAACGAGTACAAAGTCCCCGTCGACGAGGCGCGTCGGAGCGTCACCAACAGCTACCTCGACGAAGCCGGCCTCGAACGCGACGACATCGCGAGCGGCGCGGGCGGCAGCCAGCTCGTCGAAGTCGCCGACATCGACGAAGACGAACAGTGGGTCGACCTCAAGGTGAAGGTCGTCGACCTCTGGGATCCCGGCCACGAGTCCATCGCACAGGTGGGCCTCGTCGGCGACGAGTCGGGGACGATGAAGTTCGTCGCCTTCCAGACGTCCGAACTCGAAGCGCTCGAAGAAGGCAAAGTGTACAGCCTCGCCAACGTCGTCACCGACGAGTACCAGGGGAACTTCTCGGTCAAGCTCAACCGGACGACGACCATCACCGAACTGGACGAGGAGATCGAAGTCGGCGACGACAACTCGACCGTCGAGGGCGCGCTCGTCGACATCCAGTCCGGCAGCGGCCTCATCAAGCGGTGCCCCGACGAGGACTGCACGCGCGTCCTCCAGAACGGTCGCTGTTCGGAACACGGGACCGTCGAAGGCGAGTTCGACCTGCGGATCAAGGCCGTCCTCGACGACGGCAGCGACGTCCACGAGGTCATCTTCAACAAGGAGATGACCGAGGAGCTGACCGGCGTCACCCTCGACGAGGCCAAACAGCAGGCCATGGACGCGCTCGACACCACCGTCGTCGCCGAGGAGATGCGGTCGATGGTGCTCGGTCGCTACTACAGCGTCACCGGGCCGACCTTCGGTCGATACGTCCTCGCCGACGAGTTCGAAGAACTGAGCGGTCCAGCCGATGCCGAAGCCGTCCTCATCAAAGCGAGGTCCCTCTAATGAGCCAGTCCGTTCCCACCCGAGAAGTCGCCCGCCGCGTGTTCGCCCAGGAGTTCAACGACGCCGGCTACACGTTCAAAGAGTCCGACGACGAACGCGCGCCGGTCTACCTGCTGCTCCCCACCGGGGAGAAGGCGAACCGCGTCTTCCTCGTCGGCACGCTGACCGAGAAGGAGGACGTCGGCGAGGACTCCGAATACTGGCGCGGCCGCATCGTCGACCCGTCCGGGACGTTCTTCGTCTACGCGGGTCAGTACCAGCCCGAGGCCGCGAGCGCGCTGCGTGAACTCGAAGCACCGTCGTACGTCGCCATCGTCGGCAAGCCGCGGACGTTCGAGACCGACGACGGCAGCATCAACGTCTCCGTCCGCCCCGAGTCCATCACCGAAGTCAACGCCGCGACGCGCGACCGGTGGGTCGTCGAGACGGCCACCCGGACGCTCGAACGCATCGAGGCGTTCGAGGACGAGGGCAACGAGTACGCCCGCATGGCGAAAGACCAGTACGACCTGTCGACAGACACGTACAAGCAGGCTGCCATCGGGGCTCTCGAAAGCCTCGACACGCAGACCACCGACGAGCTCGCAGCCGACGACCTCGACGCGCCGCAGCCCTAGGCCGCGCGAGTCGGGACGTCGACTGCGGTTTCCGTTTCTTTTCCTTATTCCAACGACTCCGACAGCACCGCCTCCAGCCGCTCGTCCAGTAACCCGTCAGCGACGAGCGACGCGACCGCCTCGATGTCGGGATGCGGCGGCCGGTCGTCGACCAGCGGCGGCACGACCTCGCGGACGGTCTCGTAGACCGCACCGGTACCCGGCGCGTGCGTCAGCGTGTCGTCGACGAACTCCGACGCCTGCGCCGCACAGAGCAGTTCGATGGCGACGACGGTCCGCACGCGCTCGGCCACGCGTCGGGCGGCGAAGGCCGACGTCGCGCTCATGCTGACGTGGTCCTCCTGCCCGCCGCTGACGGGCGTGTTGTCCATCGACGGCCGCCCCTCGGAGCGACACTCGTTGAGGAGCGCGACGGCGGTGTACTGCGGAATCATGTAGCCCGACTGGAAGCCGCTGTCGGCGGTGAGGAAGGGTGGGAGATGCGGCTCCTGCAGGTTCGGGTTGACCATGCGGTCCACCCGGCGTTCGGAGATGGCGGCGAGTTCGGTGAGCGCGTTGACGGCGTAGTCGAGGCGGAGCGCGAGCGGCTCGCCGTGGAAGTTCCCGCCCGAAATCACTGCCCCGACCTCGGTGCCGCTCGCCCGCTCGTCGACCTGCTCGCGGGCGAAGACCAGCGGGTTGTCGGTCGCGCTGTTGAGTTCGACGGCGACCGCCTCGCGGAGGTGGCCGACTGCATCGCGGACCGCACCGTGGACCTGCGGGATGCACCGCAGGCAGTAGGCGTCCTGCACCCGGTCGCAGTTGCGGTGGGATTCGACGATTTCCGACCCTTCTGTGAGTCGTTTGACGTTGCGCGCCGTCGCTTGCTGGCCCGCATGGGGCCGCGCGGCGTGGACGGCCGGGTCGCAAGAGGCGGTGGTCCCGAGGGTGACTTCGGTCGTCAGCGCGCCCGCTGCGTCGGCGGCGCGGAGGACGCGCTCGGCGTCGACGACGACCATCGCAGCCAGTCCCACAGAGAGTTGGGTCCCGTTGATGAGCGCGAGGCCCTCCTTGGCCTTCAGCGTCAGCGGCTCCAACCCGGCGGCGGCGAGAGCCTCGTCGCCCGAGAGTCGCCGAGTCTCGGAGCCATCCGCGCTGTCGACGTCGGCCACGCCCTCCCCGAGCAGGACGAGTGCCATATGTGCAAGCGGTGCGAGGTCGCCGCTGGCTCCGAGACTCCCCCTCGATTTCACGACCGGATGCACCCCCGCGTTGAGCATCGTCACGAGATGGTCGACGACGACTTCGCGGATTCCGGAGTAGCCCTTCGCGAGCGCGTTGACGCGGGTCACGAGCATCGCGCGGACTTCCTCGCGAGCCAGTTCGCGACCCGCACCGGCCGCGTGGCTTCTGACGAGGTTGGTCTGGAGCCCTTCGAGCTTCTCGCGGGGGATGTGGGTGTCGACGAGTTCGCCGAAGCCGGTGTTGACGCCGTAGACCGGGTCGCCCTCGTCGACGATGTGTTCGATACGCTCGCGGGAATCGCGAATGGCCTCGCGTGCCTCGGCGGCCAGTTCCACGGACGCGTCGTGACGGGCGACGGCGACGACCTGCTCGGGCGTGAGCGACTCGCCGTCGAGGGTGAGTGGTCCGGTTGGCTCAGACATGGACGACGTCACCTCCCTTCAGGACGGCCGCCACGGGATTCACGCCGACGTTGTACGGGATATGCCGGTACGACGGCGCGTCGAGGACGACGAGGTCCGCGGGCGCGCCCTCGCGGAGCGTGCCGAGTCCCCCCTCGCGGTTCAACGCCCGCGCGCCGCCCTCGGTGGCGGCGACCAGTGCCTCGGCGGGGGTGAGCTTCATGCCCGTGCAAGCCAGCGCGACGGCGAAGGGCATACTCTGGGAGTAACAGTTCGGGTTGAAGTCGGTGGCGACGGCGACGTGTGCGCCAGCATCGAGGAACGCGCGGGCGTCGGCGTACTCGGTGTCCAGCGTGAAGGCCGTCCCCGGCAGGAAGACGGGCGTTACGTCGGCGGCGACGAGCGTCTGGACGTCCGTCTCGGTCGCTTGCAGGAGATGGTCGGCACTCGCCGCGCCGACCTCGACTGCGAGTTTGGCTCCTCCCAAGTGGACGAACTCCTCGGCGTGGACCTTCGGCGTCAAGCCGTGCTCGATGCCTGCTTCGAGGACGCGCCGCGATTGGTCGACCGAGAACACCCCCTCCTCGCAGAAGACGTCACAGAATTCCGCGACTCCCTGTGTTTCCACTGCGGGCAACTGCTCGGAGACGACTTCCTCGACGTAGTCGTCGGCGTCGCGCCCCTCAGGGACCGCGTGGGCACCCATGAACGTCGCGACGACGTCGACCGGATGTTGCTCGTCGGCGCGGCGGACGGCGTCGAGCATCCGGAGTTCCGTCTCCGTGTCGAGACCGTAGCCCGACTTGACCTCGACCGTCGTCGTCCCGTGCGAGAGCATGGTGTCGAGATGCGAGAGCAAGTCCGCGAGCAGTTCGTCGTCGCTCGCCTCGCGGGTCGCCCGGACGGTCCGGAGGATGCCGCCACCCTCGGCCATGATCTCCTGGTAGGTCTTGCCCCGTAGTTTGGCCTCGAACTCGTCGGAGCGGTCGCCCGCGAAGCAGGCGTGGGTGTGCGAGTCGACGAAGCCCGGAACGACGCTTCGGCCACTGGCGTCGACGGTGTAGCGGGCGTTCTCGGGCGGATACTCGCGAACGACCTCGTCGGTCGGGCCGACGGCGACGACACGGCCGTCCTCGACGGCGACGGCGGCGTCCTCGACCCGCTGGAGCGGGGTCTGTGTTCCCTCGGCGACGACGACTTCGGCGGCGTCGTGGACGACGGCAGTGAGTTCACTCATCGTGACCTCCATTCCCTGCGTAGCCAGCGAGGAAATGTGCGACGGCGCGGCCACCGGCCGACGCAGTCAGCCCGTTTCGGTCCAACGGTGGTGCGCACTCGACCACCTCAAAGCCCGATGCTCGGGGGTCGCCCGCAAGTCGCCGGAGCAGCCAGAACAGTTCGCGCGTCGTCAGGCCGCCGGGCGTCGGTGCCGACACGCCGGGGGCGGCCGCGGCGTCGAGCACGTCGAGGTCGACGCTGACGTACACGTAGTCGACGTCGCCGAGGGCGTCGAGTGCGCGGTCGGCGGCAGCGAGCGGGTCGTCGCCGACCGCCTCGGCGGTGACGATGTCGCCGCCCATCTCGCGGACGTAGTCGGCGTAAATGGTCGACGTCTCGAAGTGCCGCGCCCCGAGACAGGCGTAGCCGTCGAGTCCCGCCTCCAACAGCTGGCGGTAGGGCGTCCCGCTCGTCGCGTCGGTACGGACCTCGCGGACGTCGAGGTGGGCGTCGAGGTTGACGACGCCGACGCGTCCTCGACTCAAGAGTGGGGCGACGTTCGGGAACGTCAGCGAGTTGTCGCCGCCGAGGAAGACCGGCAGGGCGTCGAGACCGTGAACGAGCTCGGTCGTCTCGCGGAGGCGAGCCTGTCTGTCGGCGACCGGTGTTCCGGCCGAGTGCTCGCGCGTCCCGCCGAGTCCGTCGACGTCACCGAGGTCGCCGACGCCGAGCCCGTCGACGCCCCCGACCGGCCCGGTACCGTAGTGGTGCGTCTTGCTCCGGGTGAGTGCCGCGCGGAGTGCGGCCGGTCCCTTCTCGGCACCGGGACGTCCGATGACGCCCCGGTCGAACGGTTCGCCGACGAGGACGACGTCGAACGCCCTGGCTTCGTCGATGCTGGTCGCCTCGACGACGTGGCCGAACTGCTCGTCGTTGGGGTCCGACGACGTCCCCTGCCAGGTGAACGAGTGGCTGAACTCACTCATCGTCTCGTGCTGCCTCCCGCATCGGAATTCGGACGTTCGACCGCTCGGCTTCGTCCAGTGCCTCCTCGTAGCCCGCGTCGGCGTGGCGAATCACGCCCATGCCGGGGTCAGTGGTGAAGACGCGGCGGGCCTTCTCGGCCGCGAGGTCCGAGCCGTCGAGGACGACGTGGTTGTTCGTGTGCAGCGAGTTGCCGATGCCGACGCCGCCGCCGTCGTGGACGCTGACGATGTCGGCTCCGGCCGCGCAGTTGAGCAGTGCGTTGAGGATGGGCCAGTCGGCAACGGCGTCGGTGCCATCCTTCATCGCCTCCGTCTCGCGGTGGGGACTGGCGACGCTGCCCGCGTCGAGGTGGTCGCGGGTGACGACGATGGGAGCACTGATCTCGCCGTCACGGACGAGCTCGTTGATACGGAGCGCGAACGTCGCGCGTTCGGTCAGTCCGTCGCTGTCGGTGGAGTACCCCAGCCAACAGACGCGACTCGGCAGTCCCTGGAACGCGACCTGCTCGTGGGCGAGGTCGATCCAGCGGTGCAGGTGGTCCTTCTCGGGGAACAGCTCTTTGACCGCTTCGTCGGTGCGGTGGATGTCGGCGGGGTCACCCGAGAGCGCGACCCACCGGAACGGTCCCTTGCCGCGACAGAACAGCGGTCGGATGTAGGCCGGGACGAAGCCGGGGAAGTCGAACGGCGAGCGAGACTCCGTCTCGCTGCCCCCCGCGCTACGCGCGGGAACGTTCACCATCCCTCGGTGTTCCTGCACCTGCCCGCGGATGTTGTTCCCGTACTCGAAGGTGACGGCTCCTCTCTCTTGCAAGGCGAGCATCGCCCGGACATGTCGGGCCATCGTGTCGAGGCTCGCCTCGACGTAGCGTTCGGGGTCCTCGTCGCGCAGACGGTCGGCCTCGTCGACGGTGTAGCCCGAGGGATAGTAGCCCTCCAGTTCGTCGTGGGCACTCGTCTGGTCGGTCAGGAAGTCGGGGACGAAGTCGCGTTCGAGCATCCCCTCCAGCATCTCTGCGGCGTTCATGTGCAGGCCGATGGAGAGCGGTTCGCCCCGTTCGGCTGCATCTTCTGCCAGCCGGATGGCCTCGTCGAGGTCGGCGGTCTTCTCCATGCAGTAGCGCGTCTCGATGCGGCGGTCGATGCGTTCGGCGTCGACCTCGGCGGCGATGCAGACGCCGTGGTTCATCGTCACCGCGAGCGGCTGCGCGCCGCCCATGCCGCCGAGACCGCCGGTGACGGTGATAGTTCCCCGAAGCCCGTCACCGTCGGGGAACTGCTGGCGGCCAGCCTCGGCGAGCGTCTCGTAGGTGCCCTGGAGGATGCCCTGCGTGCCGATGTAGGCCCACGACCCCGCGGTCATCTGGCCGTACATGATCTTGCCCTCGGCTTCGAGTTCGTGGAAGTGTTCCCAGTTGTCCCACTTGCCGACGAGGTTGGAGTTGGCGATGAGCACCCGTGGCGCGCGCTCGTGGGTGGTGAAGCGGCCGACGGGCTTGCCCGACTGAATCAGGAGAGTCTCGTCGTCCGCGAGGTCCCGAAGCTCCGCGAGGATGGCGTCGTAGGCGTCCCACGAGCGGGCCGCGCGGCCCGTCCCGCCGTAGACGACGAGGCGTTCGGGGTCCTCGGCGACGTCGGGGTCGAGGTTGTTGTTCAGCATCCGCAACGCGGCTTCCTGTCGCCAGCCCTGACACTCGATGTCGGTCCCGGTGGGCGCGCCCTGATACCGACGCCACTCGGCGCTCGGTTCGCCCAGTCGGTCGGCCGGTTTCGGAGCCTTCGGAGGACTGTGTCCGCTCATATCCCTAGAAGGTAGTGCCGGACGCGCAAATACTGCACCCCCCGCGTGCGGCGGGGTATTTATCTACTCGGCGGCGTCTGTTCGTCCATGTACGAGGCGACGTTCCGCGTCGCGGACGCGGGGTTCTACGCGGCGGCGACGGCCGAGACCGACGCCCGCATCGAACTGTGGTGCAACGACCACTGTGACCTGCTGCACGTCACGACCGGCGGCGACAGCGACGCCGCCGAGACCGTCGCGGCCCACGTCGAGGACCTGGTGGGCATCCGCGACCGACTCGCGACGGCGGACGAACTGGTACTCGTCACGAGCGACTGCCTGCGGTCGCACGACTCGACGTCCGTGGAGACGTATCTCGCCCGCAACGACTGTCTGTTGCTGCCGCCGCTGCGGTACGGCCGCGGCGCGAAGTTCGTCCGCGTCCTCGCGCTCGACCCGGCGGCACTCTCGGCCTGTTACCGCGACCTCGTTGCCGACGGCTACACCGTCGACGTCGAGTCGAAACGGGAGGTCACCTCGGTCCGGCAGGACGCGCCGCTCTTGACGCTGGCCGACGTGTTGCCGACGTTGACCGAGCGACAGCGGCAGGTCCTCCACACAGCCGTCGACGGTGGCTACTACGAGATTCCGCGGGAGACGACGACAGAGGCCATCGCAGCGGCCGTCGGCGTCGAACGTCGGACGGCCGAAGAACATCTCAGACGTGCGGAGAACAAGCTCGTGGCGAGCCTCGTGAGCTATCTGTGAGGCTCGTCTGACAAACGGTTAAGTGGTTGGCAGCGCGACCTGAGACAACGATGGGCAACAAGAACAAGACCATCTCGTTTCGGGTCAACGAGGACGCCTTCGAGACCCTCCGGGAGATCGCCGAGGAACGCGATATCTCGCTCTCGGCGGTCTTCCGCGACTACGTGGACATGCTCGTTGCCCACGACGGTCAGGTCCGCGTCATCCCCGAACACGAACTGGACGACATGGACGTGGACGACGAACCGAGCTTCCCGCCGAAAGTCGAAGTGCCGAAGAGCTTCATCCGCGAACACGAGCGGCTCGAACTCGAAGCCGACCATCTGCGCGAACAGCTCGAAGAGCACAAACGCTACGTGACTCACTTGCGCGAACAGCTCGACGAGGAGGAGGAAGTCATCTTCCTCGAAGACCTCGACGGCGAGTCCGAGGAGTCGCCGTACCGACTGGGTTAACCGCTCAGTTCCCGCTTCGCTCTCGCTGCCTTCTGTTCCATCTCCCGGTTGCCGTCGACGTCGGCGAGTGCCTCGACCGCCTCCAGCGTCCGGACCGACTGGTCGAGAAACGAGAGGATGTCGCCCGGATACGCATAGAGCATATAGTCGTCGGTCATCACGTCGACGATGGCGTCGGGACCGAGTCCCTGCGCGCGGAGTTCGAGTAGATACTGGATGAACTTCCGCTCGGGGTGGCCGCAGTAGGGGTTGTCCTCGCAGTCGCAGTCGAGGAAGTCCTGTGCGAAGTCGAGGACGCGCTCTTGGGTCGCGTCGTCGAGTTTCGTCAGCCCCTCGCCGGTGAACACGAGGTCCAGCGTCGCTCCCTTGAACGCGCCCTTGGGGATGTTGGCCTCTAACTGGGAGGAGATCTGGCGGTGGTTCTTCAGGTAGATTTTGTCCGTGATGGCCACGCTTGGCGTGTCGTAGGACGCTCGCCGTCAAAAGACCGACGCTTCGGTCGACCGCCCGGCGTCGCCGACGCGGACCGTGGGTAATCGACGCACACGAGGGTGGAAGTCGTAACGTATTTGAGCGAAACCGGAGTAGAAGTGGGTGTGTCCGGGTTGGGGTAGTGGACCATCCTTCAGCCTTGTGGAGGCTGAGACGCGGGTTCGATTCTCGCACCTGGACCTTTTCACGAACTCACTCCCCACGAGCGTACGCTCACGTCAGTGAGCGTCGCGAGTAACGACGTGATGAGTGAAGCGTTCGACGGAGAGAATCGAAGCAGGGAGGTCGTGCGCAGCGAACGAAAGTGAGCGACCGTTTCTCGGAGGTTCGATTCTCGCACCTGGACCTTCTTCCGAACGTTTCTCAGTGAGCGTGTGCTCGCGTCAGCGAGCACCGCGAACGGACATCAAGTGAGGAGAAGTCTTGACTGAGAGCTTACCGCGCGTCGAACGGCGACGCCTGCTCACCGACCGGGTCACGCAGTGACGACGCGCTCAGCGAGCCGGTCGTCTGGATGATGTTGAAGGCGGTCATGAGGTCCGTCCGGGAGACGAGACCGACCAGTTCGCCGTCGACGTCGACGACGGGTAGACGGCCGACGTTGTGTTCCTGCATCGTCGAGAGTGCCTCCATCGCGCCGGCGTCGGGCGTGATGCTCGTGATGTCGTCGGCCATGACGTCGGTGACGCGGTAGGCGTCGCGTTCGACCTCCTTGATGCCGCGGGCGTCGTTGAGCGTGACCATCCCGACGAGTTGGCCGTGGCGCATGACCGGGTAGCCCGTGTGCCGTTCACGGAACATCTGGTCCATCAACTGGGCGATGCTGGTGTCCTCGGTGACGGTGTGGAGGTCCTCGCGAGTGGTCATGATGTCGCGGACGACGACGTTCTCGAAGGCCGCCTTCATCACCGTCTGCTGGGCCTCGCTGGAGGCACCGATGTAGATGAAGAAGGCGAGTGCGACGAGAAACAGGTTCGCGAAGAGCCCGAAGATACCGAGCATGAAGGCGAACACCTTGCCGACCTCGGCGGCGATCTGCGTCGCGCGGGCGTGCGGCCGGTTGCGGGCGAGCAGTGCCCGGAGGACGCGGCCGCCGTCCATCGGGAATCCGGGGAGCATGTTGAAGACGGCGAGGGCGACGTTCGTCATCGCGAGATAGCCGAGGACGAACTTCGCGGCCGCTTGGCTGCCGGGGACGACGACGAAGGCAGCGTAGGAGACAACACCGATAGCGATGCTGACGAGGGGACCGGCGATGGCGATGTAGAACTCCTGTTTCCAGTCCTCGGGAATGTCGGTGAAGCGCGCGACACCACCGAACAGCCAGAGGGTGATGGACTCGATCTCGAAGCCGAAGCGCATGGCGACGAGCGAGTGGCCGAACTCGTGGAGCAGAACACCGGCGAACAGCCCGAGCGCGGCGACGATGCCGACGATCCACGACATCGAGCCGGCGGTCAGCGGGCCGGTCGCGATGCTGGAGCCGAACAGGTCGTTGATGATGCCCGTCAGGTTCGCCACGTCGGTCCCGATGAGATAGGCGAAGAACGGTAATACTAGAAGAAACGTGATGTCGAGTTTGATGGGGATGCCGAACGCACTCCCGATCCGAATACCTCTCATACCCCCCACTAATGGACGCGCACTCTTAAACTCGGGCACGGAGACGTGGCTTCCGTCGTCGACAACGCTTACCCGGAAGCGGTTGTATGGGGGGTATGACCGAGTCGAATCCGAAGCCAGTCATCAAGCGCGCGACCGACGTTGAGTACGAACCCGTCGGGGCCGCAGACGGGATGTCGAAAGGCGTCCTCATCGACGAATCGGACGGCGCGCCGCATTTCGCCATCCGGCGGTTCACCCTCGAACCGGGCGCGTCGGTCCCGAGACACACGAACGAGGTCGAACACGAACAGTACGTCCTCGCCGGGGAGTACACCGTCGGTATCGGCGACGAGGAGTACACTGTCGCTGCGGGCGACTCGCTTCTCATCCCGGCAGGAGCCGTCCACTGGTACCGCAACGAGGGCGACCTTCGCGGGGCCTTCCTCTGTGCCGTCCCGAACGGCGACGACGCAATCGATCTCGTGGAGGAGTAGTTACAGCCGCCGGGTGACCGTCGTCTCACACGCCGGACAGACGTACGCCTGTGTCGCGCCGACGGTGTCGGCAGCGTCGGCTTCGATGCGCCAGTCTCCACTGAGGGGGCTTTCGTGTCCACAGGTCGGACAGATGAGCACCGTCTTCGGTGGACGACCGTCCCACCCAGTCCGTACTTCGTTCGACATTCAATTACCCATTCGCCACAGAAGTGTAAATACCTGTCGGACTTGCAGAATTATCTGATTGTTCGTGTTGGAACAAGCCCAGTTTTGTTCATGATCGTTCGAGAGTCCGTGACAAACCGCGACAGGGAGCTGTCGTTCCGCCTCGCACGCGACCGTGTCGCTGAAATACCCCGTCCGCGTACCGAACGCTGTGTCTCAGCAGGTCGCACACGTCGAGACCCTGTTCTTGCACAAAGTGGGCGACAGGTTCCAAGTCGTCGCCATCCGCGACGGCGACCGTGTCTTCCGCGGCGTGCTCGAACTGAAAGAGACGGACGCGGGTCCCCGTCCGGGCAAGTTCCGCAAGAAGAGCGGGTCGAACGAGGAGCCGCGCAGCCCCGGCGAGTTCGTCGACCTCGCCCGGAGCGCCCGCCGTATCCGCATCTCCGACCACACCGAATTCGAGTCGCGCAAGGAGCTCAAAGAGATGCTCTCCGGCTACCAGCTGGAGGCACTCGTCGTCCGGACGTGCCGCTACTGCGCCAACAGCGGCCGCTACTCGCCGATCACCGAGGACACGGCCATCAAGGCCGACCGCGACTACATCTGTCCCGACTGTGCGACCCGCGAACTCGAACGCGAACTCTCGTTCAAGGGCGGGCTGACGAAAGCCGCCCAAGACCGGCTCGAAGACCTCCTGCTCGACGTGCAGGATTTGAGCCGCATCACCAACCTCCTCAAGGGCGACCTCGACCCCGACCTGACGAAGTTCGACGAGATCAGCGCGACCGTCGACGACGTGAACCCCGTCAAGACGGCCGACCTCGACCTCCACCCGAAGCTGAAGGGGATGACGACGGAGCGTTTCGACTCGCTACTCCCCGTCCAGAGCCTCTCGGTCAGAAACGGCCTACTCGACGGCGACGACCAGCTCGTCGTGAGCGCGACGGCGACCGGCAAGACCCTCGTCGGCGAACTCGCTGGCGTCGACCGCGCGCTGAAAGGGAAGGGGAAGCTGCTCTTTCTCGTCCCCCTCGTCGCGCTCGCCAACCAGAAACACGAGGACTTCAAGGAACGCTACAGCGACCTCGGGCTGAACGTCACCATCCGCGTCGGCGCGAGCCGCATCAACGACGACGGCAACCGCTTCGACCCCCACGCCGACGTCATCGTCGGCACCTACGAGGGAATCGACCACGCGCTGCGGACCGGCCGCGACCTCGGCGACATCGGCACCGTCGTCATCGACGAGGTCCACACCCTGAAGGAGGACGAACGCGGCCACCGCCTCGACGGGATGATCTCGCGGCTCAAACACTACTGTGAGACGCGCGCGACGAAGCGCGACGGCTACGACGGCTCGCAGTTCATCTATCTCTCGGCGACCGTCGGCAACCCCGAGTGGCTGGCGAGTCGGCTGAAGGCGACGCTCATCGAGTTCGAAGAGCGGCCGGTCCCCATCGAACGCCATCTGACGTTCATCGACGGCCAGGAGAAAGCTCGCATCGAGAACCGACTCGTCAAACGCGAGTTCGACCGCAAGTCCTCGAAGGACTACCGGGGGCAGACCATCATCTTCACCAACTCCAGACGGCGGTGTCACGAGATCTCCCGGCGACTGGAATACTCGTCGGCTCCCTACCACGCCGGTCTCGACTACGGCCGCCGCAAGCAGGTGGAGCGACAGTTCGGCAACCAGGACCTCGCGGCCGTCGTCACCACGGCTGCTCTCGCTGCTGGGGTCGACTTCCCGGCCTCGCAGGTGGTCTTCGACTCGCTGGCGATGGGTATCGAGTGGCTCTCCGTCCAGGAGTTCAGCCAGATGCTCGGCCGGGCGGGTCGGCCGGACTTCCACGACCGCGGTATCGTCTACATGCTCGTCGAACCCGACTGCACCTACCACGGCAGCATGGAGATGACCGAGGACGAGGTGGCCATCAAACTCCTCAAGGGAGAGATGGAGGACGTCCGCACGCGCTACACCGAGTCCGCCGCCGTCGAGGAGACGCTCGCGAACATCACCGTCGCGGGCAAGAAGGCCAAGCGGCTCAACGACCGGATGCTCGGCGACATCGACACCACCCGGGCGGTCGGTCGCCTCCTGGAGTGGAAGTTCATCGACGGCTTCGAGCCGACGCCGCTCGGCCGCGCCGTGACGCGCCATTTCCTCTCGCCGAAGGACGCCTTCCGCATCCTCGACGGGGTCCGGTCGGGACTCGATCCCTACGCCGTCGTCGCCGAGATGGAACTCGCGGACAACGAGGACTGAGGCTTCGACGATGACGGACGCACGAGCCACGAGCACGGCCACGGCGGCCGGTTTCGGACTGACACTTCCCACATCCTTTTGCCTACCCGTATCGTCGGACAGGCCGTGGTAGCGATAACGTCGGGGATGGTGGTGGTGTTCGCCGTCATCCTCCTCGCGCTCCTGTTCTTCGCGACCGAACCGGTTCCCGTCGACATTACCGCGATCGGCATCATGGTCGTCCTGATGATGGTGCCGCCGGTCTCCGGCGCGCTCGCGTCGGTCGGACTCCTGTCCGCACCCATCGAGACCATCACGCCCGACCAAGGGATATCAGGTTTCGCGAACGCCGCGACGGTCACCGTCCTCGCGATGTTCATCCTCAGTGAGGGCGTCCAGCGGACCGGTGTCGTCCAGATTCTCGGTGCGAAGATTTCGGCACTCACCGGCGACAGCGAGACGAAGCAACTCGGCGCGACCATCGGCGTCGTCGGTCCAATCTCCGGGTTCATCAACAACACTGCCGCCGTCGCCATCCTGCTGCCGATGGTGACGGACCTCGCCGAACGCGGCAAGACGTCGCCCTCGAAACTGTTGATGCCGCTCTCGTTCGCCTCGATGTTCGGCGGGATGCTGACGCTCATCGGCACCTCGACGAACATCCTCGCCTCGGACCTCTCGGCACGCCTCGGCGTCGGCGCGTTCTCCATGTTCGAGTTCACGCAACTGGGACTCGTCGTCTCGCTGTTCGGGGTTGTCTATCTCCTCACGATCGGCCGGTATCTCATCCCCGAACGCATCAAGCCGCAGGTCGACCTGACCGAAGAGTTCGAGATGGCCGACTACCTCACGGAGGTGGCCGTCCGCGAGGACTCGCCGCTCGTGGGCCAGCAGGTCCAGACCGCGCTCGTCGAGACGGAGTTCGACGTCGACCTCATCCAACTCATCCGCGGCGACGAGGTCTTCCTCGAACCGCTGGGTCCGAAGCAGATTCAGGCGGGCGACGTGTTCGCCATCCGAACCGACCGCGACACGCTCGTCGAACTCTTGGAATTCGAGGGGCTGGACCTCGTCCCCGAGGTGACCGTCGACGAGGCCGAACTGGAAGCGGCTGGCGGCGGGCAGAACCTCGTCGAGGTCGTCGTCGCCCCCGGCTCGTCGCTCGTCGGCGAGTCGCTCGCCTCCATGGCGTTCCGCCAACGCTACAACGCGACCGTCCTCGCACTCCGGCGCGGTGGCGAACTCATCCGTCGCCGGATGGACAACATCCCGCTCCGCGTCGGCGACACGCTGCTCGTACAGGCGACGACGGGGAGTATCGAACGGCTGGACGGCAACCGCGACTTCATCGTCGCCCAGGAGATCCAACGGCACGACTTCCGCGAGTCGAAGATCCCCGTCGCCGTCGGCATCGTCGCCGCCGTCGTCGGGCTCGCGGCAGTGAACTTCGTCCCAATCGTCGTCTCGGCACTCGGCGGCGCGCTTGCGATGGTCGCCACGGGCTGTCTGAAGCCCACGGAGGTCTACGACGCCGTCCAGTGGGACGTCATCTTCCTGCTGGCGGGGGTCATCCCGCTCGGCATCGCGATGGAACAGACCGGCGCGGCCACCCTGCTCGCGGAGTTCGTCGTCATGACGGCGACCTATCTCCCGCTACTGGGGGTGCTCGGTGTGTTCTACGTCGTCACCGCGCTCCTGACCAACGTCGTCAGCAACAACGCCAGCGTGGTGCTCATGGTCCCGGTCGCCTTCGAGGCGGCGACGACGCTGGGTGCGAACGCTTTCTCGTTCATCCTCGCGGTGACGTTCGCGGCGAGTACGGCGTTCATGACGCCCGTCGGCTACCAGACGAACCTGTTCGTCTATGGTCCCGGCGGCTACAAGTTCACGGACTACATGCGCGTCGGCGCGCCGCTACAGTTGATCTTCGCAATCGTGACGACGCTCGGCATCGCGTACTTCTTCGGCCTACGGCCCTGAGTGTCACGGACACCGGGGAACGAAACGCTTTACAGGCGGTGCGGGCTTGGTATAGACGCGGGACCGTGGGTTAGCCTGGTATACTTCGGGCCTTGGGTGCCCGTGACCCCGGTTCAAATCCGGGCGGTCCCACTTCTCCACGAACTCACACCGCCGAGCACCGCGTAGCGTGTGCGAGGCTGTCGAGTTCGTGGTGACTGGACGACGGCGGATTTGAAACAGGGAGCGACTGAAAGGAGCGACCGTGGTTCAACATCCGGGCGGTCCCACTTTTGCGAAGCAAAATGGATCCACGAAGGCGAGCGCAGCGAGCCTTCGGCGGTCCCATTTGGTATACTCGCTGTGAGTTACGCATCGGCGTTCTAGCGACTGTTCCACGCTTCGCTTTCTTCGCCCGGAGGTGGTCACTGTGACGACCCGTCTGGACCTCTGAGACGACCGTTGTATCCACCGTGATGCACGGGGAACAAGCGAGTTCAGACGACGCTGCTCGTCGCGGCTCGTCTTGCCGCACCCGGCCAGCGGTGCCACTGACGAGGAAGTTCGTCCGGATTCGGCGAAAAAGTTGATCCGCGAGAACAGTTCCCGAGAGTCAGTTCCCACGGATTCGCACGTAGGGTCCGCGCGGGCGTCTCAGTCGTCTGCGACTACGGACGTCAGTCGTCTGCGACTACGGACGAATCGTCCCGCGTGATGAACCCGTCGTCGCTCGCTCGGCTGGCGATGTGCGGCTGGAACACCCAGGCTGCCAGCAGGACGATGGGAATCATCGAGACGGCCACGACCGAGTAGCCGGTGTGGAGGTTCGGCAGGAACGGTGCGGCGTACACCAGCGGGTAGACGATGCCACCGACCGTCCCGATGCCACCGACGACGCCGGCGACCGCTCCGGAACTGTTCGGGAACATCGCCGGGACCTGCGCGAAGATCGCCCCCTCGGCGAACGCACAGCCCATCCCGACGAGGAACCCGACGCCGACCGCGAGCATCACCTGCCCGCTCAGTCCCGCGAGCGTCATCCCGAACATGGTCAGGACGACGAAACAGAGCGAGACGAACGTCCACTGTTCGCGGTAGCGGCCGGTGAACACCGGGAGGATGTCCTTCTCTTTGCGTGCCAGGAGGTCGCTCACGTATCCACCGACCGGCCGCAACAGTCCGGCCGCAATGGAGAACGTCGCCGCGAACGTCGAGGCAAGCACGAGGTTCTGGGTGTTGAATCCCTCGCGGTAGTAGGTGGCCAGCCAGCCGTTCATCGACAGCTCCAGCCCGAACGTCATCACGTACCCGAACGCGAGGAGGACCGTCCCGTATCGCGTTGCGGTGAAGAACCACTCCTTGGCGGTCGCGCTCTCTTTGGTCGCCTGCCGCTTTTCGGTCGACTTCGCAGCCTCACCAAAGACGAAGTAGACGACCGCGAGTCCGATGGCGACGACCCCGGTGTAGAAGAACGCGGCCCGCCAGTTGGTGTCGAACAGAGGACCACTCCAGCCAGCACCGAACACGCGTGGCAGGATGAGTGCCCCGCCGGCCGCGCCCGCGTTTCCGATGCCAGCGTAGATGCCTTCAGCGGTGCCGAGTTCCTCCTCCTCGAACCACTCGGAGACGTGCTGAATGCCGATGACAAACGTGATCCCTGCCGTTGCGACGATGAGACGCGTCCCGAAGAAGACAGCGTAGGACTCGGCGAACGCGCTCCAGATAGAGAAGACACCGACGTACGCGAGGACGATAGCGAAGACCACCGGCGCGCCGAACTTGTCGGAGAGCCAGCCGGTTAGTATCCGACCGAACGGCGCGAGCCAGATGGCGGCACTCGCGAGGATACCGATCTCCGCGAGCGACAGCCCGAACTCCTCGGCCATCGGTCCGGTGAAGGGAGCGAACGAGAACCAGATCAGGAACGAGAAGTTGAACCCGATCGTCGCCAGGAGCAGCGTCCGGTACTTGGTCATCTTGATCGGACTCTTCACGAGCGGACACCCCCCATCTGACGCGGCCGGGTCGGGAGCAGACGCCCGGTATCGTGAGCGGCTCCGACCGATCGCGTCCGATTCGGACACGTCCCGAGCGACTTACGTTTCACCTTCTGTACGATACGGCGAATCAGTACCGAGATTTCTAATTCCAACACAGTTCAGGCATATATTGTGGTAGTTAATAAGCCACACGGTTGACAAAACTAAAAATATGAGGCTGGATAGTTCTGTTCCATCTAAACTGATTTCTCGCACCGTTGATTACATATATAGAGAGGTGAAATAAAATAGCTAGTATGAACTGGGTGTAGAGTTGTACAATCCATCAATCTCGATAATAGAAACTATCGATTGTTACAGATTGTGTGGCGGACGGTGCCGCCAACTTCGGGAGCGCGTCGACCGCCCGAACCGACGGTCAGTTCGTGATTACTTCGGGAGAACGAGGTCGTCGGTGTCGCGCCGTTCGGGGGCACGCAGACCGACAGCACACTGCTTGAAGTTGGGTTCAGCCGACTCGGGATCGACCTCCGATAGCGTCAGTTCGTTGGCGGCGGCGTTGTGAATCGGGAGCCAGACGACGCCGGGTGGAACGGTGTCGGTCGGGGCGACGTCGACTACCACGCTGGACCGACGGGATTGGAGAACCGTTCGGCCACGGTCGAGAGACTGCAGATGCTCCGCGATCGTCTCGGGGTGAATCCGTGCGGTCGGTCGTCCCACGTCACCGCTGTCGCGTGTTCGGACGCCCGTGTTGTACACGCCGGAGAGTCGGCCGGTCGTCAGAGTGAGCGGATACTCCTCGTCGATCGGTTCGGGGACACGCTGGTGCGTGACGGTGGAGAAGTGCGCCCGACCGGAGTCGGTGTGGAACGACCACTCCCCGTCGTCGTAGTACCGGTATCCGCCCTGACTCTCGAGGTCCGGAGCCGGCCACCTGACCGCGAGCTCGTCGGCCAGTCGGTCGTAGGTGATACCCGAGAGATCCGCCGTCGTGCCGGCTGTCACTCCGCGCAGCTCGTCGAAGACCGCCTCGGGTTCGACCGGTGGGGAGGCGAACAGGTCGGAGTCGATCCGGTTGCCGATAGCCGCGATGATGTCGATATCCGTCCGGGCCGCACCCGGCGGGTCGGCCGTCGCAGTGACCCTGGACACTCGACGTTCCATGTTGATCGTCGTGCCCTCCGACTCTCCCCACGTCGCCGCCGGCAACACCACGTCGGCACACGCGACGGTGTCCGAGGAGAACGCGTCTTGCACGACGAGAAACACGTCGTCGAGGGCGCGCCTGACGTGGCTCGCGTCGGGCATCCCCGCCACCGGGTTGGTCGCGACCGTCCAGCAGACGTCGATGCTCCCGCGGGCGAGTTCGTCGACGATGCGGACGAAACCGGGACCGGGAGACGACGGCAAGCGGCTGAGCGGAACGTCCCACGTGTCGGCGACCGCCTTGCGGTTCTCTATCTCGGTGAACTCCCGGTAGCCGGGCCAGGTCCCTTTCGAGGCGCAGACGCGGTTCCCCATGGAGTTGGCCTGCCCCGTCAGTGAGAACGGTCCGGTCCCGGGGCCGAGGTTACCCGTCGCCAGACAGAGGTCGATGAGTGCCCGTGCCGTTCCGGTCCCCTGGATGCTCTGGTTGACGCCCATCCCCCAGTACAGTATCGTGGGGGCGTCGAGCACCGCCGCCATCGTTTCGACCTGCTCGACCGGCACATCCGCCGTCTCGGCCGCCGCCTCGACATCGGGCAGCGACTCGACCATTTCCTCGAAGCCCGTCGTGTGGGGCCCGACGAACGCGGTATCGATGTTGCCGGTCTCGAAGATATGGGCCAGTACTGCTCGGGCCAGCGCGAGGTCGGTCCCCGGTTCGGGCTGGATGTGGACGTCTGCGGCCCTCGCTGTCTCCGTCTCGACCGGGTCGATGACCACCAGCTGACCTGCCTCGTCGTCGGCACTGTTCGTAATCCAGCGGTGTAACACCGGGTGGGCGATGGCCGGATTGGCACCCCACACGAGGTGGGTCTGCGCCTGCGGGATGTCGTCGTACGTCGGTGGGGGCGCGTCGCTGCCGAAGGCCTGGTAGTATGCGGTGACAGCCGAGGCCATACACAGCGTCGTGTTGGCGTCGTAGTGCCGGGTGCCGAACCCGCCGCGGGCGACTTTTCCCAGCGCGTACGCTGCCTCGTTCGTCTGCTGTCCGCTCCCCAACACGGCGACGTTGTCGTTGCCGTCGCGGAGTGCCTCGATGAGCCGCGTGCTCACGACGCCGAGTGCGGTGTCCCAGTCCGTCGGCTGGAGCGTCCCGCCGCGCCGGATCATCGGCTCGGTCAGCCGCTCCCCCTCGGGAGCGACCGTCTCGCGGACGCCACGCCGACATTTCAGCCCGTTGCTCGTCGGATGGTCGGGGTCACCGCGCACCTCCGTGACGCCGTGGTCGTCCGCGTCGCTCCGCTGGCGGTAGCCACAGCCGACCGCACACCGCATACACGTCGTCGGTTGCCACTCTGTCATCTCGGGATGGAACTCGAGCGATACTCGTCGCCGCGCTTGGACGGCTCAGTCGGTTCGACAGTGTCTGGACAAAAAACCACGGTTGGAGTGTCGGCAGTGCTCTAGTGTGATAACTGTTGTTCTAATACCCCCCTCCCATCCTGAAAGCTGATAATATTGCTTTAGGTCCGCTCGATGCGTCAGTCGTTGTCGACCGAGACGACGTCTCCGGGGGTGGTCATTCCCTGATACTGGAGCGGGTTCTCAGGCTCCCCATCCCAAACCGAAAAAAGGTCCACACCGACACCCGTTCAGCGTGCCGACGACTCGGTTCGGTTTACTTCAGGTCGAAGCGGTCGGCGGTCATGATCTTGTGCCACGCGTCGACGAAGTCCTCGACGAACTTCTCCTCGGCGTCGTCGGCACCGTAGACTTCCGCGATGGCACGGAGTCGCGAGTGCGAGCCGAAGATGAGGTCGACGCGAGTGCCGGTCCACTTGACCTCGCCCGTGTCGCGGTCGCGAACCTCGTAGAGGTTGTCCTCGCCGTCGACGGGCTGCCACGCGTTCTCCATGCTGAGGAGGTTGTCGAAGAAGTCGTTGGTGAGCGCGCCCGGCTGGTCGGTGAAGACGCCGTGGTCCTCGTCGCCGTAGGTGGCTCCGAGTGCGCGCATCCCGCCGACGAGGACGGTCATCTCCGTCGGCGTGAGACCGAGAAGGTCGGCCTTGTCGACGAGGAGTTCCTCGCCGGGCTGCTCGGCGGCGTCCGAGCGGTAGTTACGGAAGCCGTCGGCCTTGGGCTTGAGCGCCTCGAAGGACTCGACGTCGGTCTTCTCCTGACTGGCGTCGGTGCGGCCCGGCTCGAACGGGACGTCGACGTCGTGGCCAGCCGCGGCGGCTGCCTCTTCGACGGCGACGTTGCCGCCGAGGACGATGAGATCCGCGAGCGAGACGCGCACGTCGTCGTCACGCGAGCTGTTGAAGTCCTCCTGGATGGCCTGCAGCGTGTCGAGGGCGGTCGCGAGCTGTTCCGGCTCGTTGACCTCCCAGTCGCGCTGCGGGCGGAGACGGATGCGCGCGCCGTTCGCGCCGCCGCGCTTGTCGCTGTCGCGGTACGTCGACGCCGACGCCCACGCGGTCTTGGCGAGCTGCGAGACCGAGAGGCCGGAGTCGAGGATGGCCTCCTCGAGTTCTGCGACCTCCGCGTCGCCGACGGTGTCGTAGTCGGCGTCCGGGATGGGGTCCTGCCAGATCATCTCCTCGTCCGGGACTTCCGGGCCGAGGAAGCGTTCCGGCGGGCCCATGTCACGGTGGGTCAGCTTGTACCAGGCCTTCGCGAAGGCCATGCCGAACTCCATCGGGTTCTCCTGGAACCGCTCGATGATCTCGCGGTACTTGGGGTCCTTCTTCAGCGCGATGTCGGTCGTCAGCATCATCGGCGTCGCCTCGCCCTCGTCGTGGGCGGGTTCGGCACTGCCGTGGAGCGACTCGTCGGTCGGCGTCCACTGCCACGCGCCGCCGGGACCCTTCTCCGGCTCCCACTCGTACTCGAGCAGGTTCTCGAGATAGCCCATGTCCCACGAGGTGGGCGACTGTGTCCAGGGACCTTCGATACCGCTCGTGATGGTGTCGGCACCCTTGCCGGAGCCGTGGTCGTTCTCCCAGCCGAAGCCCTGCGCCTCGATAGGTGCGGCCTCGGGTTCCGGGCCGAGGTTCTCGGGGTCGTCCGCGCCGTGGACCTTCCCGAAGGTGTGGCCACCGGCGATGAGCGCGACGGTCTGCTCGTCGTTCATCGCCATGCGGTCGAACGTCTGGCGGATGTTCTTCGCCGACGCCTCGGGGTCGGGCTGGCCGTCCGGCCCTTCGGGGTTGACGTAGATGAGCCCCATGACGGAGGCACCGAGTCCCTCCTGGATGTTACCGGGCTCGTCGAAGCGTTCCTGCGTCTCCATCTCGTCTTCGGGACCCCAGTCGACGGCCTCGTCCGGTTCGTACTCGTCCTCGCGGCCACCGGCGAAGCCGAACGTCTTGAAGCCCATCGACTCCATGGCGACGTTGCCGGTCAGGACCATCAGGTCGGCCCACGAGAGGCTCTTTCCGTACTTCTGCTTGACGGGCCAGAGCAGTCGGCGCGCCTTGTCGAGGTTCGCGTTGTCGGGCCAACTGTTGAGCGGCGCGAACCGCTGTCGGCCACCACCGGCACCACCGCGGCCGTCGCTGGAACGGTACGTTCCGGCACTGTGCCACGCCATCCGGATCATCAGCGGGCCGTAGTGGCCGTAGTCGGCTGGCCACCAGTCCTGTGACGTCGTCAGGACGTCCTCGATGTCGTCTTTGACCTCGTCGAGGTCGAGCGACTCGAACGCCTCGCCGTAGTCGAACTCCTCACCCATCGGGTCAGAAGTGCGGGCGTTCTGGTCGAGAATATCCAGGCTCAGCTGTTCCGGCCACCAGTCTTTGTTGGACCTCTTCATCGTCAGCCAATTGTTGCCTTCGCCTGTTAAGATTATCTATCTCGGAAACCATCTGTTTGCAGCTTGCGAAACAGTCTTTTCTATTACCAAAATTTTGTGGCTAGTCGAGTCGGATTCATCCGTCGAACGGTCCCGGCGGAAACCGAAGAGAGTCGATGATATCTCCGGGCGATAGAGTCACCAACCGACGGTCTCCGCCAGCCGTCTCCGAGTGACAGCTGTCAGCGCGAGCGTCTGACCCGGACCGAGCCGTCGCTCGTCACGCCGACGAGGATCGACTCGCGGACCTCGCGGCCGCGAATCGCGTCGCCAGCGGCGTCGCTGACGAGTTTCATCAGGTCCGGCGCGGTGTGGTTGACCTTCACACCGGCGTCGTCGCAGGCGTCGTAGACCAGTTTCGGCACGTCGTAGAGGTCGGTTCCGGCGGCGACGTCGACCTGCACGGGCGCGGTCAGTGCCTCGGCGAAGGCGACGGTCTCACGTGCCTTCTCGACGTTCGAGCGGGCACTCGCCTCGATACTGGAGACGTTCGCTCGCGACGTCCCGAGACAGTCGGCGATGACTGCCTGTCGGACTCCACGCTCGCGGAGCACGAGCACCTCCGCCTGCCGTCGCGTCAGGATGCTGCGCTCGGGGTCGAAGCCGACCTGTTCCAAGAGCGCGTCGACATCCGGGACGTCGTCCATAGGACTGCTTGGGAAGGGGTCGCAAAAAAGGTACAGAAATCACTGTCCACGGCCGAATCAGCGGCCGAACGCTGTCTAGGACCCGCCCCAGAAGTTGTCGCGGCTGCCGAGCCGCTCCGGACGGCTCGGTCTGTCGCGACCACGGTTGCGGTCCCGGTCGTTGTCGGTGTCGTCGTCCGACTCGTCTTCCGTCTCCTCCATCGGGAGCCGCTCGACCTCTTCTGCGCGAGCGTGGTTCGACATCACGCGGATGATCTTGACCTTCGCACGAGCGTCGGGCAGGATTCCGTCGACCATGACGATGAAGCCGTCCTCGGTGCGGCCGACACCGGCACCGCTCTCGTGGATGTCGGTCACCTCGACGATGACTTCCTCGCCCGGCTTGACCGGTTGCTGTTTCAGGTCGCGGATCGGTTGGTCGTAGTGCTGACACCACTCGGCACCGCCGCGGTTTCCGTAGTGTTGACAGCCCATGCCCTGGATGCGCTCTTGGAAGCTTGGGCAGTCGTCAGCCAGTGGACAGTCCGGCATAGCCGTGAGTACCCGGGGGTCGGTCTAAACCCTTCCGTTCGGGTGATTGGCCGGACGAGGGCGACTGTCCGGCACCGAAACCCTTTCGCCCGCGCTCACTAACCCCCGGCCATGAGCCGTCGCGTCCCCGAGTTCGCGCTCGTCACTGGAGGCTTTCTCGCGCTCACGGTGCTCGGCGTCGGCGTCGCCTTCACGGGCGATCTCGTCCGGTCGGCACTCACCGCCGTCGTCGTCGGCTACCCCTTCGGTCTCTACGCCGTGAGCCACAGCGAGGACCCGACCGAGGTACTGCCGCCGCGGTACGTCCTCCCGGCGGCCGCCGTCGCCGGCGCGAGCCTCCTCGTCGCGGCCGTTCCGGGCGCGACCGAACGGCTCGCCGGACGACTCCTCTACGCGCTGTTCGTCGCGCTCGTCGTGGCACTGCCGCCGGCAGCCTACGCCGTCTCCTACGGCCGACTCCGACCGCTGCCACCCCGAGCGACGGCCGCTGGGGGAGCCGTCGTCGGCGCGACGCTCCTCGTCGCCGGTCCCCTCGCTGGCGACGCGGTCATCGGTGCGGCCGACGCGCTGCTCGTCTTTCTGGCCGGTGTTGGCTACGCGGACGTCCACGGCGTCGGTGCGACCCGCCGGACCCGCCGCCTGCTGGTCCTCGCTGGCGGCGTGTTCAGCCTCGCTCTCGTCGGCGTCGGACTCGTCGTCGGGTCGACGACGACGCTCCTGCCGTGGGTCGTCGCGGCCATCACGGCCGCGCTCGGCCCGAGTCTCCACTACGCGTTGTCGGTGGAGCAAGGGCGTCGAGGTCAGAACTTCTTCAACAGGCGGTCGTAGAAGGCGTTGCCGCTCTCGCCGGCCAGTTTCTCGACGATGAGCTCCGGCGTCGACCGCGCGAGATGGTCCTTGACGGGCGAGCGGTTGACGACCAGCTGGCCGTCTTCGAGGCCGACGGCCTCGATGCCGTCGACGGCGACGTGGAAGTCCGCGGCCTCGCGGATGCCGCCAGCGAGATGGGAGACGAACACCGCCGTCGCGTCCTGCCCGTCGAGTTCTTCGAGGATACCGGCGATGATTTTGGCACTGGCACCTGGTTCGGTGATGCTCTCCAGTTCGTCGACGAGCACGAGGCGGTTTTCGGCCCCTTCGGTCAGGTCGGCGAAGTCCCGGAGCGTGGCCTCGAACGCGCCAGCGTCGAGCGTCCCCTGTGACTTCGCGTAGTAGTGCAGTTCCTCGAAGGTCTCCAGTCGGACGCGCTCGGCGGGGACGGGCAGGCCCATGTGGGCGAGCAGGACGACGACGCCGACGAGGTCCAGCGTCGAGGTCTTGCCACCGCTGTTGACGCCGGAGAGGAGCGTGACGCCCTCGACCGTGTAGTCGACGGGGTCCACATCTGCAAAATCGACGTCCAAGAGCGGCGAGCGGCCGCCCTCGATGGCGAAGCCGCTGCCGCCGAACTCGGGCATGACGCACTCGAAGTCGCGGGCGAAGCGGGCGACGGCGAGTTCGACGTCGCGTTCCAGCGCGTCGCGAACGAGGGCTTCGACCGGCTCGCGCAGGTCGCCGAGGTCGGTCGCGAGTTCGGCCTTCAAGCGAGCGGCGCGCTGGTCGCGGGCCGCGCCCAACTCGGTCTTCAGGCGCGAAGCGACGTCCTCGCGGTGTTCGACGGGGAAGGTCGGGTCGGTCGGAAACAGCCGTTCGACGGGACCGTCCTCGCCGGACTTCAGCGAGAGGCTGTCGACGACGTGCTCGCGGGCCTTCGCCAGCGCGTCGTCGTACTGGTCGGCCAGCTCGCGGTCCAGGAGGGAGTCGACCCGCGCGCCCTGCTCGACGAGCGAGAGGAAGTCAGTTCCCTCGATGGTGACGTCCTGTTCGCGGATGGCGTCCCGCAGATGGTCGTTGGCGACGGATTCGGCCGTCGAGACAGCGGCCGACACGTCGTCGACGGCGTTGGTGAGCCGGGTCAGTTCGTCGTCGCCGACGAGTTCGCCATCGTCGTCGACGCGGGAGAGACCGTCCCGCAGGTCTGCGAGCGAGCACGCGGGGTCCATGCCCGCGGCCTCGTGGACCTCGGCGGCCGCGAGCAGTCGTGAGCGGTTGGCCGCGAAGAAGTTCAAGAGGCGTTCGGGGACGATGTCGGCCGGGCGGTCGAGAGCGTCGGGCCAGACCCGGACGTCGCCCTCGACGTCGATACCGGCGAAGGTCTCGTCGATGACGACGACCGTCGAGTACGACCGCGCGAGTTCGGCGATGTCGCGGCCGTCCTCGACGATCTCGACTGAGAGTTCGGGGTAGGCCTCGTCGGTCTCGGCGTAGCGTTCGGCGTCGGCGGTGGCGAGACAGCGTTCGCGGACGCGCTGGGTCGGCGGCGACTTCAGGGGTGCGACGTCGGAGAGCGCGTCGAGGACCGCGTCGTCGACCTCGCGGGCCATCGCCTCGCTCGCGAAGGCGCGGACCTCCTCGATGCGCGACTCGGCGGTGCTCGGAAACAGCGTCTCCAGGCGTTTCTCGGCGTAGGTCGTCTCCGTGCGGGCTTGCAGCAGCCCGAGGACGTCCTCGTAGAGGTCGCGGGTGTGGCTGGTCGCGAGGAAGCCGCCGTCGTCACCGTGTCGCTTCCGGATGGCTCCCCGTGCGATGGCGGCCGCCCGTCCCGCGGTGAGACCGGGGGCGCGGGCGAGCGCGGCGACGTCACCGTCACGGAGGGCGCGTTCGGCGTCGTCGAGGCGAGCGAGCGACGCGGCCGTCTTCTCACCGACGCCGGGGATGGCCGTAAACTCCATTCGTCGCAGGATATTGCGGCCTCTGATAAAAGAATGCGGGTCAGGTCGGGGGATGTGGGGTGAATCGGCCGGCGAGACACGAGCGACGACGAACCATGCCGAAGGCAACGCGCTTTTGCAGTCCCACCGGTAATGCCGACTATGACTCTCGACGAGAAGCTCGCTGCTGTCCGGGACGACCTCGCCGAACGCGACGGCGTGCTCGTCGCCTTCTCCGGCGGCGTCGACTCCGCCGTCGTCGCCACACTCGCCCGCGATGCCCTCGGCGACGACGCCGTCGCCTGCACCGCCAGAAGCGAGACGCTGCCCGAGGCGGAACTGGACGACGCCAAGCGCGTCGCGAGCGAGATCGGCATCCGCCACGAACTCGTCGAGTTCTCGGAACTCGACAACCCGGCGTTCGTCGAAAACGACGGCGAACGCTGCTATCACTGCCGGACGATGCGTCTCGGCAAGATGTACGAGGCGGCCCAGTCGTTGGGCATCGACACCGTCTGCGACGGCACCAACGCCTCGGACCCCGGCGAGGGCCACCGTCCGGGTCTCCGCGCCGTGGAGGAACTCGAAGTCTTCTCGCCGCTCTTGGCACACGATATCACCAAAGACGAGGTTCGGGAGATCGCCGACCGCTACGACCTCTCGGTCGCCGACAAGCCCTCGATGGCCTGTCTCTCCTCGCGCATCCCGACCGGGCTGGAAGTCACCGAGGAGAAGCTCTCGCGCGTCGAGAAGGCCGAACGCGTCCTCCGCACCTGGGGCTTCTCGCAGTTCCGCGTCCGCGACCACGACGGACTGGCCCGTATCGAGGTCGCCGAAGAAGAACTCGACGACGCACTCGACCCCGAGTTCGTCCGCGCGGCCCGCGAACATCTGAAAGACGTCGGCTTCGACCACGTGACGCTGGACCTCCACGGCTACCAGACCGGCAGCGTCAGCCCCGCCAACGAGGCCTACGACGAGGAGCCGGTCGTCGCCGACGTCTTCGCCGAAGACTACCCGATGCGCGAGTAGTCGAGACCGTCGAGAAAGCCAGTCTCGTTTTCGACCACCAGTTCGGGCGGACTCGCCACCCGGATCTCGTTGAGCGCGCAGTTCGCTTGCTCTTGGTCGAGCACCGCCGCCACCGCGTCGAGTCCCTTCAGGTCGGCGAGGACGAATCTGATAGGACCGCCGTGGCTGACGACGAGCACCGTCTCTCCCTCTTCGAGTCCGTCGAGGAGGTCGGCCCACGCCGTCAGCACCCGCTCGCGGAGGTCCAAGAAGCTCTCGCCGCCCTTGGGCCGGGCTTCGGCCGCCGAGTAGCCGACGGCTTCGAGGCTGTACTCGGGCAGCTGCTCGTGGAGTTCGGCGTCCGTGAGTCCTTGCAGGAAGCCGAAGTCGCGCTCGCGCCACGCCGGGTCGAGGGCGACGTCGCGGCCGAGCGTCCGGGCGAGATGGTCGGCCGTCTCCTGCACCCGGCGGAGGTCGGAGGCGACGACGCGGTCGACGTCGTAGGTCGCCGCGACGTGACTTGCGAGCGCGTCGGCCTGCTCGTGACCACGCGCCGTCAGCCGTGACGGTGCCCAGCCCTGGATGCGGCCCTCGCGGTTCCAGTTCGTCTCGCCGTGTCGGACGAGGAGCACCGTCGCCATACTGGACGTTCTCCGGGGGAGGCTATGAGCGTTGTCGCCCTGCCGAGCTGTGTCACGCGAGGTTGAACATCTCGGCCGTCGTTAGGGTCTCATGCGAGAACTCACGACGACGGTCGACATCGACGCCGCGCCCGAGGCAGTGTGGGCGGTACTCACCGACTTCGAGCACTACCCCGAGTGGAACCCCTTCATGCGCGTCACCGGCCGCGCCAACGAGGGCGCGCGGCTCGTCGTCGACCTGACGCCGCCGGGTGGCCGGGACTTCCAGTTCCGACCCACGGTGACGCGCGTCGACCGCGACCACGAGTTCCGGTGGCTCGGCCACCTGTTCGTCCCCGGTCTCTACGACGGCGAACACCGCTTCATCTTGGAGACGCACGACGAGGGCACCCGACTGACGCACGCCGAGTCGTTCGGCGGCGTGCTCGCCGGGCTAATCAACCGCTTCGTCGGCGAGGGCACCGAGCAGGGCTTCGAGGAAATGAACGCGGCACTGAAGGAGCGAGTCGAATCACTGGCGACAGCGGAAGCCAACGGAGTTGAAGCGTCGCGAGCGGCGAAAGACGACTCGACCGGCGACGAGGTCGCGGTCTAATTCTCGTTTTCTTTCGTTCTCTTTAGTTCGCTCTAGTTCCCGGTCCACCGCAGGAGCGCGAGCGTCCCCTCGAACAGCGTGACCATCGTGATGGCGATGATGATGGGTGCCATCCCGGTCGGGTCGGGGCTGACGAGGAACGCGAGCCCGAGGAACGCCCCCCAGAAGATGAGCCGCTTGTCCTCCAGCCACTCGCGGGTGACGAGGTTCATCATGATGGCGAGCATGATGAACAGCGGAATCTGGAAGACGATGGCCATGTAGCCCATCAGGATGAGGATGAGGTTGAACGTCTCCGCGAGACCGAACGCGATGAGCGCCGTCCCCGTCGTGTAGCTGGTGAAGTACGCGAAGATGGAGGGAAGCACGACGAAGTGTGCGAAGGCGACGCCGACGACCGCGAGGATGAGACTCGTCGGGACGGACGCCAGATAGTATTTCCGCTCGTTTTGGTACAGTCCGGGTCGCATGAACAGATACGACTCGTAGACGAAGACTGGCAGGCCGACGACGACGCCGACGAGGCCGGCGACCTTCAGTTTCGTCAGGATGAGTTCCAGCGGGCCGTAGACGTGGGGGCGGAGATCCTCGTTGCCGGGGAGACCGGCACCAGGGATGTGTTGGTTCCAGAGGAAGTTGATGATGTCGACGGTGCTCGGGACGTACGCGAGCACTTCGCCGAGACCGAAGACCGAGAGCGCGACCCCGCCACCGAGGACGAAGACGACGGCGAGCCGCCGGACCATCTCCTCGATGTGGTCCGCAAGCGGCATCTCCTGGTCGGAGTCGGGACCGTCGATGAAGCCGTCCTCGAAGTCGTCGAGGTCGTCGCCGTCGTCTTCGAGGTGGCTGAAGTCTTCGGCGAAGCCGTCGGGCATCTCGTTCGAGAAGCCGCCGTCGGCCTCGCTCGTCTCGCTGGAGTCGTCGGTGTCGGCGTCCGGAGACGGCGACTCCTCGGAAGCACTGTCGGAGGCATCCGCGTCGGTGTCGGCGTCAGCAGCGTCCGCGTCGTCGACGGGTTCGAGTCCGCCCGTGTCCGACTCGCCGTCCGCGGTAGCCCCGTCGTCGGTGTCGGAGTCGCTCGTCTCGGTGGCTCCGTCGGTATCGACGTCGTCAGCGTCGGCATCGTCGTCGACGTCGGCCGCGGCATCGTCGTCAGCATCGTCGACAGCGGCATCGTCGTCTGCGTCGTCTGCGTCGTTGGCGACATCAGCGTCGTCTGCGTCGGCCGCAGCATCGTCAGCATCGTCAGCGTTGTCGGCGACAGCAACGTCGTCAGCACCGTCGCCATCGACATCGCCGTCGCCGTCGCTGGTCTCCGCTACCTCCGGCTCTGCGGCCGGTTCGGTATCGGTATCGGTGGATTCCGTGACGCGGTCTGTCGGCTCGTCGCTGCCGTCGGGGTCCCGCGACGGCTCGCCAGCCGACTCCGATTCGTCGCCCATTCAGTTGGTCTACGCTCCCGCTGTGTTATAGGCCTTTTTCCATTGGCTCGCCGGGTGCAGTCGAAAAGATTGATAACGACGAGACGGTTCCGAAACTGTATGTCTAGCGCGCTCGACGAGGACACCCGCCGCGCACTCGGTGAGGGCCGGGAGACCGCCGGGGCCATGTTGCGGTCGGCCCAGAAAGACGGGCAGAAGATCTTTATCGTCTTCCTCATCGGCTTTCTCGGCGCGTTCTACGCTCTCCAGTACCGTGTGTGGCAGTTCCTGAAGGACGTGACCAAGGCTCGGATGAGCCAGGAACTCGGCGAACAGGTCGTCATCATCGCCCAGACGCCGTTCGACGTCATCCTCTTACAGGCGAAGATCAGCCTCGCCGTCGGTATCGTCGTCGCGTTTCCGGTCTTCATCTACTTCGCTCGTGACGCGCTCGAGGAGCGTGGCTACTGGCCGCGCTCTCCGGTCGCCATCTGGAAGGTGGCCCTCGTCGGCCTGCTGTCGCTCGTGCTCTTCGCGCTCGGGCTGTTCTACGGCTACTACCTCTTCTTCCCGCTGATGTTCCAGTTCCTCGCGGAGAACGCCATCGCGGCCACGTTCGAGCCGCGCTACTCCATCGTCAAGTGGGCGCAGTTCATCTTCCTCCTGACCATCTCGTTCGGTCTCGCCGCCCAGATGCCGCTGGCGATCACGGGGCTGTCGTACACCGAGATCGTCCCCTACGAGACGTTCCGTGACAAGTGGCGCTACGCCGTCGTCGCCATCTTCGTCTTCGGTGCCGTCTTCTCGCCGCCGGACCCCTTCACGCAGATCATGTGGGCGGCACCGCTGCTCATCCTCTACGGCTTCAGCCTCTATCTCGCGAAGATCGTGGTGACGGCCCGTCGGAGCAGCGAGCGGACGAGCTTCCGCGCGCTCGCGGCGTCGAAGTGGAACGTCCTCGCAGGCGTCTTCGCCGGCGGTGTCGCCGCCGCGTATCTGTTCTACACCCGCGGTGCCGTCACGGCCATCAACGCGTACCTCGATACGAGCACGGTCGGCACGTACACCGACTACCGGCTGCTCTCGGCGGGCGAACTGCTCCCGCTGTCGCCGACGCTCAACGCCGTCCTCGTCGGAGCCGCCCTCGGTCTCGTCGGCGTCGTCGTCGCGCTGATGTACTTCGTCCTGTCGACGCTGGACGAGGACGTCCCCGACGAGGGTGCGATGGGCGACCCGACCGCGCTCGACCTCGGCGAACTCGACGAGGCGGGCGTCCGGGCGGCCCCGCTCGAAGCCTTCGCCGCGCTCACCGAACCGCAGGCACTCCAGCTTGCCAGCGACGCGATGGACGACGGCGACCACGCGAAGGCTCAGGCCATCCTCGACCGCTTCGACGAGGCCGAGACGGCCGACATCGAGGGCGACGGTGACGTGGCCATCGAGACGCCGGACGCCGACGACGATGGCGACGGCGACGACGAGACCGCGCCCGGGAGCATCGAGGACCGCGCGACCCGCGCCGGTGGCTCGTTCCTCTCGGAGCTGACGGAGGGCGAGCGCGACGAGGACGACATCGGTGGCTACTACACCGACATCATGTTCATCGTCGACAGCGTCACCTCGAAGGCGTTCTGGGTGGTCGGCTGGTTCATGCTCGTCCTCGGCGGGACGTTCACCTGGCTCTACAGCGGCGGTATCGGCGAGGTGAAAAACGACTTCCTCGACCGGCTTCCGGCCGCGGTCAACCCCGACTCGCTGACGGTCATCACGCTGCATCCCGTCGAGGCACTCATCTTCGAGGTGAAGTTCTCGACTCTCGTCGCGGGCATCATGACGCTGCCGCTCATCGCGTTCCTGGCGTGGCCCGCACTCCGCGAGCGGAAGCTCGTCTACGGCCGCCGCTACGTCATCTTCGGCTGGGTCGGCGCGCTGCTCGTCGGTCTCGTGGGCGGGTTCGCCCTCGGCTACAGCTACGTCGCCCCGACGGTCATCAGCTACCTCGTCGCCGACACGGTGTCCGCGAACATGGTCATCAGCTACCGCATCACCGACTTCTTCTGGCTCATCTTCTACACGACGGCCGGAATCGGGCTCCTCGCGGACATCCCGGTGTTGATGGTGCTTCTGAACACGGCTGGGGTCTCCTACAAGGCGATGCGGGGCCGCTGGCGCGAGGTGACGGTCGGTATCCTCACCTTCGCGGCCTTCTTCACCCCCGCGGGCATCCTGACGATGTTCCTCGTCACGATTCCGCTCATGGCCGCCTACGGCGTCGGACTGGCCGTGCTGTTCATCTTGACGTTCGGCGGCCGCCGCGACCTCGTGAACCCCCGAACCGCGGACGCGTAGTCGCCGACCATCCGACGCGTCGCTGCCTGCTGTTTTCTTTCGGCTTCGAACGAGATAGGGGTAACACTTGCATCCGCGTGTCGAAGTGTAAGAGGTAAGTATTCGCCCACGAACCCCAGCGTATGGCGAAGATAAGCGTGGAAATCCCTGACGAACTGCTCGCCGATCTGGACGAACACGTCGGCGAGAACGGCAAGTTCGTCAACCGCAGCGACGCGATTCGGGCATCGATCCGCAAGACGCTGGACCTCCTCGACGAGATCGACCAGCGACACGGCCGACTGAAAGATGAATGACAGCAGCTACGAGCCTTCGCTCGCTCCTATCGCCCTCGTCGGCCTGTTCGTCACGGCACTCGTCACCGCCCAGCTCGTCTCCTCGAAACTGCTCGCGTTGACGGTGCCGGTCGTCGGCGTCGTCCTCACCGCCCCCGGCGGGACGCTGGCCTACGCGGCGACCTACTTCGCCTCCGACTGTATCTCGGAACTCTACGGCCCGCGCTTTGCCCGCCGCGTCGTCAACGTCGCCTTCGCGATGAACTTCGTAATGCTCGCGCTCGTCTTCGCGACCATCCAGCTCCCGGCCGCACAGGGCAGCCCGGTCGACCCCGACCAGTTCGCGACCGTCCTCAGCTCCGGCGGGAGCATCGTCCTGGGGTCGTCGCTGGCCTACCTCGTCAGCCAGAACTGGGACGTGCTCGTCTTCCACCGCATCCGCGAGATGACGGGCGAGTCGTTCCTCTGGCTCCGCAACATCGGCTCGACGGCGACGAGCCAACTCATCGACACGGTCATCTTCACTGTCGTCGCCTTCGCCGTCGCGCCCGTCCTCCTCGGCACCGGTCAGGCCCCGCCGACGAACGTCATCGTCAGCATCGTCGTCGGTCAGTATCTCGTGAAACTCTTCATCGCGCTGGTCGACACCCCGCTCGTCTACGCCACCGTCGGCGCGATCCGCGCCAGCGACGACGACGGCGTCGTCCCGACGACCGCCGACTGACTGGCGGCCGTCGCGTCCTACCGGTTCGCGCTCCCGACCGTTTTCGCCCTGATTCTCCCTGATTCTCCCTGATTCGCCCCACAGAGACTGTCAGTGGCGGATACAACTGTATTTATGTCTTTTGGTAACAGACCACACGGTATGGGCGGGACGCACAGAATCCGACTGACGGAGCGCGACAGCATGGAACGGGGCGTCCGCTGTCCGAACTGCGGGAGCTACACGTCGTTCCACGACATCATCGCGACGGGTCACTGCCGGGGCATCCACCGACGGGAGGAGCCGTGCGAGACGGCACTGGCCATCGACCTCGTGGTGCGAGAGGTGGAGATACACGAGAGAGAGTTCGAAGCCGAGAGCGTCGGGACGCTGGAGCCGGAAGACTGAGCGCGAGAAGGGAAGTGAGAGAGACGGCACGGAGCGGCCGCGCCGGTGGCCGGGTTACTCGTCGGCGACGCGCTCGGCGAACGCGAACCGCGGTTTCACGTCCGTAATCTCGACGGTGACGACGTCACCCGTCTCCGTGCCGGAGACGAAGACGGTGAAGTCCTCGACCTTGGCGATGCCGTCGCCCTCGCTGCCGACGTCGACGATTTCGACCTCGAGCTCGTCGCCCGTGCGGATGGGGGCGGTGATGCGGCCCTTCCCGATGAGATAGAGTTCCGAGGACTCCTTCCGGGAGGCGTCGGGGTGGGTCGCCCGGACGTACTGGAACTCCTTCTCCATGTCTTCGCGCAGGTCCGGCAGGTCCGGGCCGTCGAACACCTTCACCGCGAGGTCACCGCCGCTGTCGAGGACGTCGAGCGCGACCTCGAAGGCCTGGCGGGCGAGATAGACCGACCGGGCGTGGTCGAGGTTGTACTCGCCGGTCATGTTCGGGGCCATGTCCGAGAGGACGACATCCGCACCGTCCTCGCCGAGTTCGGCGAGCAGTTTCTCCTTCGTCTCCTCCTCGGTCATGTCGCCGCGGATGGTCGTCACGTTCCGCGCCTCCAGCTCTTTGATACGCTGGAGGTCGACGCCGACGACCTTGCCGTGTTCGCCGACCTCCTCGGCGGCGACCTGCAGCCAGCCGCCGGGGGCGGCTCCGAGGTCGACGACGTGGTCGCCGGGCGACAGCAGCCCGGACGACTCGTTCAGCTGTTTCAGTTTGAAGGCCGACCGTGCCCGGTAGCCCTGCTGTTTCGCCCTGTTGTAGTATTGGTCCTTGCGTGGCATCTGTTGAGCACGGATAGACCACCAAGCCCTAAACAGGCTTCGTTGTCGTCGACAGGGGTCGTCGGCTGTTGGCTGTCGGCTGGAGCACCCGTGTCCCACCGCTCCGTCGCGCGCTCGCACACGGGCGAGACACTAAATCAGGAGTATTTTTAAGGCCCATCTCGTAGCACGCACCATATGTTCAAGGCCATCGTCAGTGCGTCCACCCTCCGGGACGCGCTCGACTCCGTGAGCGTGCTTGTCGAGGAGTGCAAGATCCGACTGAACGAGGACGAACTCGCCATCCGCGCGGTCGACCCCGCCAACGTCGGCATGGTCGACCTCTCGCTGGAGGCGGCGGCGTTCGAGTCCTACGAGGCCGACGGCGGCGTCATCGGCGTCAACCTCTCGCGGCTCGAGGACATCGCGGGCATGGCCAACTCCGGCGACCTCATCCAGCTCGAACTCGACGAGGAGACCCGCAAGCTCCACATCCAGATCGAGGGTCTCTCCTACACGCTGGCACTCATCGACCCCGACTCCATCCGCCAGGAGCCGGACATTCCGGACCTCGACCTCCCCGCCGAAATCGTCTTGGAGGGCAACCAGATGGACCGCGGTATCAAGGCCGCCGACATGGTCTCCGACCACATCCGCCTGCACGTCGACGAGGAGGAGGAGGCCTTCTACATCGAGGCCGAGGGCGACACCGACGACGTCGACCTCAAGATCGGCAGCGACGAACTCATCTCGCTGCAGGCCGGACCGGCCGACTCGCTGTTCAGCCTCGACTATCTCAAGGACATGAACAAGGCCATCCCCTCCGACGCCGAGGTCACCATCGAACTCGGCGAGGAGTTCCCCGTCAAGCTCCACTACGAGTTCGGTGAGGGCATGGGCCACGTGACGTACATGCTCGCGCCGCGCATCCAGAGCGACTAAGCACGACACGCCCGCGGTTTCTCTCTTCTCTCATCGTCGGTGAGCGACGCGTCAGGCGGGTCGACGGGCTGGGAAGTCAACACGGCGTGAACGCAGACGCGACGTGAATACGGACGGGACCTTCAGACGGCCGAGACGCTCGCCCGGCTCACCGCACCGGCAGCCGGACGGTCGCGGTCGTTCCGCGTGAGTCGTCGTGGCCGTCCGTCGCCGTCCCCGTCTCGAAGGAGAGACCGCCACCGAGCGATCTGACGCCCCAGTGGACGAGCCAGAGCCCGATGCCGCTGCCGTGTTGCAGCGGCGTCTCCGTGCCCGCATCGATGGTATCGAGTTCGTGGTCGGGGATTCCGGGACCGTCGTCGGCCACGGTGACGACCAAGCCACCCCCGTCGACGGCTGCCGAGACCCACACCTGCGGCGCGTCGACGTCGTTGTGTTCGATGGCGTTCTCGACGAGGTTCTCGACGACGGCGTCGAGCACGTCGGGGACCGTCCGGACGACCAGTTCGTCGGGGAGGTCGGCGGTGACGGTTGCCGCGGGGAACGCGTCGCCGAGTTCGTCACAGACCGCGCGGAGCAGCGAGGCGACGTCGACGCGCGTCGGGTCGCCGGGCGACTCGATGAGCTGTTCGAGCTTGCGGGCCTTCTCGCTCATGTCGACGAGACTCCGCGCCTTCCGCTCGATGGTGCTCGCCATCCGCGCTTCCGACTCGGGCAGCGTCTCTTCGAGCGTCTGAGCGTAGCCGAGGACGACCGTCATGTCGTTGCGGAGGTTGTGTCTGAGGACGCGGTTGAGGACCTCCAGCCGTTGGCGACGCTGTTCGCGTTCGGTGATGTCGTTGAGCGTCACCGTGTGACCGACGAGGCGGTCGTGCTGGTCGGCGATAGCGGAGGTCGTCAGCTCGTAGGTCCGCCGGTCGTCGCCCGCGGTGAGGACGGTCTTCGGCGACCCGCCGTCGGCTTCGAGTCCGAACCCCGGCACGAGGTCGCCGAGCCGCCGTTCGAGCAGTTCGTCGGTGGACATCTCCAGGACGTCCTGGGCCTTCCGGTTGACCTCGACGATTCTCCCCTCGGGGTTGACGATGACGACGCCGACGCCGACGTCGTCGATGGCGGCCCGGCGGCCGAGACGACGGGTCGTCGGCGTGAGACCGAACAGCTCGAACCGGAAGAGTGCGTAGCCGAACGCCAGCCCCGTCACGGCCAGCGCGATGGGCGTGAAGTTGATCTGGGGGTACGGACCGACGACGAAGGTCCGCTTGACGTGGGCGACGGTCGGGACGAGGCTGCCGACGAGCATCGCGAGTGCCTGCTCGCGGTAGAACGCGCCCTGCGAGAGCAGCATCTCGCCGATGAGAGCCACCCCCGTCCCGATGAGGAGATAGCCGTAGGCGGCGTGGAGATAGTACCACGGACCGGGGTCGTAGAGCACCGTCGCCGCCCCGAACGCCGGTTCGACGTGGTAGTTCGCCCACATCAAGTGGTGGGCGTCGTTGGTCGCGACGAGCACGGTCGTCACGACGGGGACGACCGCAAGCGCGGCGACGACTCGCCGGGTGACGACCTCGCTGCGGCCGGTGTAGCCGAGCGCGAACATGAGCCACGCGGGGGCGACGAGTGCCTGCCCGATCTCGTTAGATATCTCGAACAGTTCGCGCGCGGCGGGGTCGAAGGTGACGAGCGCTCCCGCGTAGGAGAGCGACCAGACCGCTGCCCCGAAGGTGAAGACCGCGAAGGAGGGAGCCCCCGGCTCGTCACGGTTGCGGAGGGCGAAGACCGTGAGTGCGAGCGTCGTAATACCCGCCAGAAGCGAGAGGAACACGAGCGGGGAGGGCATCGGAGAGACGGACGGCCCACGAGCATAAAAACCGACAGGTCGCGCCAACCGACTGTCGGAGCAATCCGGAGGTCAGGAGGCCGATAAGTCAAGCGCGACTACCGGCGGGCGATGGTGAACAGGATCGCCAGGATGGGAATCACGAGCACCGCACCGGCGACGAAGGGGGACCAGTAGGTGACCGCGGCGTAGAGTGCCGCCATCGTCGGGGGACCGACAGTCCGGCCCAGACTGCCTGCGCCCTGCGTGACGCCGAACGCACTGCCCTGTTTGTCGGCGGAGGCCGACGTGGAGACGAGCGTCGACAGCGCGACGTTGAGAAGCCCGTTGCCGAGCGAGAGTGTCGCCAACACGACGAGGAGCGCGAGAAGTTCTCGAGTCAGATAGGCCGGGCCACCGACGGCCGGGAGGAGCGTCCCCAACTCGGGCGAGAAGGGAATCGCCGCGAGCGCGACGAGCAACAGCGACGCCCCCATGATGGCGATGCGCGGCTCCGAGACGACCCGCGAGAGGCGGCCGACGACGACGCCCTGGTTGATGACGCCGAGGACGCCGATGTAGGTCAGGAGGAACGCGGTCTGCGTCGCGTTGTAGCCGTAGATGTCGGCGGCGAACGGGATGAACATGACCTGAATCCCCGAGAACGCGACCGAGACGAGGAAGTAGGCGACGACGAGTCCGCGCAGCCCGCTGTCGCGCAGCGCGTCGGCGAACTGCCCGACCAGACTGCGGCGAGCGGCGACGCCGCGTTCGCGCTCGGGTTCCGGCAGGAACGCTGCCGCAGCCGCCAGTGCGAGGAGGCTGAGCGTCGCCGCCGCGAAACTCGGCAGCGAGAAGCGCGTCGCCGGGATGAACGCCGGGAAGATTTCACGGGCCGCCGTGACGACGGCGTCGCTGGCGAGCACGCCACCCACCGCGGGACCGAAGATGAAGCCGAGGCTGAACGAGGCACCGATGAGTCCCAACGCGCCCGCACGCCGCTCGGGCGGCGTGATGTCGGCGATGTAGGCCTGTGCGGTGGCGATGTTCCCGCCCATCGCCCCGGCGACCATCCGCGAGACGAAGAGCACGGCGAGTCCGGCGGTCAGCGTGAGAGCGTCCGAGACCTGCCCGGCCAGCCCGAAGACGGTCCACGCGATGGCACTGCCGAGCAGCGAGAGCATCAGGACGGGGCGGCGGCCACGTTCGTCGGAGAGCCGCCCCAAGAACGGCGCGAAGAGGAACTGCATCAGCGAGTAGGAGGCAGCCAGGAGACCGATGAAGACGTCGCTGACGAGGAAGCTGCGCACGTAGAACGGCAGGATGGGGATGACGATACCGAAGCCGAGCAGGTCGATGAAGACGACGCCGATGACCGTCGCGAGTGCCCGGCGGCGGGAGGCGACGGCGGGGTCGGCGTCGGCCGCGGTGGCGGCCTCGGGTCCGTTCATACCCCTACGGCGTCGGCGACGGGCCTAACGCTTTCCCCGACTCACAAGCTCCGGTCGATGACCCGCTTCGCCGCCGTCGCCTTCTCCTTCCAGCCGTAGCCGGCCTCGTAGACGTGGCGTTTGCTGTCGACGAGCTGTTCGGGCGAGGCCTCCTCGAAGCCGCCGCGGTCCCACGCGCCCGACTCGCGGAGCCAGTCGACGACGTGTTCTTTCGTCTCTGCCCAGGACAGCCCGACCATCTCGTACCACGCGACCATGGCGAAGACGGCGTTGTCGTGACAGCCGGGGACACTCCCTTTGAGATAGAGCGTCCGCATCGGCTCGCTGGTCGGCTCGGAGACGAGTTCCTTATACTCGGACGCGGTGAGCAGGCGGAGCGCGCCGTCCTCCTCGACGACGCGCTGTTGGCGTTTGAGCGACTCGACGGCGGCGACGTGGAGGTTGTCCCACTCGCCGTGGACGAGTTCGGGGAGTGCCTCCTCGCGGCGGGGGCCGACGGAGAGCAGCGAGACCACGTCGATGTAGGCCTTCTCCACCTCGGGCCACTGGGTCCCCTCGAACCGGCAGTCGGCGTCGTGCAGGCTGTTGGTGGTGCGACAGCCCGGACACGGATAGTCGAATCGCGGCACGACCCCTGCTTGTCAATCGGCGGTAATAGCTTGCGTGGTTGCCGCCGAGAGAGCGGAAAGCGAAGGGTCGATAGGCACGCGGCCCGACTTCCCGGTGTGCTATCCCGCAGACGCGCCCTCCACGCGCTCGGCGTCGCCGCCCTCGGCCTCCTTGCGGGCTGTTCGGCCATCGACAGCGACCCGAAACCCGGCTCCCTGCTCGTCGTCAACAACAGCCCCGAGAGCCACACGCTCCGGCTCACCATCGCCCGCGACGGGTCGACAGACGACCCACGCGAGGAAACCGTCTCCATCGGTGCGTCGGAGTGGGGGCTGCGGAACGGACTCCTCACCGACCCCGGCGTCTACGAGGTGACGGTGACACTCGCGAGTAGCGAGAACGAGCCGGTGACGACGACGGTCGAACTGACAGGCGAGTCGGGAAGCCTTCGTGGCGAGAATCTGGAGGCGTTCATCGACGAGGACGGGAGTCTCCGCGTCGAGGTGCGGACGTACGACTAGTTCTTCTCGCCGCCGTTGGCGCGGTGTTCGCTGATGATCTGGTCGACCATCTCCGACTTCTGTTCTTTCTGCCGCTCCTCGGCGCGCCCCTCCCAGTCGTCGATGACCGACTGGACGTCGCTGCCGCGGGCGATGGCGAGTTCGTCGATCTCCTGAATCGAGATGCCGTCGGCCGGGCCGACCGGAATCTCGTGGTCGAACAGCACCTCCTCGGCGACCTCCGAGATGCCGCCCGAGCGCAGGACGGCCTTGGGTCGTTTCTCGGCGAGGAGTTCGGCCGTGCTCCGACCGGCCCCGCTGGCGTCGCGGAGATAGACCACGTCGCCCGCGGAGATGCCGTACTCCTCGACCGTGTCCTGGATGGCCCCCCTGGTGAACTGCTCGACCACCTTCACGGGCACGAGGTCTCGACCCTCCGCGACGTCGGCGAAGTTCGAATGGTCGAGCTTCCAGAGGTCCTTCAGCCGCGAGAGCTTCGACTGGAGTTCGTCGGCACGCTCTTTCTCGGCCGCTAACTCGCGCTCCAGCCGGCCGTTCTCGCGTTCGAGGCGGTTGACCTCGCGGCGTTCGCGGGCCTCCCGTCGCTCCTCGCGGCGGGCGTCCGAGAGCTCCTCTTTGTACTCCTCGATGGTCTCCTCGCGGTCGTCGAGTTCGTCGGTGAGGTCGTCGACGTGCGCCTCCAGCCGCTCGACCTGCGACTCCAGCCGTTTGATCTTCTTCTCTTCGGCCGTGAGTTCCCGCTCGGTGTGTTCGTGCGTCTCCTCCTCCGTCTGCTCGTCGTCCGAGAGGTCCCGGAGGACCGCCTCGACGGACTCCTCGCGGGAGACGACGCGGGCGATGACCTCTCCGCGGTCGAGTCGCGGCGGGACCTTCCGCGTGATGCGGTCGAACTGGTCCTCGTGGGCGTCGAAGGCGAACAGCGCGGCGGCCATCGCGTCGCGTTCGTGGTCGTTGTCGTAGTCGTCGTTTCGAGTTCGATGAAGTTTCTCGTCGACGGGGATGTCCGACGGGGGATGCCAGCCCGCGGCGTCGAAGCTCCGGCGGAACTTCTCGACCGTCTCGGGCATCGGCTCGACGTCGGCGGCGACGATGATGGGCCGACCCCGTTCGATGAGCCACTCGATGACGTCGGCGGTGTCGCTCGTCCGACTGGAGTAGACGTCGAGGACGCTCCCGTCGAGGCCGACGACGGCCGCCGCGGTGGTCGTCCCGGGGTCGATGCCGACGATGACGTGGTCGCGGCGTTTGACCAGTGGTTCGAACTCGATACCGTCCCGGCGTTCGCGTTCGACTTCGATACGGATGTCGCCGGAGCGACGGTTGGAGACGGGGATGTCCTGTGGCCGCGCCTCGACGGTGAAGATCGCGTTCGAGAAGCCGCCGTACTTTTCCGTGACCTCGCGCTCGAAGGCGAGTCCGGCCTCTTTGAGCTTCGACTCGACGTCGCGGGCGGTCGTCTTGACGTTGCCGTGGATGCGGCGGGTGTAGCGGTCGGAGGACCAGCCGCCCTTGCCGGTCGAACGGCCGCGGGAGACCTTGACGGTCGTCGTGTCAGTGAACGCCGAGACCTCGTAGCCGACGTTGGCCGCGGCGAGGCGGGCGGCCGCCTCGGCCTCCTTCATCGGCTCTTTGCCGTAGGGGACGCCGTGGCGGGAGGCGACCCGCGAGAGGGGTTCGGGTCGCTCCGCGCCGGTCACCTGTACGAGTTTCGTGTCGGCGGGGAGTGACTGCAGGAAGTGTACGAGCGCGTCCTTGTCGGCCGCAAGCTCGTACATGTTGTCCGTCGCGACCATCGCTGGTTCCTCGCGCTCGATGAGGCGGGTGAGTTTGCGGAACGAGACGACGTCACGGTCGATCCGTTCTTCGCCGTCCGCCCCGCCGTCGGTGCCGACACCGGTGTCGAGCGACCCCGTGTCGAGGGCGACGACCGCGTAGGAGGGCGAGTCCCCACGGATGTTGCCGCTCTGGATGTCGACGCCGAACACCAGCGAGTCGAGCGCACTCGTCCGAGTGCTCACGAACCCCGCTAGGGAGTCTGCCGATAAATACCCCACGCCGGGGACGACGACTCCCCGTGGCCGCCGAGACGTGTCGAGATTTAGACTGATATGCGAACTATGAAAACCCCCGCTTTCCACGGTTCTTGTGGTAACATGAGTTCCGACCCAAGCCCTCCATCCCTCCGCCCCGACAACCTCACACGGCTCGTCCTCACGGGCGTGCTCGCCCTCCTCGTCCTCTCGGCCCCCGTCGCCGGGCTTCTCGCGTGGGAGCCCGTCGAAGAGGGGAACGTGAAGGTCGTCAAGAAGTGGGGTGCGACGACCGGCACCGTCTTCGAGCCCGGCGCGCACTTCGTCAACCCCGTCTCGCAGTCGACGAGTAGCCTCTCCGTCCGGCCGCAGTCCTACACGATGTCCGCCCAGCAGGGCGAAGGACAGGTCGACCGCGACGACGCCATCCGCGTCCTCACCGAGGACGGTCTCCGCGTCGACATCGACGTGACCGTCCGCTACCGCGTCGACGCCAGCCAGGCCGTCGACTTCTACAAGAACTACCGGACGGTCGAAACCGCTGAGGAACGGCTGATTCGGCCGTCGATTCGCTCGGTCCTCCGGACCGAAGCGGGCCGCCTCCCTGTCACCGAGATCTACACCGGCGAGGGGCAGACGAAGCTGAAACTCGCCGCCGAACGGGAGCTCGGCGAGGACTTCCAGAACGACGGGCTCATCCTCGAAGCCGTCCAGATCCGCAACGTCGAGTTGCCCGCCGAGTACGCCCGAGCCGTCGAGCAGAAAGAGATCACCGAACAGCGTCGTCAACAGAAACAGAGCGAACTCGAAGTCGAGAAGCTCGAAGCCGACCGAAAGAAGATCGAAGCCCAGGGTGAGGCCGACGCGAACCGCATCGTCAGCGAGTCGCTGACGAACGAGGTGCTCGCCCAGCAGTACATCCAGAAGCTCGACGAGACCGACACCGTCTACATCCCCGTCGGCGGCGAGGGCTACCCGCAGTTCGTCCGGAACCTCGAGTCCGACGGCGGCGGGTCGTCGAGTTCATCGAGTTCGTCGAGCAGCAGTACTGGCACGGAGACGAACAACAGCTCCGCCGAGTCGTAGCCGACATGGACCGTCGGCTCCTCGCTGCCCTCGCGCTCTGTGCGACGCTCGTGGTCGGCTTCCTGGCTCGTGGCCTGTTGCTCTCGGTCGGCCGCGTCGTCCTCGTCGCGCTCGCGCTCGCACTCGTCGGCGGCGTCGCCTATCTGGTGACGCGACAGCCCGCCTACCGACGGTCGAAGGTGGGCGAGGGGACGCGCATCCTCAAACAGCCCGTGTCGGCGGCAGCCGACGCGCACTGCGTCGAGTGCGACGCAGCCGTCACCGACGGCGAGCGTCGGCGGTTCGTCCGCGAGTGGGTGCTGTTCGGCGTGCCGCTCCTCCTGCTCGACGACGGCGAGAACGTCTACTGTGCGTCGTGTGCAGGTGAAGCAGTCGACGTTGCCGAGGCCGTCGCTGGCGACGTCGACGAGACAACTGACGTGCTCCGCGAGACGTAGCGACTACTCGTCGTCCGGGAACGGCACCTCGAACTTCTGGCCGTCGTCGGGGACGAAACACTCCCCGTCGAAGCCCTCGCGACCCTCCCGCTCGATGGGGCCCGCGTTGCCCGCGTAGCGCGAGGAGATGTGTGTGAGTGCCAGTCGTTTGGCGTTGGCGCGACTGGCGACGTCGGCGGCTTCCTGTGCCGTCGAGTGGTACGTTTGGCGCGCGCGGCCCGCCTCCTCGGTCGTGAACGTCGCGTCGTGAATCAGCAGGTCGGCGTCGTGGGCGATGTCGACGGTCGCCTGCACGGGCCGCGTGTCGCCGGTGTAGACCAGCGTCCGGCCGGGGCGAGGCTCGCCGACGACCTGTTCGGGGCGGATGACCGTCCCGTCGTCGAGTTCGACGGTCTCGCCGTTGTGGAGCTTGCCGTACATCGGCCCCGGTGGGATGCCCAATTCCTCTTCGGCCTTCTCGCGGTCGAAGCGGCCCGGCCGGTCCTCCTCGACGATGGCGTAGCCCTGGGATTTCGTCCGGTGGTTCGTCTTGAACGTCCGGACCTCGTAGCCGTCACCGGCGAGCGCGGTCTTGCCGGGGGCGACCTCGTGGATGTTGACGGCGTAGCTGGGGTCGTAGCCGCCGGCGTGGACGAGGCTCTTGATATGCTTTTTCGACCCTGGCGGGACGTGAATCGCCAGTGGGTCGTCGCGGCCGTTGAAGTCCCACGACTGGATGAGACCGGGGATGCCCAGGATGTGGTCGCCGTGGAGATGCGTGACGAAGAGGTGTGTGACGTTGAACCCCGTGCCGAACCGCATCATCTGTCGCTGGGTGCCCTCGCCGCAATCGAAGAGGAACCGTTCGCCCTCGCGGTTGACGAGGAGCGCGCTGGGTGCCCGCTCGGTCGTGGGCACCGCCCCGCTGGTTCCGAGAAACGTCACGCGCATCGACATACCCGAAGTCACACGGGGGACCACTAAACCCGTGTCGGAAGCGCGTCACCGGCAATCCGTGCAGGAAGTCCGACGAACGAACCGTTCAAACCCGTTTATCTCCGTTCAAACTGCTAAATCCGGGAGAACAGACTGTCGGGTATATCAGGCTCTCGGCACTTCCACCGAGTACGATGCGCCGACCAATCGCGACCGTGCTGGTTGCACTCATGCTGCTGCTCGCTGGGTGTGCCGGTGGGGTCGACTCAGGAACGACCGGACCGAGTGGAGAGACAACCGCGGCCGAGAGCGGAAGCACGAGCGGCTCGACAGGGACGGTGAACATGTACGTGAGCGACGAGCGCAACGCCATCGACCAGTTCGAGCATCTCAACGTCACCATCACGAGAGTCGGCTTCCAGAAGGCCGACGCCGACGATGAGGACGACGAGGAGTCCGAATCCGAGAGTGACGAGAACGAGAGCGAGATAGAAGCCGACGACGACGTGGAGATCGAGGCGAACACCACCGTCAACGGCTCTGTCGACGCCAACACGACGGGCGTGAACGCCACGGCTGACGCCGACGTCGAGGCGAACGCGTCGGGCGAGTTCGACGAGAGCGACGGCTGGGAGGAGTACGAGGTCGACTCGAAGACGGTCGACCTGACGAAGCTCCAGGGTGCGAACGCGAGCGCCCTCAGCTCGATCGACGTCGAGGAAGGCAACTACTCGAAAGTCTTCGTCTACGTCAGCGACATCAACGGCACCCTCGAGAACGGCGAACAGGTGAACGTCAAGCTGCCGAGCCAGAAGCTCCAGCTGAACAAAGGCTTCACCATCGGCGCGAACGAGAGCGTCGACTTCGTCTACGACATCACCGTCTTCGAGGCGGGTAACAGTGGAAAGTACATCCTCAAGCCGGTCGCCAGCGAGTCCGGCACGAGCGACGAGGTCGAGATCGACGTCGTCGACGACGAGGACGACGAGCGTGACGACGACGCCGAAGACGCTGGCAACGAGGCCGACGACGCAGCCGAGGACGCGGACGACGCGGCCGAGGAGGCGGCGAACGGCCTCAACGCCTCGTTCGTCAGTGAGGTCACCGCCGGGTCGAACGCGACGATCAGCGTGACGCAGAACGGCTCCGCGGTCGCCAACGCGACGGTCGAAGTCGACGGCGAGGTCGTCGGCGAGACCGACGAGAACGGCGAGTTGACCTTCAGCGTCCCCGAGGGGAGCGAAGAGATCGAAGTGACCGTCACCAGCGGTGACAGCGAGGTCGAACTGGAGCAGACGCTCACCGCGACGGTAGAAGCGGGCGCGAACGCCGGGAACGGCAACGGCAACGGAAACAACGGCCTGACGACGCTGTTCGGCTGACGAAGCCACGACGGCCGTCCCCGCAGAACCGCGATTCCGACCGCAGCCCTCCGACCCGCGTTCGCTGTTTTTCGCGACGCTGACCGCCGAGCCGACCCGCTCGGACCGACCGATTCTTACCCGCCGACCGATTACTCCCGGCCAATGGACGCGCCGCTGTGGACGGATACGCACGCGCCAGCCCTCTCGGACCTTCCGCAAGCAGCGGTCAGAGACCGGCTGGGCCGCGCCGTCGACGAACCGATGAACCTCGTGCTCCAGGGACCGCCGGGCGTCGGCAAGACCGCCGCAGTCCGCGCACTCGCCCGCGAGACCCACGAGGACCCCGATAACGATTTGGTCGAAATCAACGTCGCCGACTTCTTCAACCGGACGAAAAAGGAGATCCGGTCGGACCCCCGCTTCGAGCAGTTTCTGGAGGGTCGGAGCCGGATGGCGAAACGCGACATGATCAACCGCGTGCTGAAGGAGTCCGCCAGCTACGCCCCGATGTCGGGGAGCTTCAAGACCATCGTCCTCGACAACGCGGAGGCCATCCGCGAGGACTTCCAGCAGGCACTGCGTCGGGTGATGGAGCAACACCACCGGACGACCCAGTTCGTCATCGCCACCCGCCAGCCCTCGAAGCTCATCCCGCCGATCCGCTCGCGCTGTTTCGCGGTCCCGGTCCGCGCCCCCTCGACCGACGAGACCATCTCGGTGCTCGAAGGCATCCTCGAAGCCGAGGCGGTCGACTACCAGTCCGACGGGCTGGAGTTCGTCGCCAGCGCGGCCGGTGGCAACCTCCGGAAGGCCGTCTTGAGCGCGCAGGCGACCGTCGTCGAACACGACGAGCTGACGATGCAGGCCGCCTACCAGACGATGGGCGACCTCGGCAACGACGGCGACCTCGTGGCCGCGCTCGACGCCGCGGCCGAAGGCGACATCGCGGGGGCCCGGAAGGCCGTCGACGACCTCATCTCCGACGAAGGCTACGACGGCCAGGAGCTGCTGCGGGAACTGCTCCGGGTCGCTCGCGCCAAGTCCGACTACGGCGGCGACGACCTCTGTCGGCTCTACCGACTCGCCGGCCAGGTCGACCTCGACCTCGCGGAGGGCACGGACGCGACGATTCACCTCACACATCTGCTGTCGGCGTGGGCGACGGGTGCGGGTGGCACCGACGGGACGCGGGCACGATGACGGGCGTCACGCCCGGCACGTGGCGTTACGCGGCCCCGCCGCTCCTGCTCGCGGTTCCGGCTACCGTCGTCGCCTTCCCTGTCGGTCTCGCGCTCCTACTGCTTGGTCTCGGCGTCGTCGCCTTCTTCCGCGACCCCGAGCGGACGCCGCCCGAGTCGGGCATCGTCGCGCCCGCTCACGGCAAGGTCTCCGTGATTCGCGAGGAGGGCGAGCGGGTCCGCGTGGGCGTCTTCATGAACGTCACCGACGTCCACGTCATCCGCGCGCCCGCAGACGGCTACGTCGAGTCCGTCGACCGCCGCCCCGGTGCGTACAAACCCGCGTTCTCGAAGGACTCGGACCGCAACGAACGCGTCGACGTCGACTTCGGCACTCACGAAGTCTCGTTCATCGCGGGCTGGTTCGCCCGGCGCATCCACCCTTACGTCGGCGGCGGCGAGTCTGTCGCCCGCGGCGAGCGACTCGGCCACATCGCCTTCGGCAGTCGGGCGGACGTGCTCCTGCCCGAGTGGGTCGACATCGAGGACGTTGCCGTCGAGAACGGCCAGCGCGTCAGAGCGGGCGAGACGGTCGTCGTCGAGACGCCCGCGGCCGACGACTGACACCGCACGCCTCTCCTGCGAGCCGACGACCGAGACCACCTCACTTCTGAGACAGTCTCCCCGTTTACGTCGTGCGATTTCCAGATGAAGTGGAGGTTCGTCCGACTATCGTCTGACGTCCGTGCGGTGTCCGGCTGACAGTGTTCCGGGAGCCGCCGCTGTCCGGTGGTCTGCAGTCGAAACAGAGGGGTTTGTCAGACACCCACACTGGCGGGGAAGTGACATATTCGGCGGCGGTAACGCCGGAGCCAGGTGTTACGCTCGTGTCAGTACGTGAACGTATCGAGTGAGCGAGCGGTGGACGCGACGCTCGAAGAGCTGCTCTACCTGCCAGCCGTTCGCTTCGGCGACGTCGGCCCACGAGCGGTCGGCGACGACGACGGCCCGCGGCGCGACGCGGGCGGTCTCCGAGAGCGCGCCAGCGACGAGGTCTTCGAGGTCGTGGCGGGCGATCTTCGACTGTCTGCCGTAGGGGGCGTCGAAGACGACGCCGTCGACCGCGTCGTCGCGGAGCGCGAGGCTCGTCGCGTCGCCGCGCATCACGTCCCACGTCGCCTCGGGCGTCAGTTCCGCGAGGTTCGTCCGGGAGCCGCGGACCATCTTCCACTGGGCGTCCGCGCCGACGACGCGAGCACCGACGAGCGCGGCTTCGAGCAGGACACCGCCGGTCCCACACATCGGGTCGAGAATCGTCTTCCCCTCGCCTGCACCGGCGATGTTGACGAACGCCCGAGCGTCGAGCGGGGCCATGCTGCCGGGCTGGAAGAAGGGGCGGTCGGTCGGCTTGCGGTCGCCGAAGTCGCGGATGCTCTCGGCGGCGAGCCAGCCGACGAGGCAGGTATCGTCCGAAAAGAGGACGCGGAGTTCGTGGTCGGGGTCGTCGAGGTCGACCGTGAAGCCACGGTCGACGAGCACGCCGCCGAGGGTCCGCTCGGCCTCTTGGGTGCTCACATCGGTCGCGCCGTGGACGTTGCGGGCGCGGACGGCGACGGAGCCGCGCCGGTCGAAACCCGCGGCGTCGAGGAGGGTACGGGCGTGCTCGACGCTGGCGTCGGTGCGGCCCACGAGCTCGCTGGCTCGGTGGGTGTACGCCAGCGTGCGGAGTCGCTCGGGGTCGATCCCCCGAACCGTCGCGAGACCGGGGGCGACGACGTCGACCGCGTCGGCCGCGCTCGCGGCCTCACAGGCGGCGAAGGCGTCGTCCTCACCGGCGAGTTCGAGACAGTACACGCTCGCAGTGTGACGACCGACCAGTATGAGCGTGCCGACTCGGGGTGGCCGATAGCGTTGCATCAACAGTATCGCACTGGCAGCGTTGCACCGACGCCGTCACACCGACACCCCCACACTGACAGCTGTCGGTCCACCGTCACGAGCGCGAGCGACCGGCGATAGGGGACCGGAGCGACCAGATTTCCCACAGCCGCTGGGTTTACTCAATTCTGCTACCTATCAAGCAACAGCACCAAACTTTTTAAACCTTAAATACGACGTTTAAGTCGTTACATGACCGACCCCACGGAGACAATCAACATCGAGAACGTGGTCGCCTCGACGGGAATCGGGCAGGAACTCGACCTGCAGAGCGTGGCGATGGACCTGGAGGGGGCGGACTACGACCCCGAGCAGTTCCCCGGTCTCGTCTACCGCACGCAGAACCCGAAGTCCGCGGCACTCATCTTCCGCTCCGGCAAGATCGTCTGTACCGGCGCGAAGTCGACCGACGACGTTCACGAGAGTCTCAACATCGTCTTCGACAAACTCCGAGACCTGAAGATTCAGGTCGAAGACGACCCCGAGATTACGGTCCAGAACATCGTCACCAGCGCCGACCTCGGCAAGAGCCTCAACCTCAACGCCATCGCCATCGGTCTCGGGCTGGAGAACATCGAGTACGAGCCCGAGCAGTTCCCCGGGCTCGTCTACCGGCTGGACGAACCGAAGGTCGTCGCGCTCCTGTTCGGGTCGGGCAAGCTCGTCATCACGGGCGGCAAGAAACCGCAGGACGCGAAAGACGCCGTCGAGGTCATCACCGAGCGACTGTCGGAACTCGGCCTGCTGGGCTGAGTCGGCTCAGAGTCGGCCACGTCTCCACAGTATCGCGTCTCTCTTCTCTCTCCTCTCTCCGCGGCCGCATCACCCGAATTCCGGACCGGGAACGTCAGGACCAAACCCCCCGACTCCGTAGGCCGCGTATGGTCGTCTTGCAAGCCGGCGCGGTCGGCAGCCCCCTCGCCATCGCCGGGACGGTCGGTGCGTTCGCGCTGTTCCTCTCGGTGACGGCGCACATCGCCGCCCGGAACGTCCTCGGCGACGTCGAGGTGAAGAAGGCCTTCGCCGTCGGACCGCTTCCGGCGGCCATCGCCGTCGTCGCGACGGCGTTCGGCATCAACTCCTTTCTCGCCATCGCCGCCGCCGTCGTCGTCGACGCCGCCGCCATCGGATTCCTCTACGGCCGCTCGCGGAAGCTGACGGCGTACGTCACCGCCATCCACATCGTCGTCAGCATCATCCTCGGGGCACTGATCTTCAGTCTCGTCTTCCTCATCGGCAGCGCGCCGGGCTAGGACAGACTGAAACGGCCCCCGGCCGCAGGGCGGATATGGTCAGTCCGGTCGAACGTCTGAAACGTGTCGTATGGAACGTCGACGAGCACCGTCTCCGCGCGCCGTGGCGACTCGTGGTGGGCACCGTCGCCGTCGGCATCGTCGTCGCACTCTTCGCGCTCGCCACCGGGCTCGTGGTCGGCGTCCTCGGCCTCGGTTCGGCATTCACCGAACTGTTCGGTGCGGCCGCCTACGGCCTCGTAAGAGACCTCGTGGGCGTCCTCTTCACCGGCCTCGGCTTCCTCGCCGGTATCGCCGTCGTCGGCCGGTTTCTCGACCGCCGCCGGTTCGCGGACTTCGGCTTCCATCTCGACCGCGCGTGGTGGGTCGACCTCGGCTTCGGGCTCGCGCTCGGTGCGGGCCTGATGACGGCCATCTTCGCGCTCGGCGTCGCCGCTGGCTGGTTCGCGGTGACCGGCCTGCTGGTCGGCGAGTCGGTGCTCGCGGGTCTCGTCGCGCTCCTCGTGCTCTTCCTGTTCGTCGGCGTCTACGAGGAGTTGCTCGTCCGCGGCTATCTCTTGACGAACGTCGCCGAAGGGCTGGCGGGGTACGTCGGCGACCGCGGAGCCGTCGCCGTCGCCGTCGCGCTCTCCTCGGCCGTCTTCGGCGTCCTCCACGCCACCAATCCGAACGCCTCGCTCGTCAGCGTCCTCACCATCACCCTCGCGGGCGTCATGCTCGCGCTCGGCTACGTCCTGACGAACGAACTCGCCATCCCCATCGGGCTGCACATCACCTGGAACCTGTTTCAGGGGGCCGTCTACGGCTTTCCGGTCAGCGGTCTCCCTATCGACGCGAGTCTCGTCGGCACCCGCGAGACGGGACCAGACCTCGTCACGGGCGGGCAGTTCGGACCGGAGGCGGGGCTCCTCGGCGTCGGCGCGATTCTTCTCGGCTGCGTGCTAACCGTCTGGTGGGTCCGCTGGCGACGCGGGGCGACGGGGATTCACGCCGGTGTGACGACGCCGGAGCTGCGGGTCGCTCGCGACGACGGCAGGTCGGCTGAGGACGGCGACTGAGCCGCGAAAGAACAGCTATCGACACCGCCAGCGTACTGGCCGCATAGACCCCCACATCACCCTCGTGACGCTCGGCGTCTCGGATCTCGACGAGTCGGTTCGGTTCTACCGTGACGGTCTCGGTCTCCCCATGCAGGAGCGCGACCCCGGGAGCGACGTCGCCTTCTTCACACTCGACGGGACGTGGCTCTCGCTGTATCCGCGTGCCCTGCTCGCCGAGGATGCGACGGTCGGCGACGACGGCGAGAGTGGCTTCTCAGGCGTCACACTGGCGCACAACGTCGAATCCGAAGAGCGGGTCGAGGCGGTGCTGGCCGAGGCGGTCGCCGCCGGCGGCGAGTTGGTGAAAGAAGCTGGGGACACGTTCTGGGGCGGCTACTCGGGACACTTCGCGGACCCCGACGGCCACCTGTGGGAAGTGGCGTATCCGCCGTTGGACGACGAAGCAGACGGAGAGTAACGACCTACTTCATCAGCCGCTCGATCTCCGTCACGAGGATGTCCGAGGCCCCGACGGCGCGGAGGTCGTTGATGACGCTGAAGACGTCCGACTCGTCGACGACGACGTGGACGGCGACCTTGTCGTCGCCGGCGATGTCCATGACCGTCGGGCCGCCCATGCCGGGGATGACCTCGCGGACGTCGTCCAGTTTCTCCTTCGGCGCGTTCATCATCAGATAGCGTTTGCCGTCGGCTTCGAGCACGGAGCGGAGCGCCATCGTCACCTGCTGGACCTTCGGATCGTCTTCGACCTCCGGACGGGCGAAGAGCCTCACGGAGGAGGAGAGTACCTCGTCGATGATCGCCAACCGGTTGACCGCGAGCGTCGTCCCCGTCGAGGTGATGTCGATGATGGCGTCGGCCATGTCGACGTGCGGCGTGAGTTCGGTCGCGCCGGTGACCTTGACGATCTCGGGGTCGACGCCCTGCTCTTCGAAGTAGCGGCGCGCGATGGTCGGGAACTCGGTGGCGACGCTCTTGCCGGCGAGGTCGCTCACCGACTCGATGTCGCCGTCCTCGGGCGCGGCGAGGACGAGCCGACACTTACCGAAGCCGAGGTCCAAGAGTTCGGTGAGGTCGTGGCCCGATTCTCTCACTTGGTCGTAGCCCGTGATGCCGATGTCGGCCGCGCCGTCACGGACGTACTCGGGGATGTCGGCCGCGCGGACGAAGAGCACGGTCACCTCGGGGTCGACGGTCTCGGCGTAGAGCTTGCGGTCCGAGCCGTTCTCGATGTGCAGCCCGGCGTGTTCGAGCAGGTCGATAGTCGGGTCGTGGATGCGCCCCTTGTTGGGCACGGCGATGCGCATACTCGCCCCTCGCAGTCACGGGGGAACTGTCTTTCCCTCCGGTGTGGGTCGTCGCCAACCCTTACACCTAATGTCCCCACGGCGGAAGCACTCCCCATGAGCACGCTTCGTATCACCGACGGACAGGTGCTTCTCCCCGATATGCGGGTCGTCGACGCCGACGTTCTCGTCGACCGCGAGGAGGGTGGTATCCTCGACGTCGGCCGCGACATCGACGCCGACGCCGACGAGACACTGGACGCGTCTGGTGGCTTGGTCATGCCCGGACTCGTCAACGCCCACTGCCACGTCGCCATGACGCTCCTGCGGGGTTACGCCGACGACAAACCGCTCGACGCCTGGCTCCAAGAGGACATCTGGCCGGCCGAAGCCGAGCTGACCGCCGAGGACATCCGCGCCGGGGCGGAGCTGGGGATGCTGGAGATGATCAAGTCCGGAACGACGGCCTTCGCCGACATGTACTTCGAGGTCCCGACGCTCGTCGACGCCGTCGACGAGGCGGGACTCCGCGCCCGCGTCGGCCACGGCGTCGTCACTGTCGTCAAGGACGACGAGGGTGCACAGGTCGACATCGACGAGAGCCTCTCGGTCGCCCGCGAGTACGACGGCGCGGCGGATGGCCGACTCTCGACGGCCTATATGCCGCACTCGCTGACCACCGTGGGAGAGGAGTATCTCCGCGAGAGCGTCGCCGAAGCGCGGGAAGACGGGGTTCCGGTCCACTTCCACGCCAACGAGACGACCGACGAGGTCGACCCCATCGTCGACGAGCGCGGCGAGCGGCCCCTGGAGTACGCCGACGACCTCGGGATGCTGAGACCGCAGAACTTCCTCGCACACTGTGTCCACGTCGACGAGAGCGAGATCGACCTGCTGGCGACCCGCGGGGCGGCCGCGGTCCACTGCCCGGCGTCGAACATGAAGCTCGCAAGCGGGATGGCTCCCGTCCAGCGGATGCTCGATGCGGGCGTCACGGTCGGCCTCGGCACCGACGGCGCGGCCTCGAACAACGACCTCGATATGTTCGACGAGATGCGCGATGCGGCCATGATCGGCAAGCTCGCGGCCGACGACGCCAGTGCCGTCGCCGCCGGGACGGTCGTCGAGATGGCGACGCGCGGGAGTGCCAACGCCATCGGCGTCCGTTCGGGCGTCGTCGAGCCCGGCGCGAACGCCGACCTCATCGTCCTCGACCTCGACGCCCCGCATCTCGCGCCCGCCCACGACCTCGTGAGCCATCTCGCCTACGCGGCTCGCGGGTCGGACGTGCGCCACACGGTCTGTGACGGCCAAGTGCTCATGCGCGACCGCGAGGTCCTGACGATGGACGAAGCCGAGGTCAAAGAGCGCGCGCGAACCCACGCGAGAGACCTCGTCGCCCGCGCTGAGGACGCCTGAGGCTGGGATTCGGTTCAGAACCCTCCCCGAACTGTTCACCACTGTTTTCCAGCAACTTTCTCCGGGAACAGATAGTACGCCCTGAGAGAGGGTTTTGAACGCTGATAAACGCTCTGTGGCCGCCGAACGGTCGTCGAAAACCGGTAAACGACGACCTCTCTTTATATGTGGAAGTCACCACGGGCCGGATGCAATGCGCGCCACCAAACCCCTCGCGGCACTGTTCGCCGCGTTCCTCGTCGTCACCGCCGGCGTCTCGTTCGCCGGTGCTGTGGCGGCCGACGCACCCCTCGACGTGGCTGCCAACCAGCAGCTCGACACGGGCGACGCCGTGGTCTCCGTCAGTCAGGACGGGACCGCAGTCGCTGACGCGACAGTCACCGTCGAGACAGAGGCACCGTACGCAGGTAACGGGACGTACGCGACCGACGCGAACGGCACCATCACCCTGCCGAACCCCAACGAGACCGTCACCGCGAATCTGACGGTCACGAAGAGCGGCCAGCAGACCGTCGAGACGGTCGAGCTGGTCCCGCTGAACGATTCGCTCGCGGTCAACGTGACCGCGAACGACGACCGCTCGGCGACCGTCAGCGTCACGCAGTACGGGACTGACGTCGAGAACGCGACCGTGAACGTCACCGCTGACGGCAACTACTCGGGCACGGGCGAGTACGAGACGGACGAGAACGGCACCGTCACGCTCCCCGCACCGAACGAGACCGTCACGGTCGACGTGACCGCGACCGCGGACGATGAGACCGCCGAGACGACGGCGACGCTCGAAGCCGAGGGAGAGGCGGACGAGCCGATGAACTTCGGCCAGCGCGTCTCCTCGTTCGTCCACGGGCTCCTCGGTGACGAGGACCGCGAGGGCGGCATCGGCCAGCAGGTCTCGGAGTTCGCGAAGGAGAACAACCCGGGCAAGGGTAACGGTCTCGACAAGGAGACCGGCCGTCCGGACCACGCTGGCGACAAGGACAAGGACAAGGACACGGGCAAGCCGGCACACGCTGGCGGCCCTGACAAGACCGACGACGGCGACAACGAGGACGACCCGGACGCGCAGTCGACCGACGAGGACGAAGACGAGGAAGAGGACTCGGGCAACGGTAACGCCGGAAACGGTAACGGCAACGGCAACGCCGGAAGCAATCCGGGCAACGGTAACGGCAACGCGAAGGGTCGGTAGGCACTCCACCGACGGTCCCCCGACGCAGTAACCCTCCAAACCGGCTCCGGGCACCGCGCCGACATCGCGCCGGGCACTTCTTTCGACAGTCACCGACGAGCAGCGACCGCTGGGGGTGGAGAACGGTCGTCGCTTCCTGCTTCGGTACCGTTTTCACCGCCCTCGACACATCCAGTCGTATGAGCGAGACGTATCCCCCGATCACCGAGCATCTCGACGACGTCGAGACCGCTCGCGAGGAGGGTCGCCGCAAGATGGACTGGGCACTCCAGCACATGCCGATTCTCGAAGCGCTCCGCGAGGAGTTCGAGGCCGACAAGCCCCTCGACGGCCAGCGTATCGCGATGGCAATGCACGTCGAGGCGAAGACCGCGAACCTCGTCGAACTGCTCGCGCTCGGCGGCGCGGAGGTCGCCATCACGGGCTGCAACCCGCTGTCGACGCACGACGACGTGTCCGCCGCGCTCGACACCCACGACAACATCACCTCCTACGCCGTCCGCGGCGTCGACGAGGAGGGCTACTACGACGCGCTCCGCGCGACGCTCGCGTTCGACCCGACCATCACCGTCGACGACGGGATGGACCTCGTCTACCTCGTCCACGAGGAGTATCCGGACCTCATCGACACCATCGTCGGCGGGGCCGAAGAGACGACCACGGGCGTTCACCGCCTGCGCGCGATGGACGAAGAGGGTGAGCTGAAGTACCCCGTCTTCGCCGTCAACGACACGCCGATGAAGCGGCTGTTCGACAACGTCCACGGCACCGGCGAGTCCTCGCTCGCCACCATCGCCATGACCACGAACCTCTCGTGGGCCGGCAAGAACGTCGTCGTCGGCGGCTACGGCTACTGTGGCAAGGGTGTCGCCAAGAAGGCCTCGGGCCAGAACGCGAACGTCATCGTCGCCGAAGTCGACTCCCGGCGCGCCCTGGAGGCGCACATGGAGGGCTACGACGTGATGCCGATGGCCGAAGCCGCCGAAGTCGGCGACGTCTTCATCACGACGACGGGCAACCGCGACGTCATCACCGAGGAGCATTTCGAGGTCATGCAGGACGGCGTCCTCCTGGCCAACGCCGGTCACTTCGACATCGAGATCAACCTCGACGAGCTGGACGACCTCGCGGTCGACCGCTACGAAGCCCGTGACGGCGTCGAAGCCTACGAGATGGAAGACGGCCGTCGGCTGAACGTCATCGCCGAGGGTCGGCTCGTCAACCTCGCCGCACCCATCTCGCTGGGCCACCCGGTCGAGGTCATGGACCAGTCGTTCGGCGTGCAGGCCGTCTGCGTCCGCGAGATGGTCGAGAACGGCGACGCCTACGACGCCGGTGTCCACGACGTCCCGGACGACCTGGACCGCGAAGTCGCCGAGATCAAGCTGGAGGCCGAGGGCATCGAGTTCGACTCGCTCAGTGAGGAGCAGCGCGAGTACATGGGCTCGTGGGCCCACGGGACGTAAGTCGACACGTCGAACACGTCGACACCGCGAACGAACCGCTAAGCCCTCACGGTCCGTACAGAGGGCATGAACCGCGGACTCCCCTTTCTCGTCGCCGGCGTCAGTTTCCTCACGCTCGCGTTCATCACCCTCGTGACCAGCGGTCCCTCGACGTTCACCGTCTGGATCGCGGTCGGGGCCGCGATGCTCGCCGTCGGCTTCGCGTTGTCGCAAGCGGAGTCGGACGAACCGGACGACGACGGCCGGATGGACGCCGACGCCGTCGACCCGGAGCGGGCGTAGGTCGTCCGACTTAAGCCGACCCACGCGCCAGACGAAGTATGGCCGCCAACAGGAAAGGAGACAGGCGGGAACGCGAACTCGTCAACCGACTCGACGAGGCGGGGTTCGCCGTGATGCGCGCCCCGGCCAGCGGCGGCGCGACGACCCGCGAACTTCCCGACGTGCTCGCTGGCAACGGCGAGACCTTCTACGCCATCGAAGCCAAATCCAGTGCCGGCAACCCCATCTATCTCACCGGCGAGGAAGTCGAGGCACTCGTCTACTTCTCGAAGAACTTCGGCGCGAAGCCACGTATCGGCGTCCGTTTTGATAGAGAAGACTGGTACTTCTTCCACCCTGCGGATCTCTATACGACCGACGGCGGCAACTACCGAGTGAAGAAGGAGACCGCCCTCGCCGACGGCGTCGACTTCGACGAGTTCGTGGGGAAGTCCGCGAAGACGACGCTCGCGGACCACGCCGAGTCGGTCGAGGACGACGGTCCCTCGCAGGGCGTCCGCGACGTGCTCGACGCCGTGAAGAAGGGTGTGCTGTCGGTGGACGAGGCCGCAGAGATTCTGGACTGAGCCGGCTCTCACGTCGTGTTACAGTACTGCCCCGGACCCGACGCCGACCCCGTACAGACCGTCCGGGCGTCGTCGCCGCCGACCGGCCGCTCGCTCGCGACGACCCGCTCGGGGACCCGCTCGCGGAACTGGACACCGACCTCGTAGTTCGCGACGCTCAGACTGTCGGGACAGCCGAATCCGCGCTCCCAGAGCGGTTTCTCACGCACCCCGACGGTGACGTGGAGCGTGTCTTCGTCGGGATCGTAGCGGAGCGATTCGAGGAACGACTCGTGGCACGGATTACCCTTGTAGAGCAAGCCGAAGACGACCACCCGTGCGCGACCCTCGCGGCGGACGACGATGGGCGGGTCTTCGGGGTCGTCGAGGGCGGGTTCCCCGTCGAGGCGTTCGAACGACCAGTCGGTGACGGCGTCGCCGGTGTCGACCTGTGGCTCGGGCGGAAGTGCCGAACAGCCAGCGGTCGCGGCGGTCGTCGCCGTCGCCAGCGAGCAGAGGAGGGCACGTCGGTTCACGGGTGGGAGTGCTCGGAGGAGCTACCTGTGTCTTCTGGGTGCAGCGAGCGGAGTCGACGCTGGGGGTCGCCTCAGGCTTCGGCCTGGCCGTCTGCGGAGTCGGGGGAGCCGGCCGTCAGCCGCGGGCCGTCGTCGACGCGGCGGAGCCGCGAGGCCGGGAAGCCGTAGCGTTTGGCGTCGCCGACGGTGTCGAGCCCGCCGAGCGCGCGGACCGATTCGAGATAGACCGCCTCGACGACGGGTTCGTGGCCGCCGTAGTCGGCGTTGGTCTCGTAGTCCGCGACGGGTCGGCCCTCCGCGGTCTCGTACTCGTCGGCGCGCTCGCCCGTGACCCGCGTGACGACGAGGATACCCTCCGTCTCGCGGTCGCGGACGAAGTCGCCGGGGGCGAAGCCGTGACGGTCGCAGAGCTGCGGGCCGCGCTCGTAGGTCGGAACGAAGGTCACGTCACCGCAGACGGCGCAGACGGCGCGACGGTGGCCGGGCGGCGGGACGCGGCCCTCGGTGACCTCGATGGCGACGCGACGGAGATGTTTGCAGCGCGCGCCGCGGATGGCGTGGTCCGGGCAGGTACACGAGCGGCCGTCGAGGTCGACGACGTAGGTGCCGCGTTCGGTCTCGACGACGTATCGGTCGTCACGGAGCGGGCGGACGAGCATCGGTTCGGTCCGGGCGCGGAGCGCGCGGCCGGTGAAGCCGTCGGCTGGCAGGGTCGTCGGGCGGTCCGAAGCTGGTGACGCTGGTGTGTTTCGAGTGTGCGTCATGGTGGATGCGGGGCGGTCGCCCCGCAAGTGTCAGAACTAGGTCGTCGAGACACCTAAACCTTCGGTGCGGCCCTCGAAACGCCGCGATTCGTCTGTTTCGGCCGCTCTCGTGTGACGGACTTACCGAAGTCGTTTTAAGACGTCCGTGGAAATCCGCGGACATGGCTATCGAAGGGGAGACGCTCAAGGAAATTGTCGTCTCTGTCGTCGCAGTCGGCTTCTTTATCGCACTCATCATCGGAATCGGCACCGTCTACGGGACGGAACTCGCCGGGATGGGTGGGCTCGCACTCGTGGGGGCTATCGTCCTGTTCGTCATCGCGATGGCCGTCGTCGGTCTCGTCCTCTCGCGGTAACGCTACGCCTCGCGCCAGTCGACGACCTCGTCGGCCTCGTCCAGTGCTTTCTCGTAGTAACTCATCGGGTGCGCGATGGTCTCACAGCGCTCGTCCTTGTTCACACAGTCGCCGTAGGCCTGCATGGTCGCACACGTCGGCGCGGCGAACTGCGCTCCCGACCCGTCGCGGAGATACTCCGTCTGGTAGCGGACCGTCTCCTCGTCGAGCGGCGTCTCACGGTAGAAGCGGACGACCTCGTCGGTGTCCATTCCGATACCCGTGAGGAAGGCAGTGAGCGCGAACGTCGAGTGGGCGTCGAGGTCGTTGTCGCGGCGGACCCGCTCGACGAGATGGGTCATGCAGGGCGGGAAGAGTTCGGGGGCGACGGTGTCGATCTGCCGGACCTCACGGCGGTCCGCCAGCAGGTCGCGGAGGGTCGCGATCTCCTCCTCCAGCGAATCGGCGAGTTGGTCGCCACCGGCTGTTCCTCTGACTTGGAACGGCAGCCCCTCGGCGACGCGGCGTTCGACGGCCTCCCGGAGCAGGCGTTCGAGTTCGTCGCGAGTGACCCGGACGTCGCCGTCGACGACCTCGCGGTTGACCAGTCGCCAGCCGTCGCCCCAGTCGCCGTCGGCGAGGGTGAGATAGCTGCCGAGCGCGACGCGGAACCAGTGCGGTTCGTTACCCCGTTCGGGCGGTTCGGCGTGAATCTCGTCGTCGAAGTCGAACTCGTCGAGCACGCGGTCGAGCGTGACCGTCCGCTGGGAGGTGCTCTTCAGCCCCTCGTCGTCCGTCTCGAAGTCCTCGGCGAAGCGGTCGGCGGCGGTCGCGGCCTCGGCGGCGGCGTACTTGCGGACTGCTGCGGGGGCGTCGATGAGCGAGACGAGGATGCGGGCGATTGGGTAGGAGAGCAGTTCGTCCTCGACGCTCCACTCGCGAGGTGTCTCGGAGGCTGTCGTCCCCGAGAGGAGCGCGCGTTCGACCCGCTCGCGGCCGCGCTCGACGGCGGGGGCGTCCTCGGCGACGAGCGTCGGGAGGGCGACGCCGGACGCTTCGACCGCCTCGCGGGCACCCTCGAAGAACGGATACCGGGCGTGGAGCGGGTTCATCACCCGCTGGTTTCGAAGCGGCGCGCATAAGCGCGACGGTTGGCGGAGAGAAGACCGGACGACGCCACGCGTTCGAGGCCGTGTCCCACGTCGACAGCCCACACAACGCCTGACACACATCCAGAAGTCATATCCCGTCGCCCGAGGTTCACACCAGTATGGACGCCTACGAACAGATCACCCGGAACGTCTCCGAGGTGGTCACCGAGGACGAGGTCCGCGCGCTAGCTGAGTCTCCCGACGGAAAGCGGGCGTACGTGGGCTACGAACCCTCCGGCGTCCTCCACATCGGCCACATGCTGACGGCGACGAAGCTCATCGAACTCCAGGAGGCTGGCTTCGAGGTCACCGTCCTCCTCGCCGACGTCCACGCCTACCTCAACGACAAGGGCACGTTCGAGGAGATCCGCGACACGGCCGAGCGCATGAAAGAGCAGTTCCTCGCCTACGGGCTCGACGAAGAGCAGACCGAGTTCGTGCTCGGCTCGGAGTTCCAGTTCGAGCGCGAGTACGTGCTCGACCTCCACGCGCTCGAACTCAACACGACGCTCTCGCGGGCCGAACGCGCGATGGCGGAGATCAAATCGGGCGAGTCGGCGAAGGTCTCGCAGGCCGTCTACCCGCTCATGCAGGCACTCGACATCGTCTACCTCGACGTCGACCTCGCCATCGGCGGGATGGAGCAGCGGAAGGTCCACATGCTCGCTCGCGACGTCCTCCCCGCAATCAACGAGGACTCGCCGACCTGTCTGCACACGCCGCTCATCGCCGACCTCTCGACGGGCATCGGCAAGATGTCCTCCTCGACGGGAACGACCATCTCGATGGAGGACTCGACGGAAGACATTCAAGAGAAGGTCAACTCGGCGTTCTGCCCGCCGACGGCCGCCCCCGACCCGGACGACGACGGCAACGACCGCGAGAACCCCGTCCTGCAGATCTTCGAATACCACGTCTTCCCGCGCTTCGAGCAGGTCGTCGTCGAACGCCCCGAGGAGTACGGCGGGGACCTGACCTACGACGACTACGAGACGCTGGAGGCGGAGCTGGAGTCGGGCGAGCTGCACCCGATGGACGCCAAGACCGCGCTGGCGTCGTACCTCGACGAGCTCATCGCGCCCGGTCGCGAGAAGATCCGCGCAGAGTAGTTCCGCGCAGAGTAGTCGGCGACGGCCGCCACCTCGTCTTTTCTCTCATCAGCCGCCGAGCAGCCGCGCTAGTCGACGAACCGCTCGATGTCGTCGACGGCGTCACCGTGGTCCCAGTAGGCGTCGCTGGGGACGCTATCGAACCAACCGAGTTCGACCGTCTCCCACGGGCCGAAGGCGGGGTCGTCACCGAGCGGTTCGCCGTCGACGGGTTCCATGCGGAGGACGACGTCGAAACTCGTCGCCTCGTGGTCGCCGTCTTCGGTCGACCGGGCGACGCGAGTGACGCGTTCGACGCGGTCGGTCGCGCAGTCGACGCCGGTGAGCGTCTCGGCGAGCCGTCGGCCGGCAGCCAGCCAGTCCTCGTCGTCGCCGACGGGACCGTACGGCAGTCGCCAGCCGTGGGGACTGTTCAAGAGGAGGACCGCCCCGTCGTGGTTGGTGATGCCGACGGCGACGAGGCCGCCGATACCCGCGAAGTAGTCGACGTCCGCCCGGTCGTCGACCGTCCGCTCGTCGCAGAACGCGACGTCGGCGTCCGTGCGGAGCTGTTCTGGGTCGAAAATCGGGTCCATACGTCGAGTCGTTGGCCACCGGGGTTGTAACTCTGGTGCCGAAATCGGTGGCGTGGTCAGGCCATCCCGAACATCGACATCACGTTCCCGATCAGTCCCTTCGCGACGAGACCGAGACCGACGAGCGTGAGGGCGATGCCGACGGCGACGATGGGTTCCTTGGCCGCGACGACGGCGATGCCTGCGACGAGAAGGACGACACCGGCGAGACCGGTCGTGCCGAGTTTGTCGATCATACGCGAGTGTTCTGACTGCGGCGAGTAAAAGTACCGCTTTGACGAGTCGTACGTGATTCCGCGACGCTTCGTGCGGGAGCGATAGCGAATACCTCGAAAGTCTCGCCCCGTGGATTGGTCAGCGGTCGGCGCGTGGCTTCGCGGTCTCCGTACCGCGAGCCACTCACGCGAGGGATGAGTGAGTGACCGAAGGGAACGAACGAATCGGTTGGGGAGGATGTGGCTGTCGTGGTCGGGTGGGCTTTCGAGGTGTTCTCGACTGTCGAAACGGTAGAAGGCAATAGAGAACCCGTCCGGACGAACTCAAACCCAATACCGTCTCAAACCCGTTGGCAGCGGAAAAACACAAGTGTCCGGAGCCACGAACATGAAAACGGAATGAGCGAGAGCGCACAGCGACGCGACCTGCGAATGCCCGACGACGACGAGGTGTTCGCCGTCGTCACCGAGATGCTCGGGGCCAACCGTGTCGAGGTCCGCTGCGCGGACGGCACCGAACGAACCGCACGAATCCCCGGCCGGATGCAGAAGCGCGTCTGGATCCGCGAGGACGACGTCGTCCTCGTCGAACCGTGGGACTGGCAGGACGAGAAAGCCGACATCAGTTGGCGCTACGAGCGCGACGAGGCCGAGCAGCTCCGCGACGAAGGCCACATCCGCTGACGACGTTGTCCACGCCGACGCTGTTTTTGGCCGTCGACATCCCCGAGCAGTGACGACGACACCTGCTCCCCTTTTCAGGCCGGAGTTCGTAGCCCAACGCAGATGACAGGGGACTTCGAGCTGATCGAGCCGGAGGAGGCCGAGGGGTTCGGCGACGAGTGGGAGGAGATAGACGTCTCCGACACCGAGGCCGACCGCATCGCACGCAAACGGGACCGCAAGTTCAACGAGTTCCGCAAGCGAATCAAGGACGCCGACCAGTTCAAGGTCGAACAGTCGGTCTTCGACGACGCGACCTTCGCGGCCATCTACAAACTGGTCCAAGACGGCTACATCGAGGCCTTCGGCGGTCCCATCTCGACGGGCAAGGAGGCGAACGTCTACGAGGCACTCGGCGAGGACGAGGAGGACGTCGCCGTCAAAATCTACCGCATCAACGCCTCGAACTTCCGGCAGATGCGGAGCTACCTCGAAGGCGACCCCCGATTCCGGGGCATCGGCAACGACAAGGGGAAGATCGTCCTCGCGTGGGTCCGCAAGGAGTACGCGAACCTCGAACGCGCCCAGAAAGCGGGCGTCCGGGTGCCGAACCCCATCGCCGTCGAGCGCAACGTGCTCGTGATGGAGCTCGTCGGGTTGGTCGAGGACCGCGCCCGGCGGCTCTCTGAAGTCGACGTCGAGAACCCCGAGACGGCCTACGAGGTCGTCCGCGAGTATATGCGTCGGCTCCACGGCGCGGGCCTCATCCACGGCGACCTGAGCGAGTACAACCTCATCGTCCACGAGGGCGAACTCGTCGTCATCGACCTCGGCCAGGCCGTGACGGTCCACCATCCGAACGCCGAGGAGTTCCTCCGCCGCGACTGCACGAACGTCGCGAACTTCTTCGCCCGGCAGGGCGCAGATGCCGACGCCGACGAACTGTACGAGTACGTGACCTCGGTCGACGACGACGAGGAGTAGACTACCTCTCGACTACCGCGACAGATAGGCGTTCGTGACCAGTTTCGTTGTCGCCGACGTGGCAGGATAGTGCGTAGAGATACCGACAAATGTAGCGTCAGAGCGACGAGTCACCTCGACGCCGCCGAAACGTTCTTTTCACCGCGTTGACTACGGCCGTCTATGCAGTCTGCTCCCGACTGCCGGTGCTGGCGTTGGTGGCCGCACGTCTCGGGAGCGGACAGTCTCGTCGTCGCCCGCGCCGTGGCGTAACCCGTCGTCGGCGACGGTGGATGCTCACTTCGCTCTCCTCTCGTTTCGACTTCAAACTACGAGCGACAGTACCATCCAATGCACGACTTCACCGTCACGCCGTACGCCGTCGAGGGCGACGTCGACTACGACCGGCTCCTCGAACGCTTCGGCGCTGACCGCCTGACCGACGCACAGATCGCCGACTTCCCCCAGCCAGCCCACCGCCTGCTCCGCCGGGAGGTGTTCTACGCCGGGCGCGACGTCGACCGGTTCACGGCCGCAGCGACCCGGGACGAGACCGTCTCGGTCGTCACCGGCCGCGGTCCCTCTGGCCCGATGCATCTCGGTCACGTTTACCCCTTCTACTTCGCGAAGTATCTCCAGGAGCAGACCGGCGCGCACGTCTACATCCCGCTGTCGGACGACGAGAAATACTTCGCCAAGGACCTCACCTTCGACGAGATTCACGAGTACACCAAGGAGAACCTCCGGGACATCCTCGCGGTCGGCTTCGACCCCGAGAAGACGAGAATCATCGTCGACACCGAGGACGCCGACGTGGTCTACCCGCTCGCCGCCGAGTTCGCGAAGGAGCTCACGCCCGCCGCGATGGAGGCGACGTACGGGACGCCGCCGAACGTCGGTCTCGGCTTCTATCCGGCGGTGCAGGCGACGCATCTCCTCTTGCCCCAACTTGTCCACGGGCCGCATCCGACGCTCGTCCCCATCGCCGTCGACCAGGACCCCCACGTCCGGGTCTGTCGGGACATCGCCGCGAAGCAACGCCACGACGTGACGAAGCCCGCCGCGTTGCTCTCGAAGTTCCTGCCCCGGCTCGGCGGAGGTGGCGGGAAGATGAGCACCTCCGACGAGGCACCCGGAATCCTGCTCTCGGACGACCGCGAGACGGTGCGAGAGAAGGTCGCGAAACACGCCTATTCGGGTGGGCGGAGCGACCTCGACGAACACCGCGAACACGGCGGCGACCCCGAGGTCGATGTGGCCTACCAGCTGCTGTTCTACTTCTTCGAGGACGACGACGCCGAGTTGGAGCGGCTCGCCGACGAGTACCGCTCGGGTGAGTTGCTCTCGGGCGAACTCAAGGAGTACGCCGCCGACCGCATCGCAGACTTCCTCGAAGCCCACCAAGCGCGACGGCCCGAGGGACCGATTGCGGAGGTCGTCGACCCGTATCGGCTGACCGACGCAGAGCGCGAACGGCTGCGGCCGGGGGTGTTCGGATAGGTTCGGGTAGGTTCAGGTAGCTCCGAGACGGCGACAAGTCGGCCGTCTCGGCCCGTAGAGACCGGATGTTCGTGTGTCGGTTTCTCCCACGGAGCGACGACGAACAAACGCTTAAACGGCTCGGACGGATAGCTGCGTTCATGCAACACGTGAAGGTTCCGCAGGACCGCATCGGCGTCGTCATCGGCGACGGTGGGTCGACCATGCGGGAGATCGAGAGTCGGGCCGAGGTTCGGCTCGACATCGATTCGGAGAGCGGCTCCGTCGCCGTCGACACGGTCGGGGACCCCGTCAAGGGGATGGTGGCACCGGACATCGTCCGGGCCATCGGCCGCGGCTTCAAGCCCGAAGCCGCGCTGTCGCTGCTCGACAACGATATGCGGATGTTCGACCTCATCGACATCGCGCAGGCGACGCGCAACAAGAACGACATGAAGCGACAGAAGGGCCGACTCATCGGCGAGAACGGCCGGACGCGCGAGCTGATGGAGGAGCTGTCGGGCGCGCACGTCGTCATCTACGGCTCGACGCTGGGCGTCATCGGCCAGCCCGAGGAGGTCGAGACCGTTCGCCGCGCCGCCGGGATGATCCTCGACGGCGCGCCCCACGGCGCGGTCTACTCCTTCCTCGAACGGAAGCACAACGAACTCACCGGTGGCCCGCAGCTCTCCGGCGGTAACGACTTCTAAGCCCGCGCTTCAGTTCGCTCTCGGTTCGTCGTCGTGCACCCGAGAGAGTCGTCTGTGGACCCAGATGGAGACTGAGAGAAACGTGTGCGAACCGTAGACAGAGACCGGATAGATACATCACTCTCCGCTCGGTAGCACCAGTATGAACGGCGAGGGCACGGTCGAAGGCATCTTCATCACAGGGGAGACGGGCGGCGACATCGAGCACCGAGACGAAGTCGAGGCCGTCGCGAAGCGTGGCCTGCGCGGCGACCGCTACTTCTCCGAGCAGGAACGGGACACCGGCAACCACGTCACGCTCATCGAGCGAGAGGCGGTCGAAGCCATCGAACGCGAGTCGGGGATCGAGTTGGCTCCCGGCGAGCACCGCCGGAACATCGAGACCAGCGACGTCGCGTTGAACCATTTGGTAGAAAAGCGGTTCCGCGTCGGCGACGCGGTCTGTCGCGGCGTCGAACTCTGCGAGCCGTGTAGCTACCTCCAGAACATGACCGAAGACGGCGTGCTGAGCGCGCTCTTACATCGCGGCGGTCTCCGCGCCGAGCTTCTGGAGAGCGGGACCGTTCGGGTAGGAGATTCGGTCGCCGTCGTCGAGTAAGCCGGAGACCAGCCGGACGCTGACGGCGGCCACTCGGCTACTTATACCACACCGTGAGACAGTGTAGCATGACTCGCCATGTCTCTCCCGTCTTGCGGTTTTGCTGATTTGGAAGCGGAAGCTTTTTATAGAACAACAGACAATGAATGCGTGAATATGGCTCAGCGAATGGGTAATCAGCCGATGATTGTACTGTCGGAGGACAGTCAGCGGACCTCCGGCAAAGACGCACAGTCGATGAACATCACAGCTGGGAAGGCCGTCGCCGAGTCCGTTCGGACAACGCTCGGTCCGAAAGGCATGGACAAGATGCTCGTCGACTCGTCGGGCGGCGTCGTCGTCACGAACGACGGCGTGACCATCCTCAAGGAGATGGACATCGACCACCCGGCGGCGAACATGATCGTCGAGGTCTCCGAGACGCAGGAGGACGAGGTCGGCGACGGTACGACGACCGCCGTCGTCATCGCCGGTGAACTCCTCGACCAGGCCGAGGAGCTCATCGACTCGGACATCCACCCGACGACGCTCGCACAGGGGTACCGTCAGGCCGCCGAGAAGGCCAAGGAAGTCCTCGAGTCCAAGGCCATCGACGTCACGGCCGAGGACCGCAACACGCTCCTGAAGATCGCCTCCACGGCGATGACGGGTAAGGGCGCGGAGTCCTCGAAGGACCTCCTCGCCGAACTCGTCGTCGACGCCGTGCTGGCCGTCGCCGACGAGGACGGCATCGACACCGAGAACGTCTCCGTCGAGAAGGTTGTCGGTGGCTCCATCGACAACTCCGAGCTCGTCGAGGGCGCAGTCATCGACAAGGAGCGCGTCGACGAGAACATGCCCTACATGGTCGAGGACGCCAACGTGGCGGTCTTCGACGGCGCGCTCGAGATCAAGGAGACCGAGATCGACGCCGAAGTCAACGTCACGGACCCCGACCAGCTTCAGCAGTTCCTCGACCAGGAAGAGAAGCAGCTGAAGGAGATGGTCGACCAGCTGAAGGCCGTCGGCGCGGACGCCGTCTTCGTCGGTGACGGCATCGACGACATGGCCCAGCACTACCTCGCGAAGGAGGGTATTCTGGCTGTTCGCCGCGTCAAGAACAGCGACCTCAAGCGCATCGCTCGCTCGACGGGCGCCCGCGTCGTCTCCAGCCTCGACGACATCGAGGCCGACGACCTCGGCTTCGCCGGCTCCGTCGCCCAGAAGGACGTCGGCGGCGACGAGCGCATCTTCGTCGAGGACGTCGAGGACGCGAAGGCCGTCACCCTGTTCCTCCGCGGTGGCACCCAGCACGTCGTCGACGAGCTCGAGCGCGCAATCGACGACTCGCTCGGCGTGGTCCGCACGACGCTGCAGGACGGGAAGGTCCTGCCCGGCGGCGGTGCACCCGAGACCGAGCTGGCTCTCGAACTCCGCGACTTCGCCGACTCCGTCGGCGGCCGCGAGCAGCTCGCCATCGAGGCCTTCGCCGACGCGCTGGAAGTCATCCCGCGCACCCTCGCCGAGAACGCCGGTCTCGACCCCATCGACTCGCTCGTCGACCTCCGCTCGCGTCACGACGCCGGTGAGTTCGGTGCCGGTCTCGACGCCTACACGGGCGACGTCATCGACATGGAAGAAGAGGGTGTCGTCGAACCCCTCCGGGTCAAGACGCAGGCCATCGAGTCCGCCACCGAGGCAGCCGTCATGATCCTCCGCATCGACGACGTCATCGCCGCTGGCGACCTCTCCGGTGGCCAGATCGACCCCGACGACGGTGACGACGACATGCCGCCGGGCGGCGGCATGGGCGGCGGTATGGGCGGCATGGGCGGCATGGGCGGTATGGGCGGCGCGATGTGAAGCAGGCGCTGAGTCAGTAATCACATCCACCCACTCCGTTCCCGTATCGACCACCAACTGTCGGCCCACTCTCGCCGAATCCGATTTTCTTTCGACGCTGACTGGTGAGCCGGTGGCTCGTCGATTGCTGTTTACATCGCAACGAGAGCACGATGGGAGTCCCGCGAGCAATGCGAGACGGCTTCGCCGTCTCGCTAGCCGTGCGGGCGACTCACGGGTCGCCCGTAGACAAAGCGAGTGGGACTACATCGTGCGAGAGAGGTCGAGTGAAACGAGACCGAACGAGCACGATGGGATTTGAACCACGGTCACTCCGCTTCGCTTCGTTCCCTGATTCAAATCCTATGGCTGTCGCTTCCTGCTCACTGTCGTTCGCAGCAAAGCGAGCACGATGGGATTTGAACCCACGGCCGTCGGATTAGAAGTCCGACGCTCTATCCAGACTGAGCTACGTGCCCTCGTCAGTAGCCACAGGGAGCGGCGTAAAAAGCGGTTTGGGTTCCGTCAGCCGTCGAAGCGGTACAGCGACGTCACGTACGGCAGGCGGTTGAACATCCAGTACGCCACCGGCAGGCCGATGACCGTGACCGCGAAGAACGCCGCCACGTTCGCCCAGAACCAACTGAGCCACCAGCCGACGAGGACGAAGTAGACCCCACGGACGACGAGCGACCGTTGGCCTCTCGCGGACTCGGGAGCCGTGAGCGACCGCGGCTCCTTCAGGCTCAGGACCGTCGGCACGAGGTTGATGAGCTTGATGCCGATCGGGAGGAGGATGATCGTCGCGTTGAGGAACCACGCGATGTTGACGACGACCGGTGTCGCCCACCAGCCGATGAAGACGAACCATAGCGCGCGGACGAGGAAGGATCGTTCTGCCATACAGGAGATGGTTCGTGTGGACGGATACCGATTTCGGCCTCATTCGAGTTGGTTGAGAGGTTCGGGAAGTGGCGGGGCCTGAACGTCTCGAAATCCCACGCGCTGTCGACTCGGGAGCCTCGCTGCGCGCTTCACTCGCTTCGCTCGTTGCAGTGCTTTCTTCGTCTGCCTTCGTCGACAGCACGTCCCCTTTCTGTCCACCCGCGACAGCCACACCCTCCCCAACCGACTCCTTCGCTCCTTCCAGTCGCTCAGTCGTCCCTCGCATGAGTGGCACGCGGCCATAAACGGCCGCGAAGCCACGCGCCGAACCGGGTTTCTCTCGCTCGCCACCGACCCCCTCCAGACTCGTATTCACAGGGCTTAACCACGCCACCAGTGTACCAGAAGGCAATGAGAGTCATCGGAACCGTCGGACTGCCGGGCAGCGGCAAGGGGGAGGCCGCGGAGGTCGCCCGCGAGGCCGACATCCCGGTCGTCACGATGGGCGACGTCATCCGCCAGGCGTGCCGCGACCGCGGTCTCGACCCCGCCGAACACCACGGCTCGGTCGCGAAGGCACTCCGCGAGGAGGAGGGTCTCGACGCCATCGCCGCCCGCTCGCTCCCCATGATTCGCGAGCACTTGGCGGAGACCGACACGGTCCTCGTCGACGGCCTGCGCTCGACCTACGAGGTCGACCGCTTCCGCGAGGCCTTCGGCGAGGACTTCCTCGTCGTCAGCATCGAAGCCCCGTTCGAGGTCCGCGCCGAACGCCTCGGCGAGCGCGGCCGCGACAACAGCGACAGCGACGTCGAAGCCCTGAAGGAACGCGAGGAGCGCGAACTCGGCTTCGGGATGGGCGAGGTGATGGACGACGCCGACGTCGTCGTCGACAACACCGAGTCGCTTTCGGCGTTCCGCGCACAGATTCAGACCCTGCTGCACGAGGGCCCCGAGGCACTGGCGGACGCGGAGTCGGGCCAGGAGGCGGAGCGATGATCTACAGTATCGACGTCCGCATCGTCGCGCCCGTCCGCGACACCGAGGTCACGGACCGCGTGCGCGACGCCGTCGCCAACGTCTTTCCCAACGCCGAGTTCGTCCACGAACCCGGCCAGCTCGTCGCCGAGACCCACACGCTCGACCCCTTCTCGGACAAGCTCCACGAGCAGGAGATCCTCGACAGCGCCCGCCGCGAGTTCGAGAACCGCGCGACCGACGACGGCTTCTCGTTCGCGCTGAAGAAGCAGGCCGCCTTCGAGGGCCACATCAACTTCGCCGTCGGCAACCCCGACGAACTCGGCGATATCGAGGTGCAGGTCACGGTCCGCGAGCCCTCTGTCGAGGAGTTCATCCACCACATCGCGCCGCCGACGAAGGACGGCAAGCCCGTCGAGGGCGAGTTCCAGCCGCGCGATTGACTCACCGAATGAACCGGGCGAGACGAGGGACGACGGATGCGTGAGACCGCCGTCGCTGGCGCGCGAACCGCCGTGCTCGTCGCCGTCGCCGGGACGGTCGCCGCCGTCACCGGGTCACCGTTCCTCTTTCCGAGCCTCGGGCCGTCGGCCTACGCGCTCGTCACGACGCCGAACAGTCCCACAACCGACCCACGGCGCGTGGTCGGCAGCCACGCTATCGGCGTCGCCGCCGGCTGGCTGAGCTACCATCTCTTAGCGACAGGAATCGTCGTCACCGACCTCCCGCCCGCCGGCTCCGCGGACCTCACGCTTTTGATGGCCAGCGGCGTGCTCGCGGTGGGACTCACGACCGCCGGGATGGTCGCGACCGACCTCCGACACGCACCAGCCTGCGCGACGACGCTCATCGTCGGCCTCGGCCTGTTGCCGACGCTCCGGGAAGGAGCCATCGTCGTCGTCGCCGTGAGCCTGCTCGTCGCCGTCGACCAACTTCTCCCCTAACCGAACAGCTCCTCGTGGCGCGCCGCGAGGTCCGTGTAGGCTCCCGAGTGGTGCTGCTCGAAGATCTCCTCGGGGTCGAGCGTCGTCTCCGCGAGCGGCGTCACGATAGCCGGGACGCCGCGGACGAACGACTCGGGGGGAATCTCGTAGCCCTCGGGGACCACCGCGCCGGAGGCGACGACGCTCCGCGCGCCGACGACCACGTCGGAGTTGAGCGTCGCGTTGAAGCCGACGAGCGCGCCGTCCTCGACGACGGCGTCGTTGAGTACCGCGCCGTGACCGACCATCACCCGGTCGCCGACGACGGAGGCGTGGAGGGTGGCGTTGTCGCCGACGTGGCTCTCGCGACCGATTCGGACCGGTCCGACGTCGCCGCGGCAGACCACGCCCGGCCAGACGCTGGCGTCGGCTTCAACCGTCACGTCGCCGACGAGGACCGCGTCGCGAGCGACGAACGCATCGTCGTGAATCTGGGGAGACGTACCGTCGAACGCGTAGTGTCGTCTGTCGACCATGTAGAGAAGACGCGCGAGGAAGGCAAAACCCTTCGCGCGGTGGGCACCCAGCGGAGAGAACGGCGAAAGCGACTCAGACCGTGAGCAACACGGCCACGGCGAGGGCGATGTAGACGACCTTCAGCGCGGTGTTGACGACGATGACCTTCGAGCCGAACTCCGCGCCCCAGATGCCGTACTGGAAGGGAATCGACCGCTTGAACGTCGAGAACGCGAAGGAGACGATGCCCCCGAGCAGCATCGTCACGACGGCGGTCCGCGCGGTGAAGGTCGTCCCGATCTGCGGCGCGATGGTCGCCGCGCCGACGGTCGTATCGAAGGTGTAAGCGACGATGACGGGGACGGCCGCACCCGGCAGCCCGACGAGCGACGTGAGCGGTTCGGCCGCCGCCGTCACCGCCGTCAGGTCCGTCGTCTCGACGATGAGCGTCACGAGCACGTAGACGACGGCGAGACGCGGGACGATGCGCCGCAGCTTCGACCACGTCTTCTCGCTAGCAGTTTCGAGGACCTCGCGAGCCGTGTCGTCCTCGTCGCCGGGGAGAGTCGGCCCCTTCGCGTCGTCCACTGACTCACCCGAGCCGTCGGTCTCGACTGTGTCGGTCACATCGGCCGCCTGCGCGTCCCCTGAATCAGTCGCTCGCGACGACGGGCCGTCCAACAGCACCGCGCCTGCGACGACGCCAGTGACCGTGATCGCCAGCGCGATGGCGGCCCGCGAGCCGACGTAGAGCAGGCCGACCTCCAGCCCGAGAATCGGAATCAACACGGGCGCGTAGAAGGTGAAGATGTGCTGGACGAAGCCGAAGAAGGTGTTCATCGTGACGGCGACGAGCGTCGCTCTGTCGTCCAGCCGTCCCGAGTCGCGGAAGTCCGCGAGCATCCCGTAGCCCGCAGTCGTCGACGCCGCCGTGGTGAGGATAGCCGTCCCCACCTCGTCGGGCAGGTTCGCCGGGCGCGTCAGATACCGCGAGAGGGCGGCCACGTAGTCGACGAGTCCGAAGCCGACCGCGACGTTGGCGAGGAAGACGCCCACGGCGATGAACACCGAGATGCGGGCGACGCGCGGCAGCACCTCCACGAGGACGGGGAGGACCGACTCGACGAGAGAGAGTGCCGACTGCACGGCTAGAGATGAGAAAGCGACGGTGAAATCGTCGTCGGTCGCGGTGGGAGAGGGTCAGACGAAGAGCCGAACCGCCCCGAAGAGCACGAGCACGCCCAGCACGTCGCAGGTGTTGGTGACGACGGGCAGCACCACGTCGTCGGGGTCGAGTTCGAACCGGTAGGCCGCGTAGGTCGCCGTCACCGTCACCACGACCGCGAGGACGGCCAGGCAGATGCCGCTCGTGAGCGAGACGAGCAGCACCGTCGTGAGCGGCAGTCGGGTGCTACCGATGAGTGCCGTCAGGAGCCACGCGCCGACGCCGATGACGGGGAAGACCGAGACCGCGAGCGCGACCGTCGCCACGGCGTTGCCCACGAGGTCGTCGTCCGTCGGCGAAAAGGAGAGCGTCCCCAAGTGAAACGACGTCGAGAGCCGCGCCGCGAGGATGCTGCCGAGATTCCCGGCGGTCCCGATGGTGACGGGCACGAGCACGAGCAACGAGGGGTAAGTCAGCAGCGACCCTTCGAAACTGCCGAGGACGAGACCGCTCCCGATCTCGACGAGCGTGAGCACGAGAAGGACGGGCAGCATCGCTCGCGTGATGGCTCGGACGGTCCAGTCGGTCGTCACGCCAGCCCACCCCCGCTCACGGCCAGCACCGTGCGGACCGCGATGAGGAGAAAGAGGATGCCGAAGACGTCGCCCGTCGTCGTCACGACCGGCCCGACGAGCGTGTCGGGGTTGTAGCCGCGACGGTAGCCCGCGAAGACGACGGTGACGACCACGACCGTCAGGACAGTTCCGGAGAGCACGCCCGCGACGAGCGCGATCCCGAGCAGCGTCGGCAGGGGCGCGACCGTCCAGCCCAAGAGGGTGAGAACGAGAAAGGCCGCCGTCGCCGCGAAGAGACTCGCGAGGATGCCGTTGCCGAGGGCGGCCGCGACGGCCGCGCCGAGTCGACGGTCGGCCTCGGAGATGCGCGGGACGACCAGTCCCTGGTGGAGTGCGGTGGCGATGCGCGCGCCGAGGCTGCCGTAAACGTTGCCACGGGTCGCGAGGAGGGCGGGGACGAGCACCAAGAGACCGGGCACCTGCTGGAGTTCCGCGCGCATCCCGCCGAGGACCGCGCCAGCGACGAGACCGCCGACGAGGCTGGCACCGAGTGCCGGTACCGCCTCACGGTAGGCCTGTATCGCGACCTCGCGCACGCTCATGACGGAACCCACACGCACCGGCGGCATAAAGGCCGCCGCAAGCGTCACGTCTCTCCAGATAAGCAGACGTTCCGACGGATTTAGGCGTCTCCACTCGAAGTCGGCTGTACTCCGATGTCCGAGCCGCACGTCCTCCTCACCAACGACGACGGAATCGACAGCCCCGCGCTCCGCGCGCTCCGAGACGAACTGGCCAGCGTCTGCGACGTCACCGTCGTCGCCCCCGCGACGAACCAGAGCGGCGTCGGCCGCGCCCGCTCGCGGACCGTCGCCGTCGAGGAACGCGACGACGGCTACGCGGTCGAGGGGACACCCGCCGACTGCGTCGCCTACGGCCTCCGCCAGTTCGACGACAGTCCGGACCTCGTCGTCTCCGGGGCCAACGTCGGTCCGAACGTCGGCTCGTACGTCCTCGGCCGGTCGGGAACCGTCGGCGCGGCGGTCGAGGCGGGCTTTCTCGGCACGCCCGGCCTCGCCGTCTCCGCCTACTGCTCGGAGGGCTTCTTCCCCGCCGACGACGCCGACTACGACGGTCCCGCACGAGTCACCCGCGACCTCGTCGAGGAGTATCTGGAGGGCGAGCTCCTCTCGCGGGCGGACTTCCTGAACGTCAACGCACCCCTCTACGACGCCGACCGGATGCGCGTGACGACGCCCTTCGCGGACTTCGATACGGGCGTCGAGCGACTGGACGGCGAGGAGACGGGTGACGACGTCGAGCTCCGCGACGCCTTCTGGGCGCAGGCCGACGCAGGCTACTGGGAACAGGCCGAGGCGGGCGGCGACCTCTTCGACCACATCGAACCCCACCGCCACGCCTACCCCGTCGGCTCGGACCGCCGCGCAATCCTCGACGGCGAGGTCAGCGTCTCGCCGCTGTCGGTGCCGCAGAGCGTCGTCCAGAGTGCCGCTGTCGACGACGCGGTCGCTCGGTACAACGGTGAACGCGTGGTCGACGGACCGCAGATTTAGGTTTCGGCCTCGAGCGTCACGCTATCGAAGCAGTCCCACACACCTCGTAGCCACGGCGCTCGCTGACTGCTTGTAACTCCTCGGTGTGCAGGTCGGCTATCCGTTCGGGGACGTCAGTGCAAACCGCTGCGGCAGGTGGGGCTACCGGACGTGTCCGTCGGCCCACGTGCATCGCCGACACGTCACACGATTCTCACGGTATTGGAATCATCATACAATACTACTTCAATTGGCGACAATCTGTAGCTGTGAAGCATCATGACTGGCTATGCAATCGTCTTGGCGTCCGGTGAACTGGAGCGGATTACCGCGGCGAGTATCATCGGTTCGGTCGCCGCCTCGATGGACATCCCAGTCTCCATCTTCGTGACGATGGAGGGGCTGGGGGCCTTCGAGCGAGAACGGGTCGAGGCCCGCGACTTCGACGGCGGAGCTATCGCGCAAGCGATGGCGACTGCCGAGGACGTCAGGGTCCCGCTGTTCACCGAACAGCTCCGACAAGCGAAGGAGATCGGCCCGCTGGAGGTCTACGCCTGCACGATGGTGATGGACCTCCTGGGCACGACCATCGACGACTACGTCGACGTGTTCGACGGGGAACTCGGCGTCGCCGGGTTCCTGAACAAAGCAGAAGGGAAGGAAGTAATCTTCGTCTGAGGTGACCAACAATGAGCAACGAAATCAAAGCTGACGTAACGGTTGATGCGCGCGGGGCGGCCTGCCCCGGACCACTGATGGATCTCATCGGCAAGATCAAGACGGTCGAGTCGGGGACCGTCGTCGAACTCCTGACGGAGGACACGGGGTCGAAGAACGACGTGCCGGCGTGGGCCGAGAAGGCCGGCCACGAACTGCTCGACGTCGTCGAGATGGACGACTACTGGGCCATCTACGTGGAGAAGATATGACCGAGGACATTCTCGTCGTCGGTGGAGGCACCGGCGGCCTGGTGGTGGCGAACCGCCTCGCTGAGGAACTCCACGCTGAACTCGACGCGGGGGACGTTCGGGTGACGGTCGTCACCGACGACCCGAACCACGTCTACAAGCCCACGTTCCTCTACGTCCCGTTCGGGAAGAAGACGGTCGCCGACGCGAAACGGCCCGTCACCGACCTCCTCGACTCGCGGGTCGACCTCCGGCTCGACCGGGTCGTCGGCGTCGATACCGAGCACAAGACCGTGCAGGTCGAAGACGGGGACGACGTCATCGGCTACGACCACCTCGTCCTCGCGATGGGTGCGCAGTTGGTTCCCGACGAGGTACCCGGCCTGAAAGAGGGTGGACATCACTTCTACGGCCCGGAGGGGGCCGAGAAGCTCCGCGACGAGTTGGCGACGTTCACCGAGGGCCACCTCGTGCTCAGCGTCATCGGGGTGCCGCATATGTGTCCCGCCGCACCGCTGGAGTTCGTCTTCATGGTCGACGACTGGCTCCGCGAACGTGGCCGCCGCGAGGACGTCCAGTTGACCTACACCTACCCCATCATGCGGGCGCACGGACTGGAGTCCATCGCCGAGTGGGCGACGCCGCTGCTCGCAGAACGGGACATCGCCCTGGAGACGTTCTTCAACCCCGAAGAGATCGACCCGGAGGCGAAGGTCATCCGGACGATGGAGGGTGAGGAGATGGAATACGACCTGCTCGTCGCCATCCCGCCACACACGGGCAACGAGCTCGTGAAAGCGGCGGGTCTCGGTGACGACGGCTGGGTCGCCGTCGACAAGCACACGCTCGAAGCGACGCACGCGACGGACGTCTACGCCATCGGCGACATCGCAGAAGTCCCGACGAGCAAGGCCGGCAGCGTCGCCCACTACGAAGCGGGTGTCGTCGCCGACCGTATCGCGAGTCGCGTCCGTGGACAGACGCCGACGGCCACCTTCGACGGCAAGACCGTCTGCTTCATCGAGACGGGGATGGACGAGGCGACGTTCGTCGAGTTCGCGTACGGCCGCCAGCCCACGGTCCGCGCGCCCTCGAAACTCGTCCACTGGTCGAAGCTCGGCTACAACGAGGCCTACTGGCTGACCGCACGGGGGGTGCTGTAACCGATGGCCGACACCAACGCGGCGCTTGGTGCCATCGAAGCCGAGGAACTGAGCACGGCAATCGAGGAACATCCCGAACAGGTCGCGCGCTTCCTCGAACGGCTCGGGCTCGTCAACGAGTTCCTCGACGCGGCCGACGTGGTCGTCTCCGGTCTCGACGACGACATGGTCACGGAACTCGCCGGCACGTCGTCGACGCTCGCGCTCGCGGCAAACGGCCTCGCGACGCCCGAGACCGTCGGGTTAGGAGAGACGGTCGGTGAGAACGCCGAAGACCTGTCGGCGGCCGTCGAGACGCTCGTCCGCCTCCAGCGCGACGGGACGCTCGACGACCTCGCAGCCCTCGGCGACCTCGTCGCACTCGGGTCGGCGGCACTGGACGACGACATGGTCACGGGACTCGCACACCGCGGTGAGCGACTCGGCGAGCTCGCCGACGTCGCTGCCGACGACGACACCGCCCGCGGCCTGCAGACGATGCTCGCTGCGGTCGGAACGGCGACTGCGAGCGACCCGGAACGAGTCGGAGCAGTAGGACTGGTGCGGGTGCTTCGGGACCCCGAAGTCCAGACTGGGTTGGGGTTCCTCGTCGCGCTGGCGCGGGCACTCGGCCAGACGAAAACAGAACAGAAACGGTCGTAGTACGGTCCCGAGAACAGCGGTGAGGGGGGACGCTTAGCCGAACGGACCGCCGCCGCCACCGCCGAGGCCGCCCATGCCGCCCATGCCGCCGCCGCCCTGCTGTTCGAGCTTCTTCATCATCCGCTTCATGTCGCCGTCACCCATCTGGCCGAACTGCTTGATGGTGCGCTCCATCATCTTGTGCTGTTCGAGCAGTTCGCGGATGGTCTCCTCGTCCTTCCCGCTGCCGCGGGAGATACGCTGAATCTGGGAGGCACCGATGGAACGGGGTTCCTCCATCTCCTCGTCCGTCATCGAGTCCATGATGACCTCGAACGAGCGCATCCGGTTCTGCGTGACGTCCATCGCGTCGTCCGGCAGTTGGTCCATGAGCCCGCCGCCGAGCCCGGGAATCATGTCCATGATCTGGTCGAGGGGACCCATCTTGTTCATGGCGTCCATCTGACGCTTCATGTCTTTCAGGGTGAACTTCCCCTTCATCATGTCCTCGGGGTCCCAGTCGTCGTCCTCGGCCTGCGTCTCGGCCATCGCGCGCTCGACGCGCTCGGAGAGCTGCTTCAGGTCGCCCATGCCGAGCAGCCGCGAGATGAAGCCGTTCGGCTCGAAGCGTTCGATGTCCTGAACCGTCTCGCCGGTTCCGAGGAAGGAGATAGAGGAGTCGGTCTCGTTCACCGCAGTGAGGGCACCGCCACCCTTCGCGGTCCCGTCGAGTTTGGTGATGACGACGCCGCCGATGCCGATGGAGTCGTTGAACTCCGTCGCCTGCTTCTTCGCGCCCTGGCCGATGGCGGCGTCGAGGACGAGCAGGTTCAGGTCGGGATTTACCATCTCCTCGATGTCCTCGATCTCGTCGATGAGGTCCGACTCGAGGGCGTGGCGGCCCGCGGTGTCGACGATGTGGACGTCGGCGTCGTCGGTCGCTTCCATCCCCTCGCGGGCGATCTTGACGGGGTCCTCTTCGTCGGGGTCGCCGTAGAACTGGACCTCCGCGCGCTCACACATCTGCTTGGCCTGGTCGTACGCGCCGGGCCGGAAGGTGTCGGTCTGGATGACCGCCGGACGAAGCCCTTTCTTCGAGAACCACCACGCCATCTTGGCGGCGGTGGTCGTCTTCCCCGACCCCTGCAGACCGGCGAGCATGATGGTCTGCGGTTCGAGCGGGATCTCCGTGGAGTCGCCGACGAGGTCGACCATCTCCTCGTAGACGATCTTGAGGATGTGGTCGCGCGCGGTCGTGCCGCCCGGCGGTTCCTCTTCGAGCGCCCGCTGTTTGATCTGCTTCGAGAGGTCCATCACCAAGGCGACTTCGACGTCGGCCTGGAGGAGCGACCGCTGAATCTCCTTGACGATGTCCTCGACGTCCTCTTTCGAGAGCCGGGATTTGCCCTGCAGCTTGTCGAGGGAACTGCGAAGGGAACTCCCGAGGTCATCGAGTACCATTTGCGGGTCGCTACGCTGTGGAGTCGTTAAAGACTTTGCACCTATGATTTGGTGTCGTGTGTTTGTTTTGGGTGATTTCCGGTCGTAGTGGGGGTTCAGTGAGGATGTGCAGACGGAGAACATTCGTCGTCCTACCTGCTGAGAACGCCTCGAAAGCCCCTGCCGTCTCGACTCCCGGGACTCGCTGCGGTCCTCCGCCTTCGGCCTGCGGTCCTTGCGTCGTCCGGGTTCGCCGAGACGGCAGCCCCTTTCTGTCCACCCGCAACAGCCACCTCCTCCCCAGCCGATTCGCTCACTTCGCTAGCGCTCGTTCGCTCATCCCTCGCGTGCGTGTCTCGCGACACAGAGGTCGCGAAGCCACGCGCCATACCGGTGGACGACACTCCGAGTGGGGTCCTCAAGGTGTCCTCTTGGGTGATGCTGGTCCAGCCTGGGCAAGTTGCCACACCGACTCGTTGCATTACTCCCCGAGCTTTATCACTGAAACCGACTCACCCCAGGGTATGGCCGGTATCGTCCCCGACCCACAGACGCTCGCGCTCTACCTCGGCGCGGCCGTCGCGCTCATCCTCGCGCCCGGTCCCGACACGGTCTACGTGTTGACCCGAGGAATCCAGAGCCGCGCCGCGGGTGTCCGCTCGGCACTCGGCGTCTCCACGGGTGTCCTGCTCCACACCCTCGCCGCCGCACTCGGTCTCGCCGCGCTCCTCCGGGCCGCGCCGACGGCCTACAGCCTCGTCAAGTACGTCGGCGCGGCCTACCTCGTCTACCTCGGGGTGCAGGCCGTCCGAAACGACGAATTCGCCCTCGACGACGCGACGGAGACGACGAACAGCTACCTCCGAGGCGTCGCCGTCAACGCGCTCAACCCGAAGGTCGCGCTGTTCTTCCTCGCTTTCCTGCCGCAGTTCGCCGGAGACGGCCCGGACGCGACCGCCCGGATGGCCCTGCTCGGCTTCCTGTACGCTGTCGTCACCGCGGGCTATCTCTCTGCGGTCGCGCTCGCCTCGAACCGTGCGCGACGACTCGTCGCCACCGACCGCCTCCGCGAGAAACTGCAGTGGGGAGCTGGCAGCGTGTTCGTCCTCCTCGGTCTCTCCGTCGCGCTGGACGCCTAACCGTCAGCGTGGGAGCAGAAGGCCGAGCGAAGGGACGACGTTTTCACTGCCACTGGCCAATTCGAACCGATGACACGCTTCCAGAACACCCGCCAGCCCGACTGGGACTGGTGGGGCGAGCTGTGGGACGACCCCGAGACGACGCTCCGCACGCTCGGTGCCGACGACGCCGACTCGGTGCTCGATCTCGCCTGCGGCGACGGCTTCTTCACCGTTCCACTGGCCGAACTCGTCGACGGGCCGGTCTACGGCGTCGACCTCGACCCCGACTACCTCGCGCGGCTCCGCGACTACGCCGCCGAGAGCGACGCCGACGTGACACCCATCGCGGGCGACGCGCGTGACCTCCCGTCGCTGCTCACCGAGCCTGTCGACTACGTCCTCCTAGCGAACACGTTCCACGGCGTCGACGACCAGGAGGGTCTCGCGAACGCCGTCTACGACGTGCTCGAACCCGGCGGCCGCTTCGCTATCGTCAACTGGCACGACCGACCCCGGGAGGAGACGACCGTCACGGGTACGGTGCGCGGCCCGCCGACGGACCTGCGGATGACGCCCGACGAGACCCGAGAGGTCGTCGAAGCCGGTGGCTTCGCTACTGTCGAGACGGTCGAGCTGCCGCCGTACCACTACGGCGTCATTTTCGAGCGGTAGAAAGGTACGCGACGGAGCTACTCCTCGGCACCGAGGAGGTCCGAGACCAGCGCTTCTGGCTCGAACCGTTCGAGGTCGCCGTAGCCCTGTCCCGTGCCGAGGAAGAGGATGGGCTTACCCGTGACGTAGGCGATGGAGATGGCCGCACCGCCCTGCGAGTCGGCGTCGGCCTTCGTCAGGATGGCCCCGTCGATCTCGGCCGCCTCGTTGAACTTCTTGGCGCGCTGGACCGCGTCCTGGCCCGCGACCGCCTCGTCGACGAACAGCGTCATGTCGGGACCGACGACGCGGTTGATCTTCTCCAGCTGTGCCATCAGGTCGTTGCTCGTGTGCAGGCGACCGGCCGTGTCGCCGAGGACGACGTCGACGTCGTGGGCCTCGGCGTATTCGACGGCGTCGTAGATGACCGCTGCCGGGTCACCGCCCTGTTCGTGGGCGATGAGCTTGCGGTCGAGGTTCTCGGCGTGCTTGCTGATCTGCTCGTTGGCACCCGCACGGTAGGTGTCGCCGTTGGCGAGCACCGTCGAGACGCCCTGCGATTCGAGATACTCCGACATCTTGGCGATGGAGGTCGTCTTCCCCACGCCGTTGACGCCGGTGAAGATGATGACGACGGGCTTGTCGGCGTCCTGAATCCGCTGGTCGAAGTCGAACTGGCCGACGCTGATGACGTCGAGCAGCGCGTCGTGCAGCGCCTCCTCGACGAGTTCCGCGGTCGTATCGACCTGCTTGCGGGACTCGCCGATCATCTTCTCGCGGATGGTATCGAGCATCCGCTCGGCGACGTTCATCTCGACGTCGCTCTCGAGCAGTGCCATCTGGAGTTGCCACAGCGGCTCTTCGAGGTCTTCCTCCTCGATGATGATGCGGCCCGTGGCGAACGCCTTCGCCTGTCGCCAGCGGCTGGTGGAACCTTCCTTCTCTTCGGCCTCGTCGCTCGAGGACGACGACCGCCGGGCGAACTCGGGAATCTCGCTCTCGTCTTCCTCCGCGTCGACCGGTTCGTCGGCCGGTGTCGACGGCTCGGACTCGACGGACTCGGTGGACTCCTCCACCTCGGTGTCCGCTGGCGACGTCGCGGCCTCCGCCTGCTCGGCTGCCGTCTCCGCGTCCGTCGTCTCGTCGACGAGCGTCTCGGTCGAGGCGGCGGCGTCGCTCTCGGTGCTTGCGCCATCGTCGACCGCGGCGGTTTCCGCGTCGGCCGTCGAGGCGGACTGCTGGTCGGCGTCGGCCGCCTGGTCCGGCTGGTCGGCCTCCTCAGCCGCCTCGGCCTTCTCCTCGGCGGTCTCCTCGACGTCTTTGCGGAAACTGTTGAGCTTGTCTTTCAGTCCGTCGAACATCGGAGCTTACTCGTCGTCGCCTTCGCCTTCTCCCTGCATCTGCTGCATCTGCTGCATCTGCTGCTGCTGCATCTGCTGCTGCATCTGCTGGGCCTGCTGTTCGATCTCGGAGCTCTCGTCTTCGAGGTCGTCGACCTCACCGCGGAGCTCTGCGATCTCCTCGTCGAGGTGGTCCTGCCGACGACGGAGTGCGTCGATGGCGTCGCCCTGCTCCTGCTCGGCCGCGTAGCCGCCGCCGAGCGAGACGATGACCTCGTCGATGTCCTGCACGTCCGCGCGGAGATACGCGCCGCCACCGAGCGGGACCTGCACCGTCGAACCCGATTCGAGCGTCTCGATGGCCTCGACGGCGTCGTCGATCTCGTTCTTCTCTTCTTCGAGCTCTGCGATGTCGGCTTCGACCTCTTCGATCTCCTCGTCGATGGCCTGAAGCTCCTGGGAGAGCTGCTGGAGCTGCTGCTGACCGCCGCCCATCATGCTGCGGTCACCTCCTCGATCTCCACGTGGGGGCGCTTGAGACCGTGCTCGCTACCGAAGCGCGAGAGCACGTACTCGCTTGCGACGTTCTCGTTGATTGCCTCGACACTCTTCGTAAACGGCTTCCAGGTCTTGCGGCTCCGGAAGCGACCGCTCACAGTAAACTGACTCATAAAAGACGATGTGGTGGCGAGCGGGAAGTATCTTCCTACTCGGAACTCCGAGACTGCGGGTCAGTCGATGAAGTCCAGCGCGTCCTCGATACGGCCGAGTTCGGGACCCGTGGTCTCCTCGCCGACGAGATAGCCCTCGTCGTTGGCGACGAGCCCGGAGCCGACGAGCGGCGCGCCGTAGTTGACCGTCCCGATGTCCGCGCGGACGCCGAGATGCTCTTCGAGCGCGTCGAGTTCCTCGTCGCGGGACTTCGGATGACAGAGGACGCCGCTGTTGTTGGCGACGGCGGCCGTGCCGACCGTTCGGACGTCGCCGAGGTCGCCGCGTTCGATGGGGACCTGCAACGCCTCCTTCACCGCGTCGACCGCCTCGTCACCGAGGTCCGGATGAATCCACGCGCCGTAGTCGTTCGTGAGGACGACGTTACCGGCGGCGTTGATGCGGCCGGGGAGACCGACGACCGGAAGCCCGGTGGCGTCGGCGATACGGTCCTTCTCGCGGTCGGTCGCGCGGCCGGAGACGAGAACCCCGTTCTCGTTGCCGGTCGCCAGCGCGCCGACGGTGCCGGAGCCGGCGACGTTCGTCTTGAGGACGGGCGTGTCGAACTCGGCTTCGAGGTCGGCGACGAGCTCGTCGCTCAAGTCGGGGCGGACGAGCACGACGTTGTCCGTTGCACGCGCGAAGACACCGACGTACGACGACCCAGCGAAAGAGGCGCGGAGCACCGTTAGTTGGCCGTTTCAGCTTCGACGACTGCACCGCCGTCTTCCTCGAAGCGAGCGGCGCGGACGCGGAGCTTCCGGGGCGGGTTCTGCCGACCCTCGGCCCAGATTGCCTCGTTGACGCTCGGGTCGAGGCGGACGGCGTCCTCGTCGACCTTGAAATGCTTCGACAGATGCTTTCGGACCGTCTTCATCGCACGGTCTGCACGCTTCTGTACGGGAGCCTGCTGCGCGTCGCGGAGCGGGACGGTGACGACGCGCTCCTCGAAATCACTTGCACTCATTGCTTACTCGTCCGTGTTACTTCGCCGCCAGTTGCGACGCTTGGGGTTTCGCGTGACTTCCATGTCGGTCTTCATCATGACCCACGCGGGGACGCGGCTGTTCTGACGCTCCAGCTTTGCCAGACGCTTCTTCTTGGCCTTCGATTTCTTACCCATAGTAGGACAGAGTTCCGCTGCACGCCATAAAGACTTGTTCCTTTCATCCCGACTGCGCGACAGTCTGCCCCACGGTTTCGGGGACGGCGACGGTCTCGAACCGCTCGCTGCCGACCCGCGGGCGGAGGGGACGACAGCCTCAGAGGTCGAACCGTGTCACCGTCTCGTACTCCGGACCCTCCCGCGTCAGCGTGCTCTCGGTCAGCCGAATCTCGTCGACGCGAAACGTCCCGAACGTCGGCTGGTCGCCCGTGACGGCCTCCACGACCGTCTCCTTCCCACGGGCGTCTTTCAGCCGCCCGATAGTGACGTGCGGGGTGAAGTCGTGGTCCTCGGGGTCGAAGCCGATGGCGGTCAGTTCCCGCTCCAGTGCCTCGTGGAGCCGTGTCATCTCGTCGGCTCCCTCCTCGACCCCGGCCCAGACGACGCTGATGTAGTCGAGGTTCGGGAAGACGCCGAGTCCGGCGACCGTCGTCTCGAAGGGGCCGAGTCCGCCGGCGTCGACGGCGGTCTCGATTGCTTCCTCGATTTCGGGGACGCGTTCGGCGTCGACGTCGCCGAGGAACTTTAGCGTCACGTGCGCCCGCTCGGGCGAGACGAGGGTCAGCCCCGCCAGGTCGCGGAGGGGGGCTTGCACGTCGGCGATGGCGTCGGCGACGGCGTCGGGGAAGTCGATGCTGACGAACAGTCGCATAGCCTGACGGTACGCGGTGGAACGGCTAAGCCGCTGGGGCAAGAGAGCGGACACGAGCGGTGGCGACGGCCGAGCCGTGTGACGCAGGGCTTAACCGCCGTGACGGCCAAAGCCGCACCATGAGCGACGACCGCCGACCGCACAAGTTCTCCGAGGGGCAGGGCCTCAACGAGGACTACGACGAGTTCACGCTCGACCCGCCGGAGCTCAAGATCGACCCGACGAAGGTCGACCCGGTCGACTCCCACGTCCTGACGGACCTGCTCGACGAACGGAACATCACGCAGGACGACGTCGACGTCCAGAGTCTCATCGACGTCGGGCTCTCGTATATGCAGATCAACCGCTTCGAGGAGGCGACGGAGGCCTTCGCCCGCGCCGCCCAGTTCGCCGAGGACGACTCCCTCGACGAGCAGGAGGCGTGGGTCAACAAGGGCGCGGCACACGCCCAACTCGAAGAGTTCGACGAGGCCATCGGCGCGTACCAGGAAGCTCTCAGAATCGACGAGGACTCCGAACACGCCGCCTCCGCCCACACCAACCTCGCGTACGCGCTCTGGGAGTGGGGCCACACCGAGGACGCCCTGGAGCACGCCGAGCGCGCCGTCGAGGTCGACCCGCGCTTCCCGCAGGCGTGGTACAACCGCGGCTTCTTCCTCTCGGAGCGCGGGCTGTACGAGGAGGCCGTCAACGCCTACGACAACGCCATTCGACTCGGCGAGCGGAACGTGAACATCCTCGAGGAGAAGGCGCTGGCACTCGAAGAACTGGGTCGCGAAGAAGAGGCCGAAGAGATCATGGAGCGGGCCGAGGAGATGCGCGAGGAGGCCGAGCGCGAGATGGTCGAGGAGTACTAGATGCTGCTCAAGGAGCGCGACACCCCCGAGGGACTGCTCGTGTCGGTCTGTGACCCCGACTGTCTCGGCGAGACGTACGAGAACGGCAAGGTCTCTCTGACCGTCACGGAGGACTTCTACGGCGGCGAGGACGCCGAGGAGGCCGACGAGGAGACCGTCCTCGACAGCCTTCACCGTGCTGCTGTCGCCAACCTCGTCGGCGAGGAGACCGTCCGCGTCGCCGTCGAAGCGGGCGTCGTCGACGAGGAGACCGTCCTCGAACTCGAAGGGACGCTCCACGCGCAGTTGCTCTGGCTGCGGTAGGGTCGTCGCGTCACTCGTTCTGCCGGCAGCCGTCCGTCTCCCGAACGTAACCGAATCCGGTTAGCGACGCTTCTCCCGACCGAAGGGGTGTTATCCCCGTAGTCCCTATCCGCTCCCAATGGAACTCCAGTCGTACCCTATCGACGTCGCGGCCATCCGCGAGGACTTTCCGGTCCTCGGCCGGAAGGTCGGCGGGGACGTGAGTACGCCCGGTGAGGGGCCGGAGGACACGGAACCGCTGGTCTATCTGGACAACGCAGCCACGAGCCAGACGCCAAAACAGGTCGTCGACAGCATCGTCGACTACTACTACGGCTACAACGCCAACGTCCACCGCGGCATCCACCAGCTGAGTCAGGAGGCCTCCGTCGCCTACGAGGAGGCCCACGACCGCGTCGCCGACTTCATCGGTGCGGAGGGCCGCGAGGAGATCGTCTTCACGAAGAACACGACCGAGGCGATGAACCTCGTTGCCTACGCGTGGGGGCTGAACGAACTCGGCCCGGGCGACCGGGTCGTCCTGACCGAGATGGAGCACCACGCCTCGCTCGTCACCTGGCAGCAGCTCGCCAAGAAGACCGGTGCCGAGGTGAAGTACATCCGCGTCGACGACGAGGGACGGCTCGACATGGAGCACGCGAAGGCGCTCATCGACGAGTCGACGAAGATGGTCTCCGTCGTCCACGTCTCGAACACGCTCGGGACGGTCAACCCGGTCGACGAACTGGCCGACATGGCCCACGAGGTCGGCGCGTACATCTTCGTTGACGGCGCGCAGTCGGTGCCGACGCGGCCGGTCGACGTCGGCGACATCGACGCCGACTTCCTCGCCTTCTCGGGGCACAAGATGCTCGGCCCGACGGGCATCGGGGCGCTGTACGGGAAAGAACACATCCTCGAAGCCATGGAGCCGTATCTCTACGGTGGCGACATGATTCGGAAGGTCACCTACGAGGACGCGACGTGGGAGGATCTGCCGTGGAAGTTCGAGGCCGGCACGCCCAACATCGCCCAGGGTATCGGTCTCCACGCCGCCATCGACTATCTCGACGACATCGGGATGGACAAGGTGCAGGCCCACGAGGAACTGCTCGCCGAGTACGCCTACGACCAGCTGAGCGAGTTCGACGACATCGAAATCTACGGCCCGCCGGGTGACGACCGCGGCGGCCTCGTCGCGTTCAACCTCGGCAGCGTCCACGCCCACGACCTCTCCAGTATCCTCAACGACTACGCCGTCGCCGTCCGCGCCGGCGACCACTGTACCCAGCCGCTGCACGACAAGCTCGGTGCACCCGCCTCGACGCGTGCCTCCTTCTACATCTACAACACGCGCGAGGAGATCGACGCGCTGGTCGAAGCTATCGACGGCGCGCGAGAGTTGTTTGCCTGAAGCGGCGTCGTCCACGCGCCTCCTCGTGAGGCGCGGACACGCTGCCGCGGAAGTGTTGTTTGCCTGATACGGCACGGTACGTGCGCCCCTCTGTGGGCGCAGACACCCAGCCGTCTCAGTGTTATTCGCCTGAAGCGGCGTCGTCCGCGCGCCTCTTCGGGGGCTGAACCGACCTCTCGACCCACGTACCCCGGAATCCTTTTACAGCGCACTCACTTACGAACGGCCAACTATGGGCATGGGCTCCGACATGTATCGGCAGCAGATTCTCGACCACTACAAGAACCCCCGCAACTACGGCGAGATGGAGGACCCCACCTTCTCGCACGTCGGGGAGAACCCCTCCTGTGGCGACACCATCCGGGTGGACGTCCGCCTCGAAGACGACGGCGAGACCATCGAGTACGTCGCCTTCTCCGGCGACGGCTGTGCCATCTCGCAGGCCAGTGCCAGCATGCTCTCGCAGAAACTCCCGGGCATGACCGTCGCCGAACTGAAGGAGATGGACCGCGACGACATCGTCGACATGCTCGGCGTCGACATCAGCCCGATGCGCATCAAGTGCGCCGTGCTCGCCGAGAAGGTGGCCCAGGACGGTGCCAAGATCTACGAGGGCGAAATCGACCTCGACAAGACGAGCACCGAGGAATAACGGCGTTTCTTCGACTCTTTCTCTCCTCTCGACGACCGACTGAGACTCATCTCCGGCGCGTGGCTTCGCGGCGACGGCCGCGAGACACGCACGCGAGGGATGAGTGAACGAGCGCATGCGAGTGAGCGAATCGGTTGGGGAGGACGTGGCCGTGCGGTGTTGTTGGGTGGGACTGAAAGGGGACGTGTTCTCGACGAACCCCGGCGACGTAAGCACCACAGGGGGGAGCGAAGCGACCGACGAGGAGCACAGCGAGCCGCGGGAGTCGAGAACACGTGGGCTTTCGAGACGTTTGCAGATTCGCAGATGACCCATCGAATTAAGTCGTACGCTACGCCCAGCCACGCCGCCGCGCCACGACTGCCGACCACGCCGCGACGCCGGTGAGCGCGATCGCACTCACGGCAACCACCTGAGACAGCGACTCGTCGCCAACCGACAGCGCGTACAACGCGGCGACGAGGACGACGGCGTAGAGCGCAGCGAGAACCCACATCACGGTGTCCATCCGAGCAGTCATGTCCGATAGATGGTGCTGAGGAGACATAACTCAGTGTCCGCTCGCCGGGTCGGAGCCACGCAAAGAGAGAAGCCGCGAGAAAGAACCGAACCGAAAACCAGTCGCGCCTATTCCGGCTTCAGGCCGCCGTCCTGCACGCGCATGACGGCCTCGCCGTCGGCCAGGTTCGGCGCGTCGACGAGGCGGACGATCCGCTTGTCGCCCTTCGACTTGCGGAGGTAGATACGGAACGTCGACTTGTGGCCCAGGATGTTGCCACCGATAGGCTGGGTCGGGTCGCCGAAGTAGGAGTCGGGGTTCGAGGCGACCTGGTTCGTCACGATGACCGCGGCGTTGTAGAGGTTGCCGATGCGGTCGAGGTCGTGGAGGTGGCGGTTGAGTTTCTGCTGGCGGTCGGCGAGCTGACCACGGCCGACGTACTCCGCACGGAAGTGCGCCGTGAGCGAGTCGACACAGAGCAGGCGGACGGGCCATTCGGTGTCCTCGTGCTCGTTGGCGAGTTCCTCGGCCTTCTCGGCGAGGAGCATCTGGTGGTTGGAGTTGAACGCCTTCGCGACGTGGATCTTGTCGAGGACGTCCGCGATGAGTTCGTCCATCGCCTCCTCGTCGTCGGGCGAGCCCTCGATTCCACGGTCGTCCATCGTGGCCTGCAGTACGTCGTCGTCGAGACCGCGGACCATGTCGTCGATCCGCTCGGGACGGAAGGTGTCCTCCGAGTCCACGAAGATGACACTGCCGCGGAGGCCGCCGACTTCCTTGGGAAGCTGGACGTTGACCGACATCTGGTGGGTGATCTGAGACTTCCCGGCACCGAACTCACCGTAGGCCTCGGTGATGGACTGCGTCTCCAGCCCGCCGCCGAGGAGCTCGTCGACTTCGGGGATCTGCCAGCTGAGCTTGCCGATCTGCTGGCGGTGTTCGAGGACGGCCGTCCCGGTCTCGAAGCCGCCGATGTCGGCGGCGTCCTGGGCGGCGCGGACGATGTCCGTCGCCGTGCTGTCGCCGACGTCCGCCTTGTTCGCGAGGTCCGCCGGACTCGCGACGGCGAGGCTCTCGTAGGTGTTGAAGCCTGCGTCTGTGAGCTTGTCTGCGGTTGCGGGACCGACTCCGGGGAGGTTTTCGAGGTCGTCTTCTGCCATCGTAACCAGTCCTTACGCCTATCCACACATAAACCCTCGTTAACAGCAAGGTGAAAGTGAAACCAGGTGACTGCATGGTGGTCGGTAGCACAGTCTCGTGAGGGTTTAGAAACGAAGAGCGCGAAGCGACCGAGTTACTGTCGGCCGGAAAGACAGCTCGGTCGGACTACTCCCACGGATGGTTGCCCGGCGTGTCGGGCCACAGCGGATACCAGAACTGCTCGTCGGATTCGATGCCGAGTTCGCCGTCCAGCACCGTCTCCAGTTTGAACTCCAGCTGTTGGTCGCGTTCGTGTCGGCGCGTGGGCGCGAAGGGGTAGTACTTCCCGCGGCGGAACGAGTAGATCCAGTACGCCTGCGAGCCGTCCTTTCGGAAGCCGAAGACAGCAGCGAGCAGCCGCGAGCCGTACCCCTGCTCGATGAACTCGTCGGCGGCGAAGTGGACGCTCGTCACGAGGTCCTCGGGGTCGTCGTCTTCGAGCACGACCCAGTGGTAGCCGTGGTCGTCCTCGTACCGCCGGAAGACGGTGCCCGTCTCCTCCTCACCGGCCCGGAGGATGGCCTCGACGTTGTCCAGCGTCTCGGCGAAGTCCGTACTGTCCACGGACGAAAAGCAGAGTGCCGCCTCGCCGGCGGGGTCGAAGCCGAGGTCGGCCTCCATCGTCAGATACGCCGTGCTCATCCCGAAGAGGTCCTCGGGGTCGGCCGCGCGGGTGGCGTCGGCCTCGGCGCGGAGGCCCAACGCCGACCGAAGCGAGTCGAAGAGTCCCATGGAGGTCCCTGAGAGCGCGGGGGACTTAGGTCGTTTCCACCGACCGTTCGAGGTCACGGAGGCGAGCGACCCGCCGCTCGGTCGAGGGGTGGAGCCACGGCAACGGCGCGGTGACGGGTTCGACCACGCAGAAGGCACTGACGAGGCCGAGTTCGCGGGCGTCAGTCGTCGGTGGGCCGTTCGCTTCGTCGTTCTTGGCGGCCTGTGCCAACGTCCGCAGTGCCGACGCGAGCGCGGCCGGGTCGCCCGTCAGTGCGACGGCTCCGCGGTCGGCGGCGTACTCCCGCGCTCGCGACAGGGCGACGACGACGGGGGCAGTGGCGACGACGAGGACCGCCGAGAGCACGCCAAAGAGGAGCGCGAGGAAGACCGCTTGGACGCCCTCGCTGGCGACGTCGCGGCTCGTCTCGACCGTGGAGAGACCCAACAGCGTCGGCAGCGACGCAACGGTCAACACGGCCGCGTCGTAGTTCGTCGCGTGTGCGAGTTCGTGCGCGAGGACGGCCTCCAACTCGTCACGGTCGAGCGTCGCCAACAGTCCGGTCGTGACGCAGAGCGTCGCCCCGCGTCCCCAGCCGACGGTAAAGGCGTTCGGCTCGGCGGTGTCGACGACGGCGACGTCGGGATCAGTGACGCCGCCCTGCTGGGCGAGTCGCTGGACGGCCGCGAGGAGCTGCGGGGCGTCCTCCGCCGAGAGCACGTTCGCGTCGACACCGCGGAGGGTCAATGGCGGCCCGGCGACGAGAAAGGCGAAGAGCAGACAGCCGAAGCCGAGACCGACGAAGACGCCGAACCACCGGAGCCAGCCGACGAGGAGGGCAGCGAAGGCGACGTAGCCGGCGAGAACGAGCACACCGCAGCCGACGGTGGTCGCGACTAACCGGACGTCACGGGACCAGTGCATGGCCGAAGCGCGAACGGCGGAAGAATAAGTCTGGTGGGCTGTGAAGGCGGTTACCGCGTCTCCATCTCCTTTTCGAGTTCACGGAGCTTGGCGACGCGCTTCTCGGTGCTCGGGTGCGTGCTGGCGATCTTGCCGATGAAGCCGCTCTTGATGGGGATGATGAAGAACGCGTTCATCTCCGCCTGCTCGCGCATGTCCTCCTTCGGGACGTTGTCCATCCGCCCCGAGATCTTCAGGAGCGCGGAGGCCAACGCCGAGGGCTTGCCCGTGATGACCGCGCCACCCCGGTCGGCGGCGTACTCGCGGTACCGCGAGAGCGCGCGGATGAGGATAAACGAGATGACCCAGACGACGAGCGAGACCGCGATTGCGGCGAGGACGCCACCACCGCCGCCGTTGCGGTCGCGGCCACCGCCGCCGAAGAAGAAGCTCCAGCGGACGATCATGAACGCGACCGTCGAGAGGAACGAGGCGATGGTCATGACCATCACGTCGCGGTTCTTGATGTGGGCGAGCTCGTGGGCGAGAACGCCTTCCAGCTCGTCTTTGTCGAGCGTCTGCATGATGCCCGTCGTGACGGCGACGGCGGAGCTCTTCTGGCTCCGGCCCGTTGCGAAGGCGTTCGGGACGCGCGAGTCGGCGACGGCGACCTTCGGCTTCGGGAGGTCGGCCTGCTGGGAGAGCCGACCGATCATCGCGTGCAGTTCGGGATACTCCTCTTCGGAGACCTCTTTCGCGCCCATGCTGTAGAGCGCGAGCTTGTCGCTGAAGAAGAACTGTACGAAGAGGAAGACAGCCATGAGCGGGAGTGCAATCGCGCCGTAGTCGGTGAACGTCACCATCGCACCGACGAACACGATGTAGAGGGCGAACAGGAGGAACATCGTCAGGACCATGCGGCCCCTGAGTCCCCAGTCCGGTTTCCAGTCCATGCGCGCACCTAGCCACTCTGACCTATAAACGCTGCCGGAGTTGGGTATGCCGTGACACAGCAGCAGCCGGGCGGTAGGGCCGCCGTCTCCACGTGCTAGCGGTCCTCTCGTCCTATGAGAACGTGTCCCGTGAGACTCGTCAACGTAACCCTGCCGAAAAAATATTATAATTCCGGTCGAAACGGCTTGGTATGGCGACACGCCAGACAAAACCCTCGGAAAACCACAAGTGTAGCTGTGGAGAGATGTTCGCGACGACCGAGGACCTCGTGGCACACGCCCGGACGGAACACGGGCTTTGGGCCCACTGACCCCCGCTGAGACAACATACCAACTGTTCGACACCAACTGAAGAGCGTCAGCCACGTCGCGAGACGCTGCCGCCACGCTAGCCTACTTGTCTCCGGCCGAGAGAGGTGACCATATGACCGAATCTGTACTCGTGACCGGTGGCCTCGGCCGCTCCGGCCGCTGGCTCGTCGACCGCCTCGCCGACGACTACGAGGTCGTCTGCGCCGACCTCGACCACCCCGGCTTCGAAGTCGACGCCCGCGACAACGTCGACTTCCGCGCGCTGGACCTCACAGAGAGAGGAAGTGTCTTCGACCTCGTGACCGACCTCGACCCTGACGCCGTCGTCCACTGGGGAGCGATCCCCTCGCCCGAACGCCACCCTGGCGGCGACGTCTTCGAGAACAACACGCTGTCGACCTACAACGTCCTCGTCGCCGCGGGCCGCGCCGACGCGCGGGTCGTCTGGGCCTCCAGCGAGAGTTCCTACGGCTTCCCCTTCTCCCAGGAGAAGGTTCTGCCCGACGAACTCCCCATCACCGAGGCCCACGCCCAGCGGCCGGAGGACCCCTACGGCGTCTCCAAGGTCGTCGGCGAGGAGATCGCGAAGATGGTCGTCCGCCGCTACGACGTCTCTGTTACTTCTATCCGCCCCTCGTGGATCCAGTATCCCGGCGAGTACAACTGCCGTACCCTCCCGAGCGTCGACTGGGACGACCCCTCGGACCTCGAAGCGGGCGCGGGCAACTTCTGGTGCTACGTCGACATCCGCGACGTGGCCGGACTCGTCGCCGCCGCGCTCGACACCGCCCATCCCGGCCACGAAGCGTTCCACGCCGCCGCGGCGGACAACTACCTCGACCGCCCCACCACCGAGGCCGTCGAGGCGTTCTTCGACAGGGTTCCGGAAGACTGCGACCTCGACGGCGACCAGTCGGCACTGTCGACGGCGAAGGCTACACGCCTGCTCGGCTGGGAACCCGAACACTCGTGGCGTGAGGCCGCCGAGGCGGACGTTGCGGACCCAGAACTGTACTCCTAAGAAATCCGTCGCCTATTTTCCGCCGACCCGCGTCGACTCGTTCATGCAAACTGTTCTCGTCACCGGCGGTCTCGGCAAGTCGGGTCGCTGGCTCGTCGACGGACTCGCCGACGACTACGAGGTCGTCTGCGCCGACTTCGACCATCCCGGCTTCGACGCACAGGGTCGGAAGGGCATCGAGTTTCGCGCACTCGACCTCACGAAGCGAGGGTCGGTCTTCGACCTCGTGACCGACGTGGCTCCCGACGCCGTCGTCCACTGGGGTGCGATTCCGGTGGCGGGCCGACATCCCGGCGGCGATGTCTTCGAGAACAACACGCTCGCCAGCTACAACGTCCTCGCCGCGGCGGGCCGTGTCGACGCCCGAGTCGTCCAAGCCTCCAGCGACGGAGCCTACGGCTTCTTCGGCGCGAGCGAGACGCCGGTCCCGGACGAACTCCCCATCTCCGAGGCACACGCGCTCCGCCCGGAGGACGACTACGGTCTCTCGAAGGTTGCCGCCGAGGAAATCGCCAAATCCGTCGCTCGGCGCGACGGCGTTCCCGTCGCCTCTATCCGCCCCTCGTGGATTCAGTATCCCGGCGCGTATCTCTGCCGCGACGAGGGCTACACCTCGAACCTCGATGCCGGCGCGGGCAACTACTGGTCCTACGTCGACATCCGCGACGTAGTGAACCTCGTGCAGGCCGCGCTGGAGGGAACGAGGGATGGAACAATCGAGGGCCACGAGGCGTTCAACTGCGTCGGCCCGGACAACGCGCTCGGTCGTAGCCTGGTCGAGTTGATGCAGGAGTTCTACGGCGAGGTTCCTGACGACTGCGACGTCGACGGCGACCAGTCCGCGTATTCGACGGCGAAGGCTGCGGAACTGCTCGGCTGGACGCCCGACCACTCGTGGCGCGAGGCAGCCGACGAGAAACTCGACGAGCCGGAGCTGACGGTCTGACGGACGGGCCGTGCTACTTCGTCCGTTGGGCTGCTCGGAAGGAAACGAGCATTACGAGCAGGATGAAGGCTACTGGACCCCAAAACCCCAGACTGGTGAACAGTGAGAACGAAAGCATCTCGGGTGCCAACAGGGTCATCCAGAGAGGGACGCCAATCAACAGGCCCGCGCCAGCAACGAGGAGGAACCGGAGCGACGAGTCCATCGATGTACGTCGATAGTTTCGGTGTGTCGATAATAGTTGTCCCCAGCGTACATCCGGTTGGTCGTTCCAGCAGCACGCTCTGTTGACCGACTCGAGTCCTCGGTTCAGCACACCACATCTATCAGATTCGAAACGGTCACCGAATCACGAGAGGCGACACCAAACGAACCCCCAGCCGACGCTTCGCGGGGCTTAAACAGCACACTGTCCTACGAAGCACCAACAATGAGTCAGTCAGGCGAATTCTGTCCGCGTTGTGGGGACCCCGTCGAGGAGCGGGAGGAGCCGCTCCCGGGAACCCCCCGCGAGCGCGACGCCGTCCTCTGTGACGCCTGCTACTTCGAGGACTTCGACCTCGTCGACGCCCCCGAGCGCATCGAGGTCATGGTCTGTGCCCACTGCGGGGCCGTCTACCGCGGCAAGCGGTGGGTCGACGTCGGCGCGAAAGACTACACCGACGTCGCCATCGACGAAGTGCAGGCAGCACTCGGCGTCCACGTCAAAGCCCAAGAGGTGTCGTGGGCCGTCGAACCCGAGCAGGTCGACCAGAACACCATCCGGATGCACTGTCGGTTCAACGGGATCGTCCGCGACACGTTCCTCGAAGAGGAGGCGGTCGTGCCGGTCCACATCTCCCGCCAGACGTGCAAGCAGTGCGGCCGCAAGGCCGGCGGCTACTGGGCCAGTCTCGTGCAAGTGAGAGGGACCGACCGGACGCCGACGCCCGAGGAGGACGCCCGTGCCGTCGAGATCGCCGAGGACATCATCGCCGACCGCGAGGAGGCGGGCGACCGCAACGCGTTCATCACCGAGACCCAGGAGACCGACGAGGGCGTCAACATCAAGCTCTCGACAAACCAGTTAGGACAGGCCGTCTCGAGCCGTATCACGCGCGAACTCGGCGGCAGCGTCGAGAACTACCCGACGCTCGTCACCGAAGACGGCGACGGCAACGAGGTCTACCGCGTCACCTACGCGATTCGGCTGCCGAAGTTCACCCAGGGCGACATCATCGAGTTGGACGACGACGACGGGGGACCGGTCCTCGTCACGAGCGCGCGCGGGAACCTGAAGGGGACGCGGCTGACGACGGGCGAGCACTACGAGTCGCGGTTCGAGGAGGGCGAGACGCCGCCAGCGACGAAGTTGGGGACGGTAGACGACGCCGAGGAGACGACCGTCGTCACCGTCGAGGACGAGCACGCGGTGCAGGTGCTCGACCCCGAGACGTTCGAGGCCAAGACCATCGCCCGGCCGGACTTTTTCGACCCCGACGAGCCGATGGTCAATGTACTGAAAAGTCGGGCAGGGCTACACGTCGTCCCGTCGGACGCGGAGAGCAGGTAAAACGAGGCAGTTAGTCGGCGCGGACGTGGTGGTCGGGGTCGACGCCGACCGAGGGCGTCTCGGGACGTTTGTCGACACCGTACTGTTCGAGAACCGCTGTGAACTCTTCTGTCGTGCGTCCTGCGCGAGACGCTGCCTGCGCGAGGGTGAGTGTGCCGCTGCGATAGAGCGTCAGCGCCTGAGTGAGGGCGTGGGTGTGCATCGGTGTACAACCAACTCTACTGCGGACGAGTATGTAAAGCTATCGTGAGAATCGCTCTCAGTATCTTTCGCCTACCAGCGTTAATCGAGACATATGAACAAATTTCCCAAATAGAAGTTGAAACCCAAGTAGCAGTGTGAACAATCATTTAGAACTCGTTTGGCAATATTCGCGGAATCGGAACGAACGGGCAGAAGAGCGACTGTGGGAGGCGTTCACAGCGTTCGCGGTGACACACGCCGAGCCGGACGTGTCATCCACAAGACGTTCAACGGAGCGGCGAAAGACCGAGGTATGCAACGCCGCCAGTTCCTTGCGACGACTGGTGCCCTCCTCGCGCCCGCCTTCGCCGGCTGTGGCCATCCGCCCGTCGTCCTCGACATGAACGCCGTCGACGACACCGAACTCGCCCACCGCCGGAGCACCGAGGGCGCGCCCGACGAGCAGGCCCTCATCGCCGCCGCGGTCGCCGGTGAGAGACCCACGACGACCGGGACGTCGCCGCCGCTCGACGCCGACCGTCCGGTCCGCGAGGACGACGCCTACTACGAGTTCAGCTACGAGGTCGTCGACGAACGGACCGAGACGGGCTACGACGTCCGGCTGGACTACGACCCCGTCAAGAACCCGACCCGCGCCGTCGACTACGCCGACCTCCCGACGCACGACCGTGAGGTCCTCTCGGGACTCTTCCCGCCGGACGAAGACGCCCCGGACAACGACGGGACCGACATCGGTGTCTTCGTCCGATACAGCAACGAACAACGCGACGCGTCGGTGCTCGTCCCCACCCCCAAGTACGACGCCGTCGTCTACGAGGGTGAGGCCTACCCCGTGGAAGTGGGCGAGAGCCGCGAGCTTACCGTCGAGACCTACCGCTACACGGCGACCGAAGTCGCCGCGAGCAGCGAGGCGTACGCCGCCCAGTTGCGCGAGCGGTATCTGTTCACCCTCTCGGGGCTGAGTGACGCCGAGCGCGAGGTCGTCGAGCAGGCCATCGACGGCGGCTACTTCGAGGACAGTGCGGCGTTCCAGTCGGTCGCCGACCGGTTCGACGCGCACGAACCGCTCTCGGGCGAGCGCGGCAGCTACGGTGACTGGCTCGCCCAATACGAGGGGGAGACGTATCTGACGTATCTGGAGTACTAGTCCTCGGACTCCCCGACGAGTTCCAGCACGTTCTCGCGACCGAGTCGGAGTTTGCGGACCAGCCCTTCGTCGGCCATGTCGGCGACGACCCGGGAGGTCTTCGACGCCGACCAGTCCAGTTCGTCGGCGACGTCGGCCTGCTTCATCCGGCCGCCCGCACCGTCGAGCAGCCGTCGCACCCGGTCGCTGTCGGTCAGGAGTTCGTCACCGGTCGGACCGGCTGCAGTACCAGACTCGTCGCCAGTGTCGCCAATGTCGTCGGTGTCGGCAGCGTCGTCGGCATCGCCTACATCGTCGGTGTCGTCAGCGTCGTCGGCATCGCCTACATCGTCGGCGTCGTCAGTGCCGTCAGTACCGTCGGCGTCACTGCTGTCACGACCGTCACCAGACGGTGGTGATGCTGCGGGAGTGGTGGTCCCGGCCGAGGACGCCGAGGGCGTCGCAGCCGACGGGCCGACACCGGACGCTCGCCGACGGTACCAGACGACGCCACCGACACCGACCGCGAGGAGCAGCAGGCCGACGGCGACTGCGGGGAGCCAAGTTAACCCGTTCGGTCTCTCTGTCGAACCGTTGTCGCCCCCGGCTGGCGAATCCGCGCCGTCCGTGGCGACGGCGGTCGCCTGCGGATGGTCGACCGCGAAATCCGTCCGGCCGACCCACGCGACGAGCCCCGGTTCTCGCTGGTCGGCCTCGGGGTCGACCGTCGTGAACTCGTAGCCCGCAGGTGCACGAAGCTCCAGTGTGTCGCCCGCTGCGAGGAAGAAACCGCTGCCGAAGACGTCGCCGATAGTCACATCCTCGCCGTCGGCGACGGCGAAGTTCGTCCACGTGAACTCGTAGGTGACGATCCCCCACCGGCGGGGAACCTCCTGAATCGTCGTCGAGGCCGCGAAGTCCGTCGCGCGCATCTCCCGACCCGTCTCGTTCGCGGCGGTTCTCACCGTCCCCGTGATGCGCGTGCGGAAGGGGTCGAGATACTGGCTGGTGTTCGCGCGGAACCGCGACTGGAAGGCGCGGTACTCCTCGACGCGTTCTTGGCTGTCGAGGGCGGTCCGGATCTGGACCGTCCACCGGGCCGTCCCGTTCTCGGACAGTTCGATGCGCGTGACGGTCGTGTCCGCGATCGGCTGCTCCTGTGCGAGCGCGGGCGAGTCGGCAGCGGGAGAGAGGGCAGTCGGCGTCCCCGATGAGAGGGCCACCGCAGGCCCAGCCACGGCTGCCACGAGGAGCGAGAGGCACACACCGAGGGCGACCACGGCGGCGGTCCGCGAGTGACGTAACTGCATTTTCTGACAGGAAGGTGGCTGCCGGGGTACAAGAGGCTGTAGCTTCCTCCCACAGAATCCCGTGAAATTCGGTGCAAACGACTGCAAACCGGACGGAGACGACGGGATTCGTCGCGAGAATTTGCCCGGTTGATATCCCCCGAGGGCGAACGGGAGAGTGATGAGACAACGAATCGGCGTCCTGCTCGTGACCGCACTGCTCCTCGTGGGGACGGTCGTCCCCGCGGCCGCGGGAGCAATGGCGGTGACGGGCGACACCAACGGCCCGAACGCCGTCGGCGGCGCGCTCGTGGCACAGCAGTCGAACGAGACGGCCGGTAACGAGACGACGAACGACAGCGTCGACGTCTCGACAGGCGCGCAGCTCGCGACCGTCCTCGCAGTGACGAACGACGACATCCAGACGGAGGTCGACGAGACCGCCTTCGACGTCGAATACGAGGACGGCGACGACGAGACTCGCGTCGAAGCCGTCGCGACGCGCGGGGCAGCCCTCCGCGAGCGTGCAGAAGCCATCCGCGCCGACTACGAGACGGCCACGGCTGCGTACGAGAACGGTAGCATCACCGCCTCGCAGTACGCCCAGCGGCTCGCGACGTTGAACGCCCGCGCGGAGAACGTCGTCCGAAGCTACGAGCGGCTCGAAGTCCGCAGTGAGGGCCTCTCGGCACTCGAACTCCGGGCTGCCGGCCTGAACGAGTCGGCCCTCCGGACGTCGGTCTCGGACCTCGACGACCTCCGCGGCGTCGGCGCGGCCGCTCTCTTCGAGCGGTTCACCGGCGAGCGTGAGGGCGAACTCGAACTCCGGACGGCCGACGGCCTCCGCATCGAGTTCGAGAGCGAGGACGGCGAGGAGTCACGCGAGTTCAGCCGCCCGCGTGACGCCGACAGGAACATCACCGTCAGCCAGTCGGCTGCGTTGGACACGGCCCAGGACATCCTCTCGACCCCGGCGAACGGCGAGTGGACGCTGGAGAGAGCCAGCGTCCACCCTGAGAGCGGCTACTACAAGTTCGAGTTCGTTCTCGACTCGGCCAGCTCCGAGGGCGAGGCCGAGGTCCGCGTCGACGGCTCGACGGGTGAGGTGTTCCGCCTCGAAGAGGAGATCGAAGCCCGCGATGGGGACGACGAGGACGATGACCGTGACGATGCAGACAACGACCGCGACGACGACGACGATGACCGCGACGACCGTCGCGAACGCCTCCGCCTGCTCGTCGTCGACGGCACCGTCGCCCCGGGCGAGTCAGTGACCGTACAGGTCCTCGCCGACGGGACGCCCGTCGAGGGCGCGACCGTCACGCTGAACGACCGGAGCATCGGGACGACCGATGCCGACGGCACGGTCGACGTGACCCTCCCCACCGACGGTGAGGCCGAGTTCCGTGCCGAGCACGGCGAGGCCGAGGGTGAACTGGAGTTCGAGTTCGGTGAGGACGACGACGACCGCATCGTCCGCGACCTCCGGGTCGACGCCGAGCAGACCGACGGCCGCGTCACCGTGACCGTGACCTACCAAGGGAACGGCGTTGCGGACGCGACGGTCTTCGCCGACGGCGAACGCGTCGGCACCACCGACGCCGACGGCGTGGTCAGCTTCGACGCGACGATCCGCGAGGACCTCGAACTGGAGATCGTCAAGGGCGAGTTCGAGGCCGAGTTGACCCTCGTCGCCGACGGAGACACGCTCCGCGTCGGCGAGGTCGAAGTGGATGGTGACGACGACTCCGACGACGACCGTGAGCGGGACGACGAGAGCGATGACGACCGCGACCGTGACGACGATGACAGTGACGACCGCGATGAGGAGGATCGTGAGCGCGACGACGACGACGACGAGAGCGATGACGACCGCGACCGCGACGACGATGATAGTGAAGACGACGACCGTGACGATGACGACAGCGACTCAGGGAGCGACGGGGGCCGGTAAATGCCCTACCTCCGCCGGTCGGCCGCGCTCGTCGCTGCCGTCCTCCTCGTGACGGGCGGACTGGCCGGACCGGTCGCCGCACAGTCGTCGGCGACGGACACCGGCGACGCCAGTCTCGTCGTCGACCTCCGCACCGACGGGTCGGCGACGGTGACGCTGGTTCGCGGCTTCGACCTCACGACCGACGCCGAGCGGACCGCCTTCGAGCGGGTCCGGGCCAACGAGTCCGCGCAGGCGACGATGCAGGCGCGGTTCGCCGACCGGATGGGGTCGGTCGCACGGACGCTCGCTGCCGAGACGGGTCGTGAGACGGGCGTCCGCGACGCCGGGACCACGGTCACCGTCGAGGGCGACACGGGCATCGTCGCGCTCTCGGTGGACTGGGACGGGCTGGCCGTCGTCGACGGCGACCGACTCGTCCTCGCGGAACCGTTCGCGGACGGGTTCGCCTTCGACGGCGCGGTCAGTGTCCGCGCGCCCGACGGCTACGGACTCGTCGAGTCGACACCCGTCCCGGCCGAGGAGTCGGACGAGGTCGCGACGTGGCCGGGCGACGGTCTCGACGGCTACCGTGCCGTCTTCGCCCCCGACGGAACCGATAGAGCCGGAACGGCGGACGCGACGACGAGCACGACCTCTCCCGGCTTCGGCGTCCTCGCTGGCGTGGTCGCCCTCCTCGGTCTCCTCGCACTCGCTTCGGCCCGCCGCCGCTGACGGCAGTCAGTGAAACCTAACTCGTTGCAGTCGAATCGGACAGTATGGATAGACAGCAACTCCTCGCACTCGTGCTGGCCGCGTTGCTCGTCGGCTCGTCAGTCTTCGTCTACGTGAGCACCGCGGTCTTCTTCTAACCGTCGCCCCAGACGTCCGAGAGCGGATGGTTCTTCCGCTGCTCGGCACTGGACTGCTTGACGCCCGAGGACCCAGTCGAGCGTCGCCCGCGACGCCCCCGACTCGACCCGCCCGTTCGGTGGCCGCCGGACACTTCACCGAGTGCTGCGTCGGGGTCGAAGTCGGGCAGGTCGGGCTTCGACATTCTCACTACTTGGTCGCGGAACCAGTCGGGCATATCGGGTTGTGCGCGGTCGAAGAGGTCGAGGAGACTCGAATCCGCGAGGTAGGTGTCGCCGTAGTCGTCGGGTGCGCGGACGACCCGGCCACAGGCCTGGATGACCGTCCGTAGGGCGGCGCGGTGGTACCACGCCCACTGGCCTTCCTCCAGTCGTCGGGCGACCCGCGAGTCGGAGGTGTTGAGATAGGGTGCCTTACACAGGACTTGCCACCGACAGAGGTCGCCCTTCAAATCGAGGGCCTCCTCCATCTTGACCGAGATGAACAGCTCCGGCTCGTCGGTCGCCTTCCAGGCGTCGAGTTCCGCGTCGCGGTCCTCGCGGCTGTGGATGCGGACGCGCTCGCCGACGCCGAACTCCGCGAGCCGCGTCGCGAGCTTCTCCTGAATCCCGTAGGAGTGGGCGTGGACCAGCCCCTTCTTGTCGGGATGTTTCGCCATCAAGCGAACCAGGAGACGGGCGATCTTGGGAATCGTCTCGTCGCGGTGCTCGAAGGTCATCTTCCCCTGCGTCACGTCGTAGAGCGGTCGGTTCTCCACGGGGAAGGTGTGGTCGACGTCGACGAGCGCGACGTTCGCGGGGTTCAAGCCGACCTGTCGGCAGAAGGCCTCCTTGTTCAGAATCGTGGCCGAGAGGAGCGCGAACTTGTTGCCGCGGTCCCAGACGGTGTGTTTGAGATACTTCTCGGGGTTCAGCGGCTTGATGACGAGCGGCGTGCCCTCGCCACCCTCCTGGTCGACGACCCACGTGGTCGCGCTCGTCGGGTCGCGGTAGTCCTCGACGAACCACTTGAGCTCACCGTGCAGTTCCTGTAACCGGTCGCGGCGGGCGGCCTCGTCCGGCGTCAACTCGGGCTTGGCGATCAGGTCGTCCTTGGCGCGCTTACAGACGCCCATCAGCGTCTCGGCGAAGCGTGCCGCACGGTCGACGGAGTCGTCCGCGGCGTCGATGTCCGGCACGCCGATGTCGTCCCAAACGGGGACAGTACGGGGTTTGACCTCGATGGTCGCGTACATCTCCGCCCACTCGGCGAGACCGTGGGCCTCGTCGATGACGACGACGTCCCGCTTGCGGAAGACGTCGGAGCCGGCGGTCTGCATGAAGTACGCGAGCGTCATCGCCGCGATAGAGCGCGAGGAGGCGATGGCGCGGTCCGAGAAGTAGGGACAGCGGTGGCGGACGGTGCAGTCGAAGCCCTTCTCGCGGACGCAGGGCGCGCGGTTGACGGGCGTGTCGTGTTCGCCCGGGAGGATACAGTCGTAGTTGCCCTTGCCACGGATGATTTTCAGATCGGTCAGGAGGTCGTCGGTGGCGACGTCGTCCAGCTGAGAGACCTGCGGCGTGGTGTAGTAGGCGTCGGTCGCCTCCTTGGGTTCGGCCTCGTCGACGCGACGGGCACAGCCCGCGATGGCGCGGGCGAGGAGGGATTTGCCGCTCCCGGTGGGGGCACGGACGAGGACCACGTCGTTGCCGGCGGCGAAGGCGTCCCGGATGTCACGGAGCGCTTGCTCCTGGTTTCCCCGGTAGCTCGGCGCGGGGAAGCCCTCGAAGATACGGTCCGGGTTCACGTTCGTTCCTGCATCTGCCTCTGCCTAAAACCTCCGTTCCTGTGGACTTACAACGCGGCGATATCTTCGGCCGTAATCTCCTGGTCGTCGGGCAGCCGCTCGATACAGTCGAAACAGAGGAAGTGTTGGCTGCCGTCGACGAGTTCGAGGTCGATGCCGCCGCTGGAGGCGTTCTCGAAGCTCCAGAGGTCGCCGATGCCGCCAGCGATACGGACCCGCTTGCCACAGCCGTCACACGATTGCTTCGCCATTTGTGAAGGTGAGTCGGCGAGACGGCAAGAACCTTGTCGGTCAGCAGCCCGCGGCCTCGGCACCGACGGACAGAGAGACGCTGTCGGTCTGCGCGACGTTCGGCGTGTCGGTCGGCAGCGACCACTGGACGGCGAGGCGGTACTGGCCCGCGGGGAGACAGCGCCAGCCGTCGACGGCGACACCGTCGTCAGGCGTCGCGAGTCCGGCAGCCAGGCCGCTGTAGACGAGCTGTTCGCCGAACCCGCGGCGGCCGTCTCCGTTCGCGTCGATCCACAGCGTCACGGCGAGATAGTTCTGTAACTCGCCCTCGGCCGTGTAGTCGCCGGCGTTCCGCTCCGGTTCGGTCAGACCTCCCTCCGCGAAGTCCGTCGCCGACGGGTAGAGCGTCAGCCGCGCCGGCGCGTTCAGTTCGAGCGTGAGCGACACCTGGCCGGCGTCGCCCGGGACGACGTTACCGAACGTGAGCGGCGGTGCGGTCGTCGTCACGACGGGCGGTTCGGTCGGTGTCGTCGGCGTCGTCGGCTCAGTTGGGGTGGTCGGCTCAGTTGGCGTCTCCGATGGTGTCGGCGTCCCCGACACGGGTGTCGGCCCGCCGGAGTCCGGGGTTCGGTTCGGTTCGTCCGTGTCCGGCGTCGGAGTCGTCGTCGGCTCGTCGTCCGTCTCGGTCGGCGTCGTAGATGGACGGGAACGGCGGTCGCGAGACCGGTCGACTGGCTCCGGCGTTATCGTGGGCGTCGGCGGCGACTGCTCGACCGACGCGTTCGTCGACGGGACGCCGACGTCGGGAGCCGGTCCGTCCGTCACCTCGTAGTCGAGTTCGAGCGACAACGGCGGCGTCGGCTGGTCGGCGACCGTCGGCTCGCTCACGCCGACGGTGAGTCCGCCGGTGGCGAGCACGAGGACGATGAAGACGGCCAGATGCCGCCGACTCGGGACCGGAAGGACTGGGGGCGGCGAATACGGTGGTGTCTCGGTGATGGGTTGCACTATCTCTCTCCTGTCTGCTGACTACGTCTGAGAGACCTCCTATGGGCATAGGTAAGCGGCCCCGGCCGTCGTCACGGCAGAGCGCATGGTGTCCGCGGGAACCGGCAACGGGGGCTTGCGGTCGGTATGGCCGCCGTACCGCGCCGACGACGGCTGTCGTCGCACGGAGGCTCTCGTCGAACGACCGGTTTGGCGGACCGGCTCTTGCCGCACCAACGCTCTTGTCGCGCGGTATCCTCTGTCAGGGCATGGACGTCAACTGCGACGGCTGTGCCGGCTGCTGTGTCGACTGGCGGCCGGTCGGTCCCGACTCGCTCGACCGTGAGCGTCGGGGTCAGCGGCCGCCACTCGACGACGCGTACAACCTCGTCCCCCTCACGCGCGACGAAGTCCGTGACTTCCTCCGGGCGGGCTACGGCGACGCCATGACGCCGCGGCTGTGGGAGGCGGGCGAGGACGACGAGTCCGTCACGGTCGACGGCCACGACCTCGTCGCCGTCGACGGCAGACCCGTGTTCTTCGTCGGCCTTCGCAAGCCGCCGAAGCCGGTCGGCCCGTTCGGTCTCGACCGGACGTGGCTCGACAGCTGTGTCTTTCTCGACCCCGAGACGCTCCGGTGTCGCATCCACGGCTCGGAGCTCTACCCGCGCACCTGTTCCGACTACCCCGGCCAGAACCTCACGCTGGACCGCGAGACGGAGTGCGAGCGGGTCGAAGCGGCCTACGGCGGCGAGCGACTGCTCGACGACACGCCGCCCGAGGACGTCGGACTCGCACTCGGTCCCCACGCGCTGGGGACGAAGCTGTTCGCCTACCCCGACGCCGAAGCACTGGCGGGTCCCGTCGACCGTCTCGCGGCGGGCGAGGCGACAGCGACCGACCGTGCCCGGTTCGTCGCCGTCGCCGTCGCCAGCGCGCCGGGGTCGCTGACGGTCGACGACGCGCGTGTCGAGCGTGCCCGCGAGGAGGCACTCGCCGCGGACTCCTGGGCGGGACAGGCCGCCGCTGCGTGGGAGGAACTCGCGGGCGACGTCGGCTCCGACGCGAGCACCGCAGAGGGCGCAGCGGCCCGTATCGAGGTCGCCCGCGGCGCGCCCGAACCGGACGGATAGCAGCGGTCGGAACCAGCGGGAACAGTTATCCGAGTCGCGTACGTGAAACACTATCATGAGAGTCCTCGTCACGGGCGCGACCGGCTTCGTCGGAAGCCGCCTCGTCCCCGCCTTGCTCGACGCCAACCACGAGGTGACGGTCCTCGTCCGCGACGCGGGCCGGTACACCGGCCCTGCCGCGGCCCGCGTCGTCGAAGGCGACCTCCTCGAACCGGGCAGCTTCGACGCCGCTCTCGACGTCGACGCCGCGTACTATCTCGTCCACTCGATGCAGTCCGGCGGCGACTTCGAGGACCGCGACCGACGGGCCGCACGGAACTTCTCGGCCGCTGCCAGCACGGCCGGAGTCGACCGCGTCGTCTACCTCGGCGGTCTCGGCTCCGAGCGCGACCGGCTGTCCGAACATCTCAAATCCCGGCGGGAGGTCGAACACATTCTCGCGGACGGTGACTACGCGCTGACGACGCTTCGGGCGGCCATCATCGTCGGCAAGGGGAGTGCGGGCTTCGAGATGGTCCGCCAGCTCGCAAAGCGGCTGCCGCTGATGGTGACGCCGAAGTGGGTCGACACCGAGTGCCAGCCCATCGCCATCGACGACGTGGTCGCCTATCTCGTCGGCGTCCTCGACGTCCCCGAGACGGCGGGCGAAACGTACGAGATCGGTGGCCCGGACGTGCTGACCTACGGCGAGATGCTCCAGAAGACGGGCGAACAGATGGGCTACCGACCGCTCATCGTCGCGGTTCCGGTGTTGACGCCGCGGCTCTCGGCGTACTGGGTCGACCTCGTCACCGACGTGCCGAAGGGCGTCGCGCGGCCGCTCATCGAGGGACTCAGAAACCCCGTCGTCGTCAACGACGACCGTATCTGCGACCTCGTACCGGTCGAACTGACGCCGTTCGACGTGGCCGTGAGCCGCGCGCTCGGAACCGACCGCTCGGTCGCACCGGTCGCGCCGTCGGCCGAACTCACGCGGACCGGTTAAGCCCTCGTGGCCCTACTCTCTCAGCAATGAGTCTCTTGCGAACGGACTACGGCGAGGCGTGGGCCTACGAGAGTATCGTGGGCGCGTTGCCCGGCGTCGACCTCTCGGAGCCGCAGGCCGTCGCGTTCCAGTTCGTCCTCTTCGAGACACTGATTCTCCTCTTCGCGTGGGTCTACGGGCTCTGGGACGCCGCAATCGCGGGAACCGCGGCCGTCGCCGTCGCCGTCGTCGGCAGCGTCGCGATGCTCCGGCTCGGGGCGGGGACGCGGTCGCTCGCACTCCCCGAGACCTACCGACGGGTCCTCTTCGGGTCGAGCATCGAGGTGGTGCTCGCCGTGCTGGCGTTCATCGCACTCGTGACACACCTGTTCGTCTTCGACCCCCAGCAGGCCGCCGCGGCGGGTGAGCCGACGCTGATTCAGGAGCTGTTCGGTCCCGACCCGCCGGTCGTGGCGGTCTATCTGATGCTGCTCGTGCTCTGGGACCTCTGTTACCGCATCGGCACCTCGTGGTGGACGGCGGTCGTCGCGCTGTGGCGGTCGTACCGCTACCGGTTCGACGGCGAGACAATCGGCGCGCTCCGGCGGCTGGACGCGACGAACGTCGGCTTCGCGTTCGCCCAGATGTTACTCCTCCCGTTCGTCCTCGACGAGCCGGTGCTGTTGCTTGCGGTCGGTGGACACGTGGTGGCGGTTACCGTCGTCTCGACGACGGCGCTCGTCACACTGCGAAGAGGATAGGTCGGTTATCGGCCCTTGATCTCTTTGAACTGATCGAGGAGGGCTTCCGCGGAGTCACCGGAGTCGTAGTCGAGGCTTCCACGATACTCTGTGCGCATCTCGGCGAAGTCGGTGTCGACTTGTCCGGTCTTCTGCGCACGACGCTCGTGTTCTTCCTCGTCATAGACACCCATTGACATGGTATACCTTGACTTGGAAATGGCATATTAAATACCTAACGGTTAGTTTCCAACAATCATGATAGAATGGCGGGCGAACCGAGAGACGAACGGCCGACCGGGCGGACGGAAGAGGTAAGCCCCCCGATGGATTAGTCGTCGTCGTGGCACGACCCCTTCGCTTCCGACACGCTCCCGGCCGCTGGACGGTCGGGCGGGTTCGGAACGACGTGTTTCAGCCCCTCGACGGCAACCTCGGCGCGGAGATGACCGCGCCGTGGTTCCGGTCCCCCGACGGCTACGACGCGCGACGCTTCGAGATGGACAACGGCGACATCGCGCTCTTCGCGTGGAACGACGACGAGGCCTACTGGCTCGGCAACACCGAGACGCCGAGCAGCCTCTGGCGCACCGAGAAGTACGGCTTCTCGGAGGTCCCGTATCCCATCGCCCGCTGGGCCGAGCGCGAACTGCTCGCCCAGCTCCACGAGGAGTCACCGTGGCTCGAACCCTACCCGCACGTCTCGTGGTTCTTCCTCCCGGTCTTCCTCTCGAAGGACGGCCGACACACCACCCGCGAGTTCTTCCACGACCACGCTGCGGGCTTCCCCGACGCGACCCGCGACGAGGCACTCGACTTCTACGAACGGTTCCTCCACACGGGCGCGCTCGACGAGTACCGCGAACTGATGGCGGGCAAGCTCGGCACCTCCGAACGCATCGACCTCGTCCGCATGGCGGCCTCGATGGGCGAGTTCAACGTCGCCAAGGTCCTGCACGACGCCGGCTACGACCTCACACCCGAAATCGAGGTGACGACCGGCCACTCGCTGGACTACCGGGCGGACCGCAACGGCGACGGCGGGACGCTCGTCGAGGTGACCCGGCCGCTGCCGCCGAACAAACGCTCGGCGAACACGCCGGTCGCCGCCGTCCGCGACACGGCCGAGACGAAGACCAACGGCCAGTTAGAACACCACGCCGGTGGCGTCACGCTCTTCGTCGACTGTTCGTCGTTCCCCGACGACGACTGGTTCGCCGTCCGGGGCGAGCAGCCCGAAGTCCGCCACCGTCCGGCGGTCGTCTTCCGTGCGCGGCCCGACGGCCACATCGAAGGCTACTCGAAAGGGTCGGTTCCGCTCGACCTGGACGGTGGGCTGGAGTGGGTCTGAGTCGATAAAAGGGACGGGAGCCGCGGGACTGTTATGACTGAAGGGCGCGTCTCAGAACGACACCGGGTCCGGACCGGTCTCGCCGAGCGCGTACGCGTCGCGGTCGCTGTAGAACCGTCGCCCGATGGCGCGGTGGCTCACTGCCGTCAGGAGCGAGTCGCGAACGTCTTGCGGGCGTTCGTAGGTCTCGGAGCCGAGACGTGCGAGTACCGTCCCGAGCGTCTCCGAACCGTTCTGGAGTTCGATCTCCTCGTCGCCGTGTGATTCGATGAGTTCCTCGCTCGTCGCAGGGTACTCGTAACCGTCTATCAGTTCTCCGGTGCCGTTGAGGCGCATCACCAGCTTCTATCCCGAGTATGATTATAATGGTTTTCCATGCACGACCTTCGAGACTTGCAACTCCTTAATGGTCCTTAATCACAGATGTGCCGAAGCCCTTTGCCGGTCCCGGACGGAGGGCGGGTATGGACGACGACGCGGATGTGACGGGCGACGAGACCGACGGAGCTGTCGACGGCGGCTCCACGCCGGTCGCCGACCTCCATCTCCACACGACGGCCTCCGACGGCGTGTTGACCGTGCCGGAACTCCCTGCCGCTGCGCGGGCTGGCGGCGTCGACACCGTGGCCGTGACCGACCACGACTGCATCCATCCGGCACTCGACGCGCCGGTGGCCGTCCGCGACGGCGTAAGGGTCGTGCGCGGCATCGAACTCCGGGTCGACGCCGGGAGTCAGAAGGTCGACCTGCTCGGCTACGCGGTCGAGCCGACGGCCGCGCTCGAAGCGGAACTCGCGCGGTTACAGGAGAACCGCAAGGAGCGTGCACGGACTATCGTCGAGCGCGTGGAGGCGCGACTGGGCGTCACACTCGACGTGGCGATTCACGAGGGCATCGGTCGGCCGCACATCGCCCGCGCTATCGACGCTAGCGACGCCGACTACAGCTACCAGGACGCCTTCGACGACCTCATCGGCGACGACGGTCCCTGCTACGTCGCGCGCGAGATCACGTCGTTCGAGCGCGGGGTCGAACTCCTGGCCGACTCCTGTCCGGTCGTGAGCCTCGCCCACCCGTTCCGCTACGACGACGTGGACGCGGCACTCGCACTGACGGACCGACTCGACGGGGTCGAACGGTACTACCCCTACGAGGAGTCGGTCACCGTCGACGAGGGACGGCTGGACGCGCTCGTCGCCGACGGCGACCTGGTCGCGACGGGCGGCAGCGACGCCCACGACAGAACCCTCGGACGCGCCGGGCCACCACCCGCGGCGTTCGAGCGGATCGCGGCACGACTGCCGAGAGCGGAGAGTTAAACCCCATCGGGCACAAACGGAGAGTATGCAGTGCCATTACTGCGACCGTGAGGCCGCATACGCCGCCGAGAAGGACGGCATCAAGGTCGGCCTCTGTGAGGAGCACTTCCGCGAGCGGCTGGAAGAACTCGCAGAGTCGGACGAACTCGCTGCCCTCCGAGAACAGATCGACGTCGACCGGACGAAGTAACGGACTTCTCTCAGTCGGTGTCCGCGACCCGTGCGCCGGTGTTCGCGCTCTGATTACTTCCGCCCGAGCTACAGCAGCCGACCCCAGAAGACGAACAGGCCGGCGAGGATGACCTGAAACGAGAGGGTGCCGACCGCCGAGAGCACGAGGAACTTCCGCCCGTCGAGTTCCGAGAAGCCCGCCGGGACGGTCAACATCCCGCGCGTGAACAGCATCGTGTTGCTCAAGGGGACGACGACCGGCCCCCACCGCTGGAACCAGCCGTCGAACTTGTCGAGTTTCTCTTCGCTGATGCGGAACCAACGCTTCCCGAGCAGATAGTCGCGACCGCCGCGTTCGGCCAGCTTGAACAACAGATACTGGCCGGTCGTCGCCCCCATGACGGCGATGCCGATGATGAGGAGGTTCGTCGGTGACACCAGCTGGGTGGTGTCGCCGATGAGGAGGATCGCGCCGGGCACGATGAGTTCGCTCGGCATGATGTACATGAGCATCGCGCCTTCGAGGACGAAGACCGCGAGGAGGACGAGGAGGGCGTACTCGGAGTCCAACAGCCCTTGGAGGTACGAGGGCATCTCCCCGAGCTGGAGTACGGTGGTCATCGTCAATGGGTTGCGCTGACCCGAATAAATCGTTTGTGTCCTGTCGGTGAGAGGACGGACACTGAATCGGTCGGGACTGTTCACCCGGTACGGCGCGTGGCTTCGCGGCCGTTCATGGCCGCGAGCCACTCGCGCGAGGGATGACTGAGCGACTGCAAGGAGCGAAGGAGTCGGCTGGGGAGGATGTGGCTGTTGTGGGCGTTCGAGACGAGTTTGACGCGACAACGGGAACGAAGGACAACGACCACAACAAAGCCGTTTTGCACGCTGCACACCAACCCGGTTCCATGAACCTCAGAGACCGTCCCCGTCGCCTGCGCACCGACGGCATCCGGCCGCTGGTCAGCGAGACGAGCCTCGACGCGTCGGACCTCATCGCTCCGGTCTTCGTCGACGCGACGGCCGACGAACGCGTCCCCATCGAGACGATGCCGGGCCACGAACGCGTCCCCGTCGACGAGGCCGTCGCCCGCGTTGAGGAGATCCGCGAGACGGGCGTCGAGGCGGTGATGCTCTTCGGCATCCCCGAGGCGAAAGACGAGGTCGGGTCGCGCGCGTGGGCGCGAGACGGTGTCGTGCAGGAAGCCACCCGCCGGGTCACGCGAGAGACCGACGCCTACGTCATCACCGACGTCTGTCTCTGCGAGTACACCAGCCACGGTCACTGTGGGGTGCTCGAAGACGACGCCGCCGAGGACCCTCGACTGACCGTGAAGAACGACGAGACGCTGGAGCTTCTGACGAAGACCGCCGTCTCGCAGGCGGAAGCCGGAGCCGACATGGTCGCGCCGTCCTCGATGACCGACGGGATGGTCGGTGCGATTCGCGAGGGACTCGACGAGGCGGGCTACTCGGACGTCCCCATCATGAGCTACGCCGCGAAGTACGAGTCCGCCTTCTACGGCCCGTTCCGCGACGCCGCCGACGGCGCGCCCGCGTTCGGCAACCGGCGACACTATCAGATGGACCCCGCGAACGCCCGTGAGGCGATGCGCGAGGTCCGACTCGACGTCGAGCAGGGCGCAGACGTGTTGATGGTCAAGCCCGCACTCCCGTATCTCGACATCGTCCGTGGGGTTCGCGAGGAGTTCGACCAGCCGGTCGCCGCCTACAACGTCTCCGGGGAGTACGCGATGCTCCACGCCGCCGCCGACAAGGGCTGGCTGAACCTCGAAGAGGTCGCCCTCGAATCGCTTCTCTCCATCAAGCGCGCCGGTGCGGACCTCATCCTGACGTACTTCGCCGAGGACGTCGCCGACGCGCTCTAAGGGTCGTTTCCTCCTCTCGACGCCACCGAGGCGGTCGCTGCCGACGACAGGTGGTCGGTGTCGACGACAGGAGGTCGCTGCCGACGACAGGAGACTCTGAGGCGCGTGCGACCCTCTGCGCGGCGTGGTATGCCACCGCCCCGCGCACCCGCGAGCGGCCTCGGTTGACACATTCTTTCGCCGACAACTGTTTCACAACGACTGCGAGCGGCTGCCCGCAACTGGACGAATTACAACCTTATATCGATAATATTGTTCCCGATTTTGTGCATATGCCCACTTACACCACCCCAGACAGGACATTTTCAACCCTATGCTTTATGTAGTACCTAGCCATGAGCCACGACCGTGATTGAACACACGAACGCGGAGCAGATTGGCGAATCGTTGGATGAACGTCCATCAAGTATCGTAAACGGTGGTGGACTCCTGTGATGGGGCTGCCCATGCAGGTCGACCCCTCGACCATCGCCAGCGGGGTCAACTACGTCTGGATTCTGGTGGTGACGTTCCTCATCTTCTTCATGCAGCCCGGCTTCGCGCTGCTGGAGGCAGGGCAGGTCCGTGCGAAGAACGTCGGCAACGTCCTGATGAAGAACATGACCGACTGGGCACTCGGCGTCCTGGTCTACTTCATCGTCGGTGCGGGTGTGGCCACGATTATCGGTGGCCTGACCTCGACGGGGTCGGTCGACCTCGCCGGTGCGTTCTCGTACATCGGTAACGACGGCGCGTGGATCGACTGGCTCTTCGGCGCGGTGTTCGCCATGACGGCGGCCACCATCGTTTCCGGAGCCGTCGCAGAACGGATGAACTTCAAGGCGTACGTCCTGTTCGCCGCGCTCATCACGGGTCTCATCTACCCGGTCGTGCAGGGACTGACGTGGTCCGGCGGCCTGCTGGCCGGCTCGGGCTTCCTCGGTCAGGCACTCGGTGTCGGCTACCTCGACTTCGCCGGTGCGACGGTCGTCCACATGGTCGGCGGTGTCGCCGGTCTCGTGGGCGCGAAGATGGTCGGCCCGCGGAAGGGTCGCTTCGACGAGAACGGTAACAGCCAGCCCATCCCCGGCCACTCGATGCTCCTCGCTGTCCTGGGGACGCTCATCCTGGCCTTCGGCTGGTACGGCTTCAACGTCGGCACGCAGGCGACGGTCCTGGCAGTCGCAGAAGACGGCAGCCTCCAGTTCATGGGTGCGGCACTCGGTCGTGTCGCCCTCGTGACGACGCTCGGCATGGGTGCCGGTGCGGTCGCGGCGATGCTCGTCTCCACCTCGTGGCAGGGCAAGCCCGACCCCCTCTGGATGGCGAACGGCCTGCTCGCAGGTCTCGTCGCAGTCACGGGCGCAGTCCCCCACGTCACGTGGTGGGGCGGCCTCATCCTCGGCGCGCTCGGCGGTGCGATCGTCCTGCCGGCGTACCGCTTCACGGTCGACACGCTGAAGATCGACGACGTCTGTGGCGTCTTCGCGGTTCACGGTGCGGCCGGTGCCCTCGGTACGGCACTCATCCCGGTCTTCGGTGTCGGCGGCTTCATGGGTATCAACCAGCTCGTCATGCAGGTCCTCGGCGTCGTCATCATCGCCGCCTGGACCATCCTCGCCTCCGGTGTCGTCTTCGCCATCGGCGACGCACTCTACGGTCTGCGCGTCTCCGACGAGGAAGAGGTCGAAGGCCTCGACCAGGGCGAGCACGGCGTCACGACCTACCCCGAGTTCGTCGGCGACGCCGGTCCGGACTCGACGTTCGGCCAGCCCGTCCGCGCGGACGGTGGCGACGTCGGAGGTGACGACGAATGAGCGACGAGGAAGAGACGCCGAACGACGGCGGCATCAAACTCGTCATGGCTATCGTCCGCCCCGACCGACTGAGCAAGATCAAGGGCGCGCTGGCGGAAGTCGGTGCCCCCTCGCTGACGGTGACACAGGTCTCGGGCCGCGGCAGCCAGCCCGCGAAGAAGGGCCAGTGGCGCGGCGAGAGCTACACGGTCGACCTCCACCAGAAGGTCAAGATCGAGTGCATCGTCGCCGACATCCCCGCCGACGACGTCGTCGAGGCCATCCGTGAGGCGGCCAACACTGGCGAACCCGGCGACGGCAAGATCTTCGTCATCGACGTCGAGAAGGCGGTCCAGGTGAGAACCGGCAAGGAGGGAACCCCGGCAGTCTGAACCGTCGGTCGACCGGTCTCCACGAGCTTTCGGCAGCTCACACTCACCGAACTGTCGCGGGATTCGCGACAGCTCACGGGGTGGCTCACACCCCACGTCGACGTGTGTCCACGTCGGCGCGAACGTAGAACACCGCAGTGCGAACGGCTCTTTCTCCGCAGTTCAGACGGCGTAGTCACCCGATAGTCATCCGACAGTCATCCGACAGTCACCACCCGCGAGTCGTGACTGAGCGTCCCGTGTGACGTGCTTGCGCACGCCGAGACGCGGCCGGAACGGCAAAATTTGACACGACAGTCGTCCAACAAACTGGCAACATTTGTCGAGAGACCCCGCAGACAACGACCTTATACACACTATATACGCTTGTAGTTCTGACAACCGCCCAGTTCTAACCGAGAAAATTTGTGTATCTGTGCATTATACTTATTACCCTCTACGTGCAGACGTTGCAGTACAAACGGTTGACAAACATGGTAGCGAAATCGGTAAACCTCGACAACTGTCCAAGCACCACCAGCCAAGCACCACTCGGAGGGAGCGCATGAGTTTCGCGAACCTCGCCCTGCAGACGGGGATGGACGCCATCGTCACCGGCGTCAACCTCGTCTGGGTACTCACTGTGACCTTCCTCATCTTCTTCATGCACGCCGGCTTCGCGATGCTCGAAGCCGGACAGGTGCGTTCGAAGAACGTCGCCAACCAGCTGACGAAGAACCTCCTGACCTGGAGCGTCGGGGTCATCGTGTTCTTCCTCGCCGGGGCGGCCGTCTCGACCATCGTCGGCGGCCTCACGGGCGGCGGTTCGTACTCAATCACCGGCGCGTTCATGGGCCTCTACTCACCTGAGGCCGGGAGCGTCACCGCGTGGACCGACTGGCTCTTCGGTGCCGTCTTCGCGATGACGGCGGCCACCATCGTTTCCGGAGCCGTTGCCGGTCGCGCGAAACTCCGCGCGTACGTGAGCTACACCATCGTGCTCGCGGCCGTCATCTACCCGGTCGTCGTCGGCTTCACCTGGGCCGGTGGCTTCCTGGCGACGCTCGGCTTCCACGACTTCGCGGGCGGCATGATCGTCCACGGCATGGGCGGTCTCGCCGGTCTCACCGCCGCGTGGATCATCGGTCCCCGGATGGACCGCTTCAACTCGGACGGCTCCGTCAACGTCATCCCCGGCCACTCGCTCTCGTTCGCAGTGCTGGGAACCCTGATTCTGGCCTTCGGCTGGTACGGCTTCAACGTCGGGACCGCCGCGGCCCCGCTCGCCATGGACGGCGGCGAGGTCACGCTCGGTTCCTTCTCCTACGTCGGCCGCGTCGCCCTCGTGACGACGCTCGGCATGGCCGCCGGTGCAATCGGTGCTGCCGCGGTCGCACTGCAGAAGACCGGCAAGGTCGACACGCTCTACGTCGCAAACGGCCTGCTCGCCGGACTGGTCGGCATCACGTCCATCGCGGACGCCATCGTCTGGCCCGGTGCCATCGTCGTCGGCCTGCTCGCCGGTGCGCAGCTGCCCATCGTCTTCGGCTTCGTCGAGAAGCGCCTGAAGATCGACGACGTCTGTGCTGTCTTCCCGGTCCACGGCTCGGCCGGTATCCTCGGCGCGCTGCTGTTCCCGCTGTTCGCGACGAGCTTCTGGAACGGCAGTGCATCGTTCGTTGGTCTCGCCATCCCGCAGATCGCAGGCGTCGCGGTCATCACGGCCTGGACGGTCGGTGCGACCTTCGTCGTCTTCCGCATCATCAAGGCCATGGGCGAACTTCGCGTCAGTGCCGAACACGAGCGTGAGGGTCTCGACACCTCCGAACACGGCGTCGACACCTACCCCGAGTTCGGCAAGCCCGATACGCTCACCGACGGCTCCGGCGTCCCGGTCGACGGGACGGTTCGGACGGACGGCGGTATCAACGGGAGTGATGACGAATGAGTGACGAAACCAACGACGGCGGCATCAAGCTCGTCATGGCGGTCATCCGCCCGGACAAGCTCGCCGACGTCAAGCGCGGTCTCGCCGAGGTCGGCGCGCCCTCGCTCACCGTGACGAACGTCTCCGGCCGCGGCAACCAACCCGCCAAGAAGGGTCAGTGGCGCGGCGAGGAGTACACGGTCGACCTCCACCAGAAGGTCAAAGTCGAGTGTGTCGTCTCCGATATCCCCGCCGACGACGTCGTCGGCGCGATTCAGGAGTCCGCCTCGACCGGCGAACCCGGCGACGGCAAGGTCTTCGTCATCGACGTCGAGGACGCCGTCCAGATCCGCACCGGCGAAGAAGGACGGGGAGCCGTCTAAACGGTCACTTCCACCCGGTCGAATCGCACGAACACACATTTTTTCAGGAGATTACGAACGTCCAGCGGCGCGATCGGCGACGGACCTAAGTAACTGGCCACTACCCGTGTGAGTATGTCAGACACGGACTTGGCGAACGACGGTGGTATCAAACTCGTCATGGCGGTCGTCCGCCCGGACAAGCTCGGCGACGTCAAACGGAGCCTCGCGGAGACGGGCGCGCCCTCGCTCACCGTGACGAACGTCTCCGGTCGCGGCAGCCAGCCCGCGAAGAAGGGCCAGTGGCGCGGCGAGGAGTATACGGTCGACCTCCACCAGAAGGTCAAAATCGAGTGTGTCGTCTCCGACATCCCCGCCGACGACGTCGTCGACGCGATTCAGGAGGGGGCGGCGACCGGCGAACCCGGTGACGGCAAGGTCTTCGTCATCGACGTCGAGGACGCCGTCCAGATCCGCACCGGCGAGCGCGGGAGAGACGCGGTCTGAGCAGTATCAGGCGAACTCAGGCGGACTCAAGCGGACTCAATCGAACTCAATCGAACTCAGGCGAATTCGGCACGGATCGCGTCGCGCTTCACCAGGAGGAAGCCGACGACGATGACCGCGAAGCCGACGGCGACGGAGGGCGCGAGCGACTCGTTCAGCGCGGCCCAGCCGACGACGGCGGCGAAGACCGGCGAGACGTAGCCGACGAGGTTGATCTCGACCGGGCCGAGGCGGTCCAGTAGGTCGAAGTACAACAGGTAGCCGACGGCTCCCGCAAAGGGGACGAGATAGACGAAGGCGGCGACCACCGAGGGACTGAGGTCGACCGCCTGCGGCTCCGCGCGTGCGAGACTCATTCCGTGGAGCAGCAGCCCACCGAGGAGCATCAGCCAGCCCTGGTAGGCCGCGACGGGCAGCGTCGTCCGCAGTTGGCGTGTCGCGACGCCGCCGAGGGCGAACGCCGACGCCGAGAGCAACAGGATACCCACGCCGACGGGGTTCGGCGAGCTGACGGCGTTCGGGTCGGGGTTGGCGACGACGACGACGCCGACCAGCCCGAGCAGGACGCCCGCGAGTGCGACGGGGCTGAGCCGTTCGCTGGGGAGGACGGGGCGAGCGAACCCGGCCGAGAGCACCGGAATAGAGCTGAGGACGACGGCACTGACCGCCGAGGTGACGTAGCCCTGGCCGATGAACAGCAGGCCGTTGTGGACGGCGATGAAGAGCGTCCCGCCGGCGAAGATACTGGGAGCGTCGGCACGAGTCGGCCGCCACCGCCCGCCGCGGGCGACGGCGTAGCCGAGGACGAGCAGGCCGACGAGATCGAAGCGCAGTGCCGCAAAGAGCAGAGGCGGGAAGCCTTCGAGACCGGCTTTGACCGCCGGATACGACGCCCCCCAGAGGGCCGCGAGGAGCAGGAAGGCCGCAGCGTTTCGGTACCGAGTCACACCGAAGGTCGTCGGTCGGGGTTCGAGAGGATACCGGTTCGTCCGGCCGAGCCAGTAACGACTATCCGGGGGGCGTCCGATGGTCTGAACATGAACCCGTCGAGACAGCGAACACCACTGGCTCGCCCGCTCACACTCGGAGGTGCCCTCGCGTGAACCACGACCGCTCACGCGAACTCTACGACCGCGCGCTCTCTGTCATGCCGGGCGGGGTCAACTCCTCGGTCCGAGCGACCCGACCGTATCCCTTCTTCATCGAGCGCGGCGACGGCGGCCACGTCGTCGACGCCGACGGCAACCGCTACGTCGACTACGTGATGGGCTACGGCCCGCTGCTCTACGGCCACGACGCCCCCGAACCGGTGCAGGCGGCCGTCCAGAAGTACGCCTCCGCCGGGCCGATGTACGGCGCGCCCACCGAGATAGAAGTCGAACACGCCGAGTTCGTCGCCCGGCACGTCCCGTCGGTCGAGATGATTCGGTTCGTCAACAGCGGGACCGAGGCGACTGTTTCTGCCGTCCGCCTCGCCCGCGGCTACACCGGCCGCGACAAGATCGTCATCATGCAGGGCGGCTACCACGGTGCCCAAGAGTCGACACTCGTCGAGGGCGACGCCCAGCATCCCCAGCCGAGCACGAGCGGCGTCCCCGAGGAGTTCGCCCAGCACACGCTGCCGGTGCCGTTCAACGACCCCGACGCCGTCACCGAGGTCTTCGAGGAACACGGCGACGACATCGCGGCCGTCCTCGTCGAACCGGTCCTCGCCAACATGGGCATCGTCTCGCCGGTCGACGGCTACCACGAGACGCTCCGAGACCTCTGTGACGACCACGGCTCGCTGCTGGTCTTCGACGAGGTCATCACCGGCTTCCGCGTCGGCGGCCTCCAGTGCGCGCAGGGCAAGTTCGGCGTCACGCCCGACGTGACCACCTTCGGCAAGATCATCGGCGGCGGCTTCCCGGTCGGCGCCATCGGTGGGAAGAGTGAGATTATCGAGCACTTCACGCCCGCCGGCGACGTCTTCCAGTCCGGCACCTTCTCCGGCCATCCGGTGACGATGGCCGCCGGCTACGAGTATCTCAACTACGCCGCCGAGAACGGCGTCTACGAGCACATCAACCGCCTCGGCGCGAAGCTCCGCGAGGGCATCAGCGACATCTGTGCCGACCAGGCACCGGAGTACACCGTCGTCGGCACGGACTCGATGTTCAAGACCGTCTTCACGCGTGACGCGCCGGACACGCTGGAAGGCCAGTGCGAGGGCGGCTGTCAGCAGCGCGTCGACTGCCCGCGCTACGACCACTGTCCGAAGACCGGTGCAGACGTCGCCAACGCCGAGACCGAACGCTGGGAGCGCATCTTCTGGCACGAGATGAAAGAGCAGGGGATCTTCCTCACGGCCAACCAGTTCGAGTCGCAGTTCGTCTCCTACGCGCACACGGAGGAGGACATCGAGCGGACGCTGGAAGCCTACAAGGAAGCGCTGTAACCCTCGCTCTCAGTCGCGCAGTTCCTGCAGTTCCGCGAACGACTCCGCCAGTCCCTCTCTCGCCGCCAGCCACGCCTCGACGAGGCGGTCCGTCGTCTCGTCAGTCCCGACCGGCTCTACTTCGTCGTGTTCGTCCAGCCACGCGACCGTCCGCTCGACGCCTTCTTCCCACGAAATCGTCTGTTCGTGCCCCAGTGCCTCACGCGCTTTGCTGTTGTCGAAGACCGTGCTGTACTGGAAGTGGTCCCGAAGCCCGCCGGTCTCCTCGGGAACGAGGTCGAAGAGCACGTCGGTCGGGATGTGGACGAGTTCGGGTTCGGGTGCGTCGAGCGCGCGGGCGACGCCCTGGTGGTACTCGTTCCACGTCAGATGTTCCTCGGCGGTGACGTGGTAGGCCTCGCCCTCGACCCCCTCCGTTTCCACTGCAGACACGAAGGCGCGGGCGACGTCGTCGCGGTGGCAGGGTGCCCAGACGGAGGTGCCGTCGCCGTGGACGACGACCGGCTCGCCCTCGCGGATGCGGCTGATGTAGCTCGTCGCGTCGCCGAGCGTGTGGATCAGTGTCCCGCCCTCGCCGTAGGTGTGCCACGGCCGCAGGACGGTGACGGGGAAGCCGTCCTCGTCGTGAGCCGCGAAGAAGCGGTCCTCGGCTTCGGCCTTGTTCTTCCCATAGTCGCTCGTCGCCGGCGAGCGCGGCGTGTCCTCGGTCAGTGGCATTTGCGAGACGGGCCGCGAGTAGACGTCGATAGTGCTGCAGAAGACGTAGCGGTCGACATCGCCGGAGAACGCGCGAATCGCGCTCTCTGCATCCTCGGGCGTGAAACAGACCATGTCGACGACAGCGTCGACGTCGAGGTCCGATACCTGTTCCTCGAAGCGGTCGTAGTCGGTGCGGTCACCGTGGACGAACTCGACCGTGTCGGGGACGCGGGCCTCGCTTTCGCCACGTGTGTAGCAGGTGACGTCGTGGCCAGCGTCGACGAGTTGGCGGGTGATGCCGGTGCTGATGAGCCCCGTACCGCCGACGAGCAAAACGTGCATACCTGTCCCGCTCGCCCCAGCCACAAGAACGCTGGGACGGTGACAGTCGGGAGTCGCGGCCGACGTCCGATGCCATCGAGCGCAGACGCCGCGGGACCTGTCGACGCCACGAAACGGAGATTTATGCCGGATGACGGCCCATCTCTCGGTATGGACAGCCCTCCATCCACGAGTACCGCGGCCGAGACGACAGGGTCGGACAGCACCGTCGGTGACCTGCTCCCCCACGCGAGCGTCGACTCCAAGTGGTGGTACTGGATCGCCGCCGTCCCGCTGTTCGCGCTGGTCGGGACGCTTCTCGGCGTCGTCTTCGCCGTCGTCGGCTTTCTCGCCTTCTTCCTCGGTCTCGGCTTCGACGCGGGCGTCCTCTCCGTCCTCCCGTTCTTCGCCGTCGTCGTCGCCATCGGGTTCGTCGCCGTCGTGGGCGGGCTACTGACGCTCGTCTTCCCGCTCGCGGTGTACGTCGACGCCCGAGCAGTGGCCGAGTCAGAGACCTCCGAGTGGCGGCCCGACCCGGCACTCTACGGGCTCGTCGCGCTCGCGGGTGCCATCACGACGACGTTCGTCGTGACCGTCCCGCTGGCGTTGTACTACCTCTACAGGCGTCACGAGGCGGTCGGGACGCCCTGAATAGTCTGGCTCGCTGAAGCGACGCGACCGTTTCCGCCGTCTGCGACAGCCCCCCACGCGGGAGACGGGAACTGGTGGCCTTTTCACGGTCGGCCGCAGAGACCTGTGTATGAACCGTGGGACCCTTCGGATCGCGACGCGAGGCTCGGACCTCGCGCTGCGGCAGGCGGCGAGTGTACAGGAGGCGCTCGAAAGCTATCGCTACGAGGTCGAGATACAGGAAGTCGAGACCCGTGGCGACCAGTTGCAGGACGAACTCATCCACCGACTCGGGAAGACCGGGGCGTTCGTCCGCGACGTCGACCAGCGCGTCCTCGACGGCGACGCCGACCTCGCCGTCCACTCGATGAAGGACATGCCGACCGACCAGCCGCCGGAGCTGACCGTCGGCGCCATCCCCGAACGTGAGTCGGCGTTCGACGTCCTCGTCTCCCCCAGCGGCTACGCCTTCGAGGACCTCCCGGTCGGCTCCACCGTGGGCACCTCCTCGCTCCGTCGGAAGGCACAGATTCTCAACGCCCGTCCCGACCTCGAGGTCGAGCCCCTCCGCGGCAACGTCGACACGCGCGTCGAGAAACTGCTCGCCGCCGGGATGCAGGAAGAACACGAGAAGCGACTCGAAGCGTCGAGCGATAAGAAGGGCCACGCCGGCGACGACGACTACGAGGCCGAGTACGAGCAGTCCGTCGAGGAGTGGTTCGACAGTCTCTCGGAACTCCAGCGAGGTGCCCTCGAACACGACCTCGACGTCGAATACGACGCCATCGTCCTCGCCGAAGCGGGTCTGAAGCGGAGCGGTCTCCACCACCACGTCGAGTACGAGCGGCTGCCGCGGGCCGACTTCGTCCCCGCGCCCGGTCAGGGCGCGCTCGCCGTCACGGCCGCCGACAGCGACGTCGTCGAAGTCCTCCAGAAGGCCCTCGACCATCCGCGGTCGCGGGTCGAGACGACCGCCGAGCGCACCGTCCTCGCCGAACTCGGCGGCGGCTGTGTCGCGCCCATCGGCGTCCACGCCATCCTCCAGGGTTCCTACGTCCACACCGAGGTCCAGGTCATGAGCCAGGACGGCGAAGAGACCATCGAGGCGAAGCGCGACCTGCCGGTCGACAACCACGCCAACGCCGCCGCCGAACTGGCGGCCGACCTCCGCGACCGCGGCGCGGCGGAACTCATCGAGGCAGCGAAACGAGACACGCCGAGCGAGGGGACCCGAGACGAATGACCGACGCGACCGACGTGGACGACGCGGACGCCACCAGCGAGGTTGGCAAGGTCTATCTCGTCGGGAGCGGTCCCGGCGACCCCGAACTGATGACCGTGAAGGCGCGGCGGCTCATCGACGAGGCCGACGTCGTCCTCCACGACAAGCTCCCCGGCCCGGAGATTCTCGGACTCGTCCCCGAGGACCGCCGCGAGGACGTCGGCAAACGCGCCGGTGGCGAGTGGACGCCCCAGGAGTACACCAACAACCGGCTGGTCGAACTCGCGAAGGCGGGCAAGACGGTCGTCCGGCTGAAGGGCGGCGACCCGTTCGTCTTCGGCCGCGGCGGCGAGGAGATGGAACATCTCGCGGCCAACGGAATCCCCTTCGAGGTCGTCCCCGGCATCACCTCGCCCATCGGCGGCCCCGGCGTCGCGGGCATCCCCGTCACGCACCGTGACCACACCTCCTCCGTCTCGTTCGTCACGGGCCACGAGGACCCGACGAAAGAGGAGTCGGCCATCGACTGGCACGCGCTGGCCGCCACGGGCGGCACGCTCGTCGTCCTGATGGGTGTCGGCAAGCTGCCGCAGTACACGCAGGTCCTCTTGGAGGCGGGCATGGACCCCGAGACGCCCGTCGCGCTCATCGAGCGGGCGACGTGGCCCGATATGCGCGTCGCGATGGGCACCCTCGACAGTATCGTCGACGTCCGCGACGAGGAGGGTATCGAGCCACCCGCGCTTACCGTCATCGGCGACGTGGCGGGAACCCGCGAGAAGGTGGTCGAGTTCCTCGACAACCGGACGGGCGCGTTCGACGGTGACGCCGTCGACGTCGCGAGCGACGAAGCAGGGTCGGAGGCGAGCGACGAATGAGCCAGGAGGTCCGTGTCGCCGTCTTCCGCCCGGACGACGAACGGCTGGCGAACGCCGTCGAACTGCTCGACTCGCTCGGTGCGACGCCCGTCGCCGACCCGATGCTGGCGGTCCAGCCCACGGGAGCGGCCCCACAGACCGACGACGCCGACTACGTGATTCTGACGAGCAAGACGGGCGTCGAACTCGCCGCCGAGGCGGGCTGGGAGCCCGGCGAGACGACCGTCGTCGCCATCGGCGACAGCACGGCCGACGCGCTGCGGGAGGCGGGCTACCGCGTCGACCGCGTGCCCGCGGAGTTCTCCTCCGACGGGCTGGTGGCGATGCTGCGCGACGAGGTCGACGGCAAGCGCGTCGAAGTCGCCCGCTCAGACCACGGCAGTCCGGTCCTCACCGACGGCCTTCGGGACGCTGGTGCCGACGTGAACGAGACCGTGCTCTACCGGCTCGTCCGCCCCGAGGGGTCGGGCGCGTCCGTCGAGATGGCCGCCGACGGCGAACTGGAGGCGGCACTGTTCACCTCGTCGCTGACGGTCGAGCACTTCCTCGACGCCGCCGAAGAGCGGGGCGTCCGCGACGAAGCGCTTGCGGGCCTGAACGAGGCCGTCGTCGGTACCATCGGCTACCCGACGAAGGAGACCGCCGAGTCTCACGGCATCACGGTCGACATCGTCCCCGACGTGGCCGACTTCGAGGAGTTGGCGTGTGCGGTCGTCGAGGCAGCCGCGCCGACGTACCACGAGTAGTCCAGTAAGGGGAGATCCCGACCGGACTCGTCACGGTTATGCGGCGCAGTCACCGAGTTCTCGCCAGTGGAATCCGAGGCACAGACCACCGGGCCGACGCGGAGCTGGCGGTCGGTCGCGACGGTCGCCGGCTGGCAGACGGCCGCGAGCCTCTGTTACTACACCATCTTCGCCGCGACGAGCTTCGTCCGCAGCGAGTTTTCGGTCTCCGAGTCGCTGGTCGGCGTCTTCCTCACCGCCGCCTTGCTCGGCTACACGGTCATGCTCTTTCCGAGCGGCGCGGCCGTCGACGGCTTCGGCGAGAAGCGGACGATGGTCGTCGGCCTCCTCGCGCTGGCCGTCGCGTCCGTCGGCGTGTCGCTCGCGCCCTCCTACGGCCTGCTGCTCGCCGCCGGGGCACTGCTCGGAATGGCCTACTCGACGGCGATGCCCTCCTCGAACCGCGCTATCGTCGCCAGTGCCCCGCCGGGGCGACAAGGGCTGGCGATGGGGCTGAAACAGGTCGGCGTGACCGCGGGGAGCGGCGCGGCGTCGCTCGTCATCACGGGCGTGGCCGCCGTCGCCGCCTGGTACGTCGGCTTCTGGGTCGTCGCCGTCGTCGCCGGGGGGTACGCCGTCGTATTCCTGGCTCTCTACGACGGCTCGACGGGCGACGGCGAGTTCTCGCTGCCGGATCTCTCGGGACTGTGGGGGAACCGCGCGTACGTCCTGCTCGTCGCGGGCGGCCTGTTCGTCGGTGCCTCCATCTTCTCGATGCTGGGGTATACGGTGCTCTACGTGCAGGACGACGTCGCGGGCGCAGGTGCTGCCGCCGGCGGAATCGTCCTCGCGCTGACGCAGGTGACGGGCAGCGTCGGCCGCATCGGCGCGGGCAGTCTCGCCGACCGTCTCGGCGGCGCGAAGGGAGCCGCGACCGTCGCGCTCGGACAGATGGCGGTCGCCGTCGTCCTCTTCGCCGTGTTGGCGACCGGCAGCTGGTCGCTCCCCGTCGCCGTCGCGCTCTTCGTCGGCCTCGGGCTGTCGATCCACGGCTCGACGGGCGTCTTCTACTCGTGTCTCTCGGAACTCGTCGACAGCGACGACATCGGCGGCGCGACCGCGGGCGGGCAGACCGCCATCAACGCCGGGGGGCTGGTCGCGCCGCCGCTCTTCGGTCTCTTGGTCGAGACCGGCGGCTACGACCTCGGGTGGGGGCTGCTCGCCGGTATGACGCTCGTTGGGACGCTGCTCTTGGCGGGAGTTCGCCTGCGGCTCTAGCTTCTGACCCACCACGGCAACGAGGCGTGCATCGGCCACGCGGGGGTGTAGCGGGCCACAGGGTCGGCCGTCGGCGACGGCAGGCCCGCGGCCTCGAGCAGCGTGTTCTCGGCGATGTCGACGTCGACGGGTCGGAGGTCGGGTAGGTCGCGCTCGATGTTCAGTGCCCAGAGCGTCTTGCCCGCCGCGCCGAACGCCCGGTGGTGGCCCGCGAGCCAGCGGTCACGGTCGCGGTCGGCGAGGCTCCTCGCGCCCCCGTCGTCGGCGACAGTGGCCTCGGCCGCGAACGTCGCCGGTGGCGTCCCACCCTGCTCGCGCCGACTGGTGACGCGAACCGCGTCGCCGACGCGTTCGACCGTCGCGTCGGCGGCGACGTAGGGAATCCGCGAGGTGAGCCGGAAGAGGCGTGCGACGAACCGGTCGCCAGCGTCGATACTGAAGAAATACCGCCCCGGCGTCCCGCGGTGACGGACGTAGGTCTGGAGACGGATCTCGGGGAACGAACGGCCGAGCCGGGCAGGGAGTCCGCGCAGCCGGAGGCCGGTCGCACGGAACGCGACGACCGAGAGCCACGCGCTGTCTTCGGCCGTCGAGAGCGTGAGTGCCGACGGGAGCCGCGGTCGGAGGGCGTCGGCGTCGACCGGCCAGTGCAGCAGGAGACAGTCCTCTGCGGTCATCGTCAACATCGGCGGGCGCGGGAGCGACATCTGTCCGAGCCTTGGACTCGGCGGCCGATGACCGTTGTGGCGTGGGCGAGAACGAGCCTTTAAATCCGAAACCGCCCCAACCGGGAGTCATGGCAGGTCCCGTTCCCGAACTTCACGACCGTGCGGTGGCGTGCGCCGACCGGCTCCGTGAGGCCGACTCCGTACTGCTCGCCTCACACATCGACGCCGACGGCCTGACGAGTGCCGCCGTTGCCGCCTCGGCACTCGAACGCGCGGGCATCCGCTTCGACACCGTCTTCTCGAAACAGCTCGACGCCGAGGAGGTCGCCGCCATCGCCGCGACGGGCCACGAGACCGTCCTCTTCACGGACTTCGGGAGCGGCCAACTCGACATCATCGCCGAACACGAGACCGCGGGCGACTTCACCCCAGTCATCGCCGACCACCACCAGCCTGCCGACGCAGACACCGAGTTCCACCTCAACCCCCTGCTCGTCGGCATCGACGGCGCGAGCGAGCTGTCGGGCGCGGGGGCGAGTTACGTCCTCGCTCGCGCGCTCGAATCGGGTGACACGGACAACCGTGACCTCGCCGCGCTCGCGGTCGTCGGCGCGGTCGGTGATATGCAGGACTCCGACGGCGGCCTCACGGGAGCCAACGAAGGGATCGTCGCCGAGGGCGTCGAGGCGGGCGTCCTCGACCCCGCGAAGGACCTCGCACTCTACGGGCGACAGACCCGGCCACTGCCGAAGCTGCTCGAATACGCCAGCGAAGTCCGGATTCCGGGAATCTCGAACGACGAGAACGGCTCGATTCGCTTCCTCTCGGATCTCGGTCTCGACCTGAAGGAAGGGGGCGAGTGGAAGCGGTGGGTCGACCTGACGCAGGAGGAACGGCAGACCGTCGTCAGCGCGCTCATCAAGCGCGCCGTCTCGAAGGGCGTCCCACCGGACAGAGTCAACACGCTCATCGGGACGACCTACACCCTCGTCGACGAAGAGGAAGGGACGGAGTTGCGGGACGTGAGTGAGTTCTCGACACTCCTGAACGCAACGGCCAGATACGACCGCGCCGACGTCGGTCTCGGCGTCTGTCTCGGCAATCGGGGAGACGCGCTCGACCGCGCCCGCACCCTGCTCCGAAACCACCGGCGGAACCTCTCGGAAGGCCTGCAGTGGGTCAAGACCGAGGGCGTCACTGTCGAAGAGCACGTCCAGTGGTTCGACGCGGGCACGAGAATCCGCGAGACCATCGTCGGCATCATCGCCGGGATGGCCGTCGGCGCGAACGGCATCAGCCGCCGCAAGCCGATTCTCGCGTTCGCCGAGAAGAACGACGAGGAGGTGAAGGTCTCCGCCCGCGGGAGTCACTTCTTGACGAAGAACGGGCTGGACCTCTCTGTTGTCATGCGCGAGGCGTCTCGGAGCGTCGGCGGCGACGGCGGCGGCCACGACGTCGCTGCGGGGGCGACGATTCCGATGGGCAAGCAAGCGGAGTTCGTCGCCGAAGCCGACCGTCTCGTCGGTGAGCAGTTGGGATAGTCGGGCGAGGCCCTCTCACGGTTGGCTACGCCGAAACCTGGGTTTCTCGGAGATTGCAGACGACCAGCGGTAGCACTCTCCTGTACTCGCTAGTGAAGGCGATTCGATATCGCAGTATTTGATTTATCGTAGCCGACCGTGGGCTAGCACAGGAGACGGAACGCAGAACAGACAGCCAGCGAACGGCCGTTACTCGTGCCGTTCGAGGAGTTCGATCCGGTTGCCGAAGGGGTCACGGAACGAGAACCGGTCGCGACCCGGAATCGGTGGCTCCTCGAAGAGTGTGACGTCGCGCTCTTCGAGCATCGCGCGTGCGTGGTCGATGTCGTCGACCTCGAAGGCAGGATGCCGTTTCGAGGGTTCGGAGTCGATGTCTTCGATGCCGAGGTGGAGTTCAATATCGCCCGCACCGAGCCACATCCCCCCGTACTCTCGGAGTGACTCCGGTCTGGGTATCTCCTCGAACCCGAGGACGGCCGTGTAGAACTCGCGTGCCTCTTGTTCTGTCCCCGGGGGAACAGTGAGTTGGACGTGGTCGAGACGAGTAGGGTTCATGGTCCGTGTCTCGTCGGCGAAGTGGAAGTATCGCGGTTTCGGGGTACGATTTGCCAGTTGGTTGTGCGTGCGAGCCGTACGCCCCCAACACTCGTCTGCGGGGTTTCGCTCGTCTGGAATTACTCGGACGGAGGGCACGTCGGGCTGCGACCGGATCGAACACGCGAGAAACGGCGATTCAGCGTCCATGACTACCGAATTCAGGATACCAAAGCGACGAGCAAGCGCGTTCGATAAATCACATTGCGCGATATAGAATCAGCGTCGCCGCGACCAACCGTCCGACTTTTCTCTCTCCCCGGAAACTCTCGGATATGGCCGAGTTCGACCCCGAGAAGTTCGAGGACAAGTACGTCCACTACTTCCAGCAGCTCCAGCGCGCGTACAAGAACGCCTTCAACACGATGAACGACGAGTTCGACTCGACGCTCATCCACGGCATCGACCAGCAGATTCTGAACGAGTCCGAGCCGTTCTACGAGGACGGCGAATTCTTCGTCGACCTGCCCGAAAACCCGAGTGAGCGGCTGACGGGTGTCGTCGTCGACGACGAGAAGCTGGAAGCGACGCTGGAGCGGTACGTCGACGAGATTGAAAGTGAGCTGTACCGCGTGTTCGGCGTCGACCGTCCGAACTGAGCCCCCACCGTCTCTCGCTTCCACGCGCACGCGTGAACCAAAGGCCTAAGAACGCTGACTGCCAACGCCTGTACATGAGCACGGAGAGTCAGGACGTCGACGACCTCAAAGACCGCGTGACGAACTTCCTGCGTCGGAACTTCCCGCAGATTCAGATGCACGGTGGCAGTGCGGCCATCCAGAACCTCGACCGCGAGACGGGCGAGGTCACCATCCTCCTCGGTGGTGCCTGTTCCGGCTGCGGTATCTCGCCGATGACCATCCAGGCCATCAAGACCCGCATGGTCAAGGAGATCCCCGAGATCAACGAAGTCCACGCCGAGACCGGCATGGGCGGCGACAGCATGGGTGGCGGCAGCGGCGGCATGAGTCCGTCGTTCCCCGGCGAGACCAGCGACGACGACGAAGACGGCAGCGACGAAGGCCCGCAGGCCCCGTTCTAATTTCGAGGATTTTCTCCGTTTTCCGGCCGCTGAGCGGTCGCGCCAGTCGCGCGACAGAACAGGAGGTTTAACCTCTCGACCCGCGCATCCACGGGTATGACCAGCGAGTCCCCCCGGAACGTCCTCTTCGTCGTCATGGACACCGTCCGGAAGGACCATCTCACGCCGTACGGCTACGACCGACCGACGACGCCCGGACTGGAGGACTTCGCCGACGAGGCGACCGTCTTCGAGCAGGCCGTCGCCCCCGCGCCGTGGACGCTCCCCGTCCACGCCTCGCTCTTCACCGGGATGTATCCCAGTCAGCACGGCGCCGACCAGGAGAACCCCTACCTCGACGGGGCGACGACGCTCGCGGAGACGCTCTCGGCGGAAGGCTACGACACGGCCTGTTACTCCTCGAACGCCTGGATCACGCCGTACACCCATCTGACCGACGGCTTCGACGACCAAGACAACTTCTTCGAGGTCATGCCCGGCGACTTCCTCTCGGGACCGCTCGCGAAGGCGTGGCAGACGCTCAACGACAACGAGGCCCTACGAGCCATCGCGGACAAGCTCGTCAGCCTCGGCAACACCGCCCACGAGTATCTCGCCGGTGGCGAGGGCGCTGACTCGAAGACCCCCGCCGTCATCGACCAGGCGATGGACTTCATCGACGACTCCGAGCAGTTCTTCACGTTCGTCAACCTGATGGACGCCCATCTCCCCTATCACCCGCCCGACGAGTTCCGCGACGAGTTCGCCCCCGGCGTCGACTCCACGGAGGTCTGTCAGAACTCGAAGGAGTACAACTCCGGCGCGCGCGACATCGCTGACGACGAGTGGGAGGACATTCGCGGCCTCTACGACGCCGAAATCGCCCACATCGACTCCCAGCTCACCCGGCTGTTCGACCACCTGAAGGAAACCGGAAGATGGGACGACACGATGGTCGTCGTCTGTGCGGACCACGGCGAACTCCACGGCGAACACGACCTCTACGGCCACGAGTTCTGTCTCTACGACCCGCTTATCAACGTCCCGCTGATGGTCAAACATCCCGCCCTCGACGACGACCGCCGCGAGGACCAGGTCGAACTCATCGACCTCTACCACACGGTCCTCGACTCCCTCGGCGTCGACGGCGGCAACCCGGCCGCGCCGGGCGACGAGGCCGTCGGTCTCGACCGGACCCGGTCGTTGCTCTCGGAGAGCTACCGGCAGTTCAGCGAGCCGACCGACCCCGGCCAGCGCGGCGACGGCGACTACGCCTTCGTCGAATACTCCCGCCCGGTGGTCGAGCTGAAACAGCTGGAGGAGAAAGCCAAGGATGCCGGTATCACCCTCTCCGAGCAGTCGCGCTTCTACTCGCGGATGCGGGCGGCCCGCCGGACGGACGCGAAATACGTCCGCATCGACCGCATCGAGGACGAAGCCTACCGCCTCGACGAGGACCCCGAGGAGACCGAGAACCTCGCGGACGCGACGGAGACGGACGACATCATCGCGGAGACCGAAGCGATGCTGGCGGAGTTCGAGTCCGCAATCGGCGGCGCGTGGGACAGCGCGGACGACGCGGAAGTCACCGACGAGGCCGTCCAGGAGATGGACGAGGAGGCCCAAGAACGGCTGCGCGACCTCGGCTACATGGAGTAATCGAGCGAAAGAAGACCGATTACGAGGTCAGCTGCAAGCCGACGATGCCTGCGATGATGGTCCCGATGCAGGCCAGTCGGACCCCGGTCACCGGCTCGTCGAAGAGAAGGATTCCACAGACGACGGTGCCGACCGCGCCGATACCGGTCCAGACGGCGTAGGCCGTCCCCACCGGAAGCGTCTGGACGGCTTTTGCGAGGAGCGCGACGCTGAGTGCCATCGCGACCACGACGACGGCCGAGGCGCGGAGGTTCGAGAAGCCGTCTGCGTATTCGAGGTTGACCGCCCACACCGTTTCGAAGACCGCGGCGACGAGCAGCGTCGCCCACGCGAGGCGGCTCATCGCAGCCCCCGGGCGGCTTCCCAAGCGCGGAGAAGGGAAGCGAGCGTCCGGTTCGTCGGCACGTCGAGCCCGTGTCGCTCCGCCCTGTCGACGACAACACCCGAGATGGCGTCGACCTCGGTTCGCTTCTCGGCGTCGACGTCCTGCAGCATCGACGAGCGGTTCTTCGCCGTCTGTTCGACGACCGTGTCGATGGCGTCGCGGGCGGCCCGGTTTGGGAGTCGGACACCCTCGGCGCGGGCAACACGGGCCGTCTCGCGGGCGGCCGCGTGGGCGAGGTCGGCGGCGTCGGCGTCGGCGAGCGCGCCGTTCTCCACGCGGGCGAGCGCGGTGACGGTGTTGATACCCGCGTTGACCGCGAGTTTCTCCCAGCGTCGCCGAGGCATATCGTCCGCGACGAGCGTCTCGATACCGGCATCGCGGAAGGCATCTCCTACCCGTTCGGCGACGGGGGAAGGACCGCCGTCGAGCGCGCCGAGGACGACTTCGCCGACACCTGTGCAGACGACGTGGCCGGGGTCGGTCAGACGAGCACCGTAGGTCGCCGTCCCGGCGAGGACCGGGACGTCGAGTCGGTCCGTGAGGAGTTCCTCGGTGAGACCGTTCTGCAAAGAGAGCACGGCGTCGAAGTCGCCGGTCGCGAGCGTGTCGGCCGCGGCGGCCGTGTCGAACGACTTGACCGTCACGACCGCGAGGTCGGCGGCGAGATTACGGCCGTCGGTGACGGCGTCGGGGTGGACGTGCGCGTCGAGTTCGCCGGTGACGCGGAGGCCCGACTCGCGCACCCGGCCGACGTGCGGGTCGCGGCCGACCAGTGTCACCTCGTGTGTGCGCGCGAGCAGCCCGCCGACGAGGCTCCCGAGGCTCCCGGCACCGAAGACGACGATGTCCATATCCGACGGTCACGGGGTGGGACCAAAAACGAGGCTGTTCGGATCGGACCGGACCGGCTCAGTCCTCGGTATAGTAGAAGAGGTTCTGCTTCGGCGCGTCACAGTTCGGGCACGAGTCCGGCAGGTCGTCGTCGAGTTTCCCCATCTCGCCGCAGTCGCCGCACCGCCAGGCCAACTCGGCCTCGCCGAACTCGTGGCCCGACCGCTCGTGCTCGATGGACATCCCGGCCGCGCCGTCGCGGGTCGTCACGAAGAAGCCGTCGTCGCCGAGTCCGCGAATCGTCCCGAGCGGTTCGCCCTCTTCCGTGTAGACGGTCGTGCCGATGCTCGCCTTTGCAGCCTCTTGGCTCATGTGGTGTGTGTACGTATGCCAAGGTGATAAATGTCGGCAGCGGTTGCCGGGGGATCCATCTGGAAAGTCGGAGTGAACCGCTCTCGGCTCGAAAACTTGGTCGAAAAAGCCGCGACCGGGTGTGAGTTACATGAAGTCCGCAATACCGGACTGCTTGTTCTTGTCGTTCCACCTTTTTCGTCGCCGAGTGGGCACGCCACTCGGCTCGAAAAATCTGGACCAAAAAACCGCAGACGAAAGCTCGCTACATGAAGTCCGCAATACCGGACTGTTTGTTCTTGTCGTTCTCGAAGACGCTCTCCAGCGACCGTTCGAGGATGGCGAGTCGCTGTTTCGTATACTCGCGGCAGCCGAACTCCTCGGCCACCTCGATGGCGACGTCCATGTACTTGTTCACCGACCCCTGGTGGACAGTGAGGTTCACGCGGCCGCCACACTCCCGGCAGTCGCCGGTCAGCGGCATCCGTCGATACTTCTCTCCGCAGTCGAGGCACCGCGTCTCCTGTCGGGAGAAGGCGCGGAGGTTGCCGATGAGGTCCGGCAGGAAGTGGCCCTCGATGACGCGCTCGGCGACGTCGGTCTCGTCGACGGCGCGGAGCTTCCGCGAGAGGAGCAGCTGCGCGTCCATCTTGTCCATCATCGACCCGAGCGTCTTGTACGCCGAGAGGTCCGGCCCGAGCGCGATGTCGGTCGTGTCGTGGGTGTGGTCGAAGCCGCGGTACTCGTCGTCGGTGCCGAGGGTGTCCTCGCCGAGCTGGATGAGGTCCTCGACCTCGCCGGGGTCGGCCATCTCCCGCGTGGCCTCGTAGAACTCGCGGGGATACTGCCGCACGATGTCCATGTTGTGCGCCTCGTCGTCGATCTCGGAGGGGTCGATGCGCGAGGACATGACGAGCGGCGCGTCCATCTGCCCGCCGCGCTTGTCGGGCAAAAACTCCTTCGAGAAGTTGAGCAGGCCGTCCATGAGGAGCATGACGCAATCCTCGTCACCGTCGCAGTTTCTTCGTTTTGCTGCATGAAAATAAGGGTGTGCGTACCCGACAGCGGCACTCGTGAACCCAACGACCCGGCCGACCGTCGCCGCCGACGTGTGAGGGGCCATCCCGAAGACCAGCTCGCCGATGAGGTCGTCGCGTTCGTTGACCTCGTAGAACGGCGGTAAGTCGTAGAACTTCTCCAGGAGGTCGTCGACGAAGTCTGCCGTCTTGAGCATATGTTCGGCCGCGCCGTCCGAGAGGACGATGTCCTGGACTTTCAGTTCGACCAGCTGGTCGTCGAACCGGAGCGGTTCGCCGTCGATGTCCTCCTCGTAGCCGAGTTGCCGGAAGTGGTCGGCCGTGACGTCCAGTTCTTCGGGGCGCACGGACGTGACGGGCAGGTCCGTCATGTCGTAGCGGACCGTGCCGTCTTTGAACGCCGTGACGCCGTTCTTCGCGCGGAGGACGCCCTTCTCGATGGCTTCGGGCGTCTTGTGCGCGGAGGTCAGCCCCTTCACGCCCTTCAGAATCTTGAACGACGCCTCGCGTTCGCCGACCGTGTCCATCGCGCCGTGGAACTCGCTGTTGAGGTCGACCGTGTGCCACTCGACGCTCTCGATTTCCCGTTCACACCGCGGACACTCGACGCGGCCCGACTCGTCGGGTTCGGCCTCGATGTCGCACTCGTCGCAGACGTAGTGCGGTTCCGTGTGGCCGCCGCACTCGGGGCATTTGGGCTTGTAGCTGTGGTTCCCGCAGTCGGTACACTCGCGTGCGCCGACGAGGAGGTCCATCACGCCGCGCTGGCCCTTGTCGTTCATCACGCGGGCCGCGTCGGCGACGTTGCGCTGGCTGCCGCCGGCCTCGCTGATGGGGAAGAGCGTGTGGACCGCAGGCGAGAGGTCGCGGCTCTCGGACTTCTCGGGGCGACCCATCCGTGCCCCGATGCGGGTCGGTGCACGCTCTTGGACCTCGAACGGGGCGACCTCGTTGACCGCCTTCACCGCGTTGTCGCCGCCGTCCCACGTCCGAGCTTCTTCGGACAGCGTGTCCCACTCCTTGCGGAGCCCGTCGGTGAGACCGAGCGAGCGGACGAACGGCCGCCAGACCGGGATTCGGAGTGAATCGGGCGTCTGGGAGTGCTCGACGAGCAGGCCTTCGAGCGCCGTCGTCGTCGCCTCCGTCCGCTCGATGGCGAGGACGCCCTCCACGACGTCGCCGTCGGCGACCGTCTCGGCCAAGGCTTCGAACTGCTCGACGGTGATGTCGTGCCAGAGGTAGGTGTACGCCGGATGCAGCGGCGCGTCGTACTCGGCGGCCCACTGGAGGGCCTCGTCGACGCCGGGCTGTTCGAGGTCGACGTGCGGGTCGTCGCGCATCGCCTGCACGTCCGCTCCCGCGTGGTCGAGGTCCTGTATCCACCACTCGTGGGTGTAGGAGGCGGGCGCGAGCGGATGGTTGTTCTCGACGAACTCACCGAAGTTGACGAGATACTCGCCCAAATCGAGGATGGCCTCGACGCCGTTGCGGATTTCGAGGGCTTCCTCGGGGTCGTCGACGCGGCGGACGTCGCCGTTGGCGAGGCGCACGGTCGGGCCTTCGATGGAGTCGACGGGGATGACCCCGCCGGCCTTCCCCGGCCGCTCTGTCTTGATCTGGGTACCCGTCGCGAGGAAGTCGTCGACGAGATGCATCGTCGCCGGATGGACGCCAGCAGTCGCGAAGCCGTGGTTGCGGGCGCGGCCGTAGCGCAAGCGGAAGCCGCCCGCCTCGCTCGGATGGCCGAAGACCGGTCGCCCGGCGATGAGGTCACGGAGATACTTGCTTGCGGGTTCGACGCGCGGCGGTCCCTGTGGTCCGAGGTCGGGGTCGACCGCGTCCGCGTCGTCGACGGCGGTCTCGTCGGTCTCGTCCTGGGTGTCGTCGCCGTCATCGGCGTCGGCGGCGTCACCCTCGGCGTCCGCGCCGTCGTCGTAGTAGGTACCGTCGATGAGGTCTTGGAGCCACGGCCAGTCGACCTCGTCGAGGCCGCGGGTGTACCGCTGAATCTTCGGCGCCTTGAGCGCGATCCCCTCGGCGAGGACGAGACACATCCCACCGCGAGCGGAGTTGGTGTCGACGCGTTCCAGGTCGCGGAAGCCAGAGACCTCCTCGTCGCCAGTGGCCTCCCCGTCCAGCATGATGGGCATATGCTCGGCGATGAACTTCGTCTCCTTGTCCTTCGGCGAATACTGGAGTCCCGTCTCCTTGTCGTAGAGGGCGACCTCCTCGGCGTAGCGTTCGACCTCTTCCGTTCTGGCCTTGTACTCGTCGATGCCCAGAAGAGATCGAGCGTAGTCGGCGACGAGCACGGAGAGTGCCTGTGCGGTCCCGCCCGCCGAGCGAATCGGCCCGGCGTAGTAGACGTTGACGAACTCCGTGCCGTCGTCGTTCTGGAGGATTTCGACGCGGTCGATGCCCTCGATAGGGGCGGCGACGACACCCTCGGTGAGCAGGGCCACTGCGGTTCGCACCGCGCCTTCGACCTTCCCGGCCTTGGTGTCGTAGTCGCCGACGGTGCCCTCGACGAAGTCGGTGACGAGTTCGAGAGCGGCTTCCTCACGGGACATCTCGCCTTCGAGTTCGCGGACGCGTTCGGCGACGTCCGGGATGCCCAGAATGTTCTCGACGCGGTCGGCCATGTCCTTCGCGACGGGAATCTCGATTTCGGTCGCGGGGTCGTGGCCCTGTGCGCGGGCAGCCCCGGCGCGCTCGAACGCCTCGTCCAGCCGGTCCTCGATGCGCGCGAAGTAGCGTTCGTCGTCCGGTCTCATCGGCTCACAGCCACAGGTCGAGGTCGGTCACGTCGTCGTGCTCGCGTTCCAGGGGTTCGTCGAACGCGCGGAGGAAGACCTCACCGGCGAAGACCGTCGCCGAGTCGAGATGGCCAGCGAGTGCCTGCCCGCTCCGACGCGAGAGGACGGCGTGAGTGTGTGCGAAGTGCCCATCGTCCAGTAGCGAGATGTTGCCGACGCAGGAGGCGACTTCGAGCGGTTCGTCGAACGAGACCGACTGATACTCCTGGTCGTCCTGGTCGTAGAACCAGATCTCTGCATCTTGCACCGCGCCCATCGCGGTGAACCACGCGGCGTCGATGCCTTCGCGGGCGGCGAACTCCTCGATCTCCTCGCGCCAGTCCGCACCGTGTTCGAGCCGCGCGACGAACTCGCGACTCGCCGTGACCTCCCGGTAGTTCATAGCCCGAGCGACGGGAGACGACGACAAAAATCCCACCGTTCCAGCGAGTCGTGGCTGTCGCTCGTCGGGTGAAAGAACGGAAAACGAGGTCGCGTCTACCGCCAGTCGTCGAGGGTGGGGGCGTCAGACGCTCGAAGCGACAGCCACGCATCATCGCGAGTAATGTCCGCGATGACGAGCTCCTCCGAGTGAGAGGTGGAGTCCACCGAGGCCATGACCTCGGGAGCCGACACGTCGACGGTGGTCGTGTCTGTCGCCATGTCTGTGACTCACTATCACATCCATATAAACGCGTCGAAACGACAGAGCGGTTGGGGCGTGAATCAAACGTCGGCTGACAGGTCGAGTGTGTGAACAAACACCAAGGACACTGAAGTCCGGATTTTAGCCTACGACGACTACTTAAGTTCATGTTCACAAGTACCGAGGTATGGCGAGTCTTGCCACGAAAACCGCCGGAAGAGGCGGCGTAGTGAACTATCGTTCGAATACGGTAAATTTAACCGCGCCCATCAAAAAGGGAGGGTGGGATGACAGACAGTAACAGCCTTTCACGCCGTCGCTTCTTGCAAGCGACGGGTGGTGCAGCTTCTGCGGTCGCGCTTGCCGGATGTACGGACGGCGGCGACGGCGGTAGTACGGACGAGACCACCGCGGATGACGGTGGTCAGGAGACCTCCGAGCCGTCGGACGGCGGCAACGAGAACTACCTCCAGTATATCAACTCGACGGTGACGACGTTCGACCCCGTCGCTTCGACCGACGAGGCGTCGGCGAACGTCATCAGCAACATCCACCAGACGCTGGTTCACTACCCGCGCGGTGAGCCGCAGACCGAAGCGCTTCTCGCAGCGGACTACAGCGTCTCCGAGGACGGCCTGACCTACACGTTCACCCTGAACGAGGCCACGTTCCACAACGGCGACGCAGTCACGGCGGACGACCTCGTGTACTCGTGGGAGCGACTCGCAGCCTCCGAGAACACGCGTCGTTCCTCCTTCCTGCTCGACGTCCTCGGCGTCGAACACGAGACGGAGACGACGACCAACGGCGACGGCGAGGAAGTCGAGACGTACGCGCCCGGCACGCTCGCCATCGAGCCGGTCAGCGAGACCGAAGTCGAGGTCACGCTCTCGCAGCCGTTCGCCTCCGCGCTCGGCATGATCGCGTACAACGCCTTCGCGGTCCACCCGGAGAACATCGTCGGCGACGTCCCCGGCTACGAGGGGACGATGGAGTACACCGAGTTCGCGACGAGCAACCCGGTCGGCTGTGGTCCGTACGAGCTCGAAAACTGGGAACAGGGTACCTCCGTCGACATCACGGCCTTCGACGACTACTACGGCGAGGGCCCGGTGAACGACGGCGTTCACTGGCAGATCATCGAGGACCCCGACGCACAGTGGACGTACACGATGGAGAAGAACGCCGACGCGTTCGGTATCCCGACCTCGAAGTACGACCCGAGCCTCGTCAGTGTCGAGGAGACCGACGACCAGGGCCGCGAACTCGGTACCTACGGTCCGGTCCGTAACGACTCGACGCTGAACTACTCGGGCATCTCGGAGCTCGTCACCTACTACATCGGCTTCAACATGGCCGCCGTGCCGAAGCCGGTCCGCCAGGCGTTCGCCTACGCGGTCAACCGTGACGTCATCATCAACGAAGTGTTCAAGCAGCGCGGCGAGTCCGCGTTCCACCTCACGCCGCCGGCCATCTACCCCGGTGGCGCGAACGCGTACAACGAACACGTCGAAAGCGAGTATCCGTACGGTGTCAACGAGTCGCAGCTCGACGAAGCACGCCGCGTCATGGAAGAGGCCGGCTACGGCCCGGACAACCGCTACGAGCTCCAGTGGACGCAGTACCAGTCCTCGACGTGGGAGTCGATGGCGAACATCCTGCGCGACCAGCTCGCGTCGGCCTACATCGACATGCAGATCGAGAGCGCGCCGTTCGCGACGCTGACGCAGCGTGGCCGCCAGGGCAACCTCGAAGTCTACACGCTCGGGTGGGGTGCTGACTACCCCGCACCGGACAACTTCCTGCAGCTGCTCAACCCCGAAGAGACCATCACCGGTGGCGACACCGCCCCGATCTCCTACCTCAACTGGACGGAGGAGAACGGGTCGGCCGCACAGGAAGCCACGGAAGCGTGGCAGACGATCCTCAACAACAAGGCCCCGACCGACGAGGCCGCCGAGGCACGTGCCGAGGCAGCCGTCACGATGGAAGAGGCCAACTGGGAGGACATCGGCTTCATCAACCTCTACCACCCGAAGGGTGAGTCGTTCTGGTACGACTGGATCGACTACCAGCCGCCGGGTGCAATGGGCGCAGCCAACGTGATGGAGAAGGACATCGAACTGACGGGTTCGCGCGAGTAAGTTTCTAACTTAAGCGACCGTCTCGTTTTTTTAGTTCGGCCGAAGAGCGGTGCGAGTGAGCAGTTCCCATGGTAAGTGTTTCCGACACCAGAACGCAAGACATAATGAGTAGAGTATCCCAACGATTTCATAGTATGACGGACACCGACTGGCACAGGAGTCGACCATGAGCCGTTGGCAGTATCTGCTGAAGCGGATCCTGCTTGCGGTTCCGGTCGTCCTCTTCGGGGTGACGATCACCTTCCTGATCGTCCGCCTCGGGCCTATCGATCCCGCCGCAGCGATCCTCGGCCCGACGAGTACGAGTGGGGCCGAGGCAGAGCGTATCCGTGAACAGCTCGGCTTGAACGACCCCCTCTGGGAACAGTATCTCCAGTACATCTGGAATCTCGTCACGCTGAACATGCCCAACTCGTGGGTCATCAGCCCGGGGACACCCTCCTTCGACCTCATCCTCATCTACCTCCCGCGGACGATGTGGCTCGGGTTCTGGTCGGTGCTCATCGCGCTGTTCGTCGGCATCCCGCTCGGCTTCTACGCCGGGTTGAACCCCAACACGAGCGGCGACTACGTCGCCTCGTTCAGCGGGATCGTCTGGCGTGCGATGCCGAACTTCTGGCTCGCGGTCATCCTCGTGAGCATCCTCGCGCAGTCACAGGACCTGCTGGGCTTCGAGTGGGCGACGTTCCTCGTCGAGACGAACATCGTCACACCGCCGTCGTTGGACTTCCTCAAGCAGCCGCTCACCCTCCTCACGAGTCCGGGCGAGTCGTGGCCGGAGCTGTTGGCGGCGACGAAGCAGATCGCGCCCGCCGCGCTCGTCCTCGGCTCCTCGTCGATGGGGAACGAGATGCGTATCGGCCGGACCGCAGTGCTCGAGACCATCAACTCGAACTACGTCGAGACCGCCCGCGCGAAGGGGCTGCCAGAGCGCACCATCGTCTGGAAGCACGTCTTCCGGAACGCGCTCATCCCGCTCATCCCCATCATCACGAGCGAGGCGTTCATCCTCATCAGCGGCTCGGTGCTCGTCGAGTTGGTGTTCGCCATCAACGGGATGGGCTATCTGTTCTATCAGGCGTCGCTCCAGGGTGACCTCCCGCTCGTCGGCGCGCTGATGTACATCACCATCGTCCTGCTCGTCTCGGTGAACATCCTTCAGGACATCCTGTACACCGTCGTGGACCCCCGCGTCGGCATCGACCAGAACTGAACAATGAGTGAGACAACTACCGCAGACGTCCCGTTGAAGGATCGTATCGCAGCCAACCCCCAGCCCGCGCTCGTGTGGGCCGCCGTCGGTGTCGTCCTCGTCGGCGTCGAGTTCGGCGCGCTCGTGCAGGCTGTCGGCGCGCTCGTCAGCGGCACGCTGGCCCTCCTCGGCCAGCCCGAAGCGGGCCGAGGGCTCGTCGCGTTCGGCGACGCCATCCCGACGTTGCTCTCGCGCGACGTCATCCCGAACGGCGGCTACTACGACGGAACCGCGTGGCAAGGCACCTTCCTCGGTCTCGAACCGGGCGTCGCGTGGGGCATCCGTGTCGGCCTCATCTACGTCTACTCGGCTCTGGTCATCGGCTGGCTCGTCAGCGGCTACTTCCGCTACCGCGAGCACTACCGTGAGACCGACTGGACGCCCCGTGACGACATCGTCAACCGCTTCTCGCGGCACACCTGGGGCAAGTTCGGCTTCGTCATGGTCGCGTTCTTCGTCGTGATGGCCGTCTTCGCGCCCGCACTCGGGCCGACGACGGTCGACCAGAACATCCAGAACCCCTACTCCAACGAGATACAGTTCTGGGACGAAGAGGCCGGAGAAGTCGGCACGACGCTCGTCGGCGAGGCGAACATCGTCTCCTCCTCGAAGGGGTCGCCCGACCGTAACGTCGGCCCGATGCAGTACGACGAGTTCGGCCGGTTCCATCCGTTCGGGACCAATACAGAGGGGAAAGACCTCTTCACGTACATGGCAGCCGGAGCACGGCTGTCGCTGTCCATCGCGCTGCTCTCTATCGGACTGGCAGCAGGTATCGCGCTGCTGTTCGCGCTGGTGACCGCGTACTACAAGGGACTCGCTGACCTCGCGGTCGTCCTGACCAGTGACTCGATTCAGGCGATTCCGTTGTTCATGTTGCTCATCATCGTCTTCGTCGTCTTCAACGGGACGTGGATCGGCGACATCTACAACGGGGCGTTACTGATGGTGGGTATCTTCACCCTCATCTACTGGCCGGGGCTGTGGCGGGCCGTCCGTGGTCCCGCCCTCCAGGTCTCGGGCCAGGAGTGGATCGACGCCGCGAAGAGCTTCGGACAACGGCCGCTGGTCACGATGAAGAAACACATGGCACCGTACGTCATCGGCTATCTGCTCGTCTACTCGTCGATGACGCTCGGTGGCATCATCATCGCCATCGCCGGGCTGTCGTTCATCGGCCTGGGTATCTCGGCACCGACGCCCGAGTGGGGTCGGCTCGTCTCCGACGGCCAGCCCTACGTCGCGAGCGTCTCGTGGCATATCTCGCTCATCCCGGGGGTCCTCATCACGCTCGTCGTCACCGGCTTCAACGCGCTGGGTGACGGCGTCCGTGACGCCATCGACCCGCAGAGCGAGGGCGGCGAGAGCACTGAAGCTGCCGCCGCAGGGGGGTCGGGCGTATGAGTGCCCAGACCGCCGAGTCGGAAAACCGCAGCGACGAGGAGCCGATCCTCTCGGTGCAGAACCTCCAGACCTCCTTCTACACGGACAAGGAGGTCATCCGCGCCGTCGACGGCGTGAGCTTCGACATCCACCGCGGCGAGACGGTCGGCATCGTCGGCGAGTCCGGGTCGGGCAAGTCCGTCACCGCCCGCTCCATCATGGGACTCGTCGACTCGCCCGGCCGTATCGACGGCGGTTCCATCGAGTTCAACGGGGAGGACCTGACGAAGAAGTCCCAGAAACAGTGGCGGAAGATCCGCGGCAGCGGCATCGCCATGGTCTTCCAGGACCCGCTGACGTCGCTGAATCCGGTCTACACCGTCGGCAACCAGATCAAAGAGGCACTGCGCCTCCACCAGAACCTGAGCGGCAAGCAGGCGACCAACGAGGCCGTCGAACTCCTCGAAGCCGTCGGGATTCCCGACGCGCGCCGTCGCCTCCGCGAGTATCCCCACGAGTTCTCCGGCGGGATGCGCCAGCGTGCCGTCATCGCGATGGCGTTGGCGTGCGACCCCGAAGTGCTCATCTGCGACGAGCCGACGACCGCACTCGACGTGACCATCCAGGCGCAGATTCTCGAGCTGCTGGAGACGCTCCAGGAGGAACGGGACCTGGGAATCATGTTCATCACCCACGACATGGGTGTCATCGCCGAAGTCGCCGACCGTGTGAACGTCATGTACGCCGGTGAGATGGTCGAGACCGCGCCGGTCGAAGACCTGTTCGCCGACCCGAAACATCCCTACACGCAGGGACTGTTGCAGTCGATTCCCGGCGTCGACGCCGTCGGCGGCCGACTGAGCACCATCGAGGGCGACGTGCCGACGCCGAACGAGAAGCCGACGTACTGTCGGTTCGCGCCGCGCTGTCCGAAGGCGTTCGACGAATGCGACGCCGTCCACCCGGTGTCCGTCCCCGTCAACGAGGAGAGCCCCGACCACACCGCGGCCTGTCTGTTGTATCCCGAGGAGATGAGTACCGCCGACGCGGTGGAGCACCACCGCACGCGCGGAGGTGACTCCGAATGAGCACGTACACGAACGGAGCGGCACCGGACGCCGCACGAGAAGAGGTACAGACCGGCGAGACGCTCGTCGAGGTCAACGACCTGAAGACCTACTACGAGGACGACTCGCTGTTCGGCGGCAAGCCGGTGAAGGCCGTCGACGGCGTCGACTTCGAGATCAAGAAGGGCGAGACGCTGGGTCTCGTCGGTGAGTCCGGCTGTGGCAAGTCGACGCTCGGCCGCACGCTCGTCCGGCTCGAACAGGCCACCGACGGGGAGATCCTCCGCCGCGGCACCGACATCACCACCCTGTCGGGCGACGAGCTCAAAGACTGGCGGAAGAACACCCAGATGGTCTTTCAGGACCCCGAGTCGAGTCTCAACGACCGGATGACCATCGGCGAGATCGTCCGCGAGCCGCTCGACGTCCACAAGGTCGGCACGCCCGAGGAGCGTAAACAGCGCGTCCGCGAGCTGCTGTCGACCGTCGGCCTCCAAGAACAGCACTACTACCGCTACCCCCACCAGTTCTCCGGCGGGCAGCGGCAGCGCATCGGCATCGCCCGCGCGCTCGCACTCGAACCGGATTTCATCGTGCTCGACGAGCCGGTCTCCGCGCTCGACGTCTCGGTGCAGGCGAAGATTCTCAACCTGCTGGACGACCTGCAGGACGAGTTCGGGCTGACGTATCTGTTCATCGCCCACGACCTCTCGGTCGTCCGCCACATCTGTGACCGCGTCGCCGTCATGTATCTCGGCAACATCATGGAGATCGGGCCGACGGACGCGCTGTTCGACGACCCGGCGAACCCCTACACCCACGCGCTGTTGTCGGCGATTCCCGAGCCGGACCCGACCAGCGAGCGCAACCGCATCACGCTCCGTGGGACGCCGCCGAGTCCGCGCGACCCGCCGACGGGCTGTCCGTTCTCGACGCGGTGTCCCGTGAAGATTCGGCCGCCGAAGTACCGCGACATCGACGAGGACGTCTGGGAGGCCATCGAGGTGCTCCGCGAGGTGCTCCGCGAACGGAGCCGCGTCGAACTCACCATCGGCGACCGTGTCCGCGACCTGCTCGGCAAGGAGACGCGGCTGACCGACATCCACGACGTCGAGACCGAGCTGTTCGGCGACCTCGACGTCCCCGACGAGGTGCAGCGACACGTCAGCGAGGCCGTCGAGTACGTCGCCAACGGCGACGACGACCGGGCGCAGGCCTACCTCAAAGAGGAGTTCGGCAGCGTCTGTGACTCCGAGCGACCCGACCTCTACCGCGTCGGCGACACGGAGCGGACGAGCCTCTGTCACCGTCACACCAACGAACACGACGAACCCATCGACGTCTACACCGAGGACTACTCGGGCGTCCTCGCCGACGACTGATGGACCGCCGTCGTCTCCCGCTGCAGCTGCTCGATACGGTCGGCTACGCCGTCGCCGTCACCGCCGTCGTGTTCCTCGTCGGTGCGGGGCTGGCAACGGCCGCCGGTCGCCAGCCGCTGGTGGGGGCGAAGTGGTTCATGTTCCTCGTCGGCTTCGGCCTGCTCGCCTACTCGGCGTTCCAGCTGCGGCCGACCCCGAAGTGGAAACAGGACGAAGAGGGTGGAAACGGAAACGGTGGCCTGCTCGGCACCGACACCAACGGGCAGGTGGGGTTGCAGGCGGCCGTCACCCGACTCGTTCCCGACGACTACCGGCTCCCGGCCGACGAGCGACACTCGGCGGCACTGAAGCTGTTCGTCGCGAGCGTCTTCGTGTTGGTCGCATCGTTCCTGATGGAGACGGTCTTCGGCGTCGCCGTCGCCGCCTGAGTCGGGCTCTCCGCGTTCTCTCGGCACGTTCCGTCCTCGAACGTTCGACAGGTTTTACCGCGACGAGCGTCCACGAACGGATATGCCGGACATCTCTGAGGACATGGACCACGGCGAGCGGATCGCCGCCAACGCGGGTGCCGAGAAGGAGGCGTGGGCCGCGACGCTCGACGACATGCGCGCGCTGGCCGCGGAGTACGAGGAGCAGGGCTGGGAGACGATCACCATCCAGGCGGGCGACACCACACCGCGCGGCGACCACGAAGGGGGGACGTTCGGACTCTACTTCCTGACGCCGGGCAACAAGGCCGACGCCTTCGTCGACGCGGTCGAGGCGGGCGAGTTCCCGCAGTACGAGGTCTACCGCGCCGAGCAGGACGGAACCGTCTTTCTCGTGCTCGAACTGCTCGACCCCGAGACGGAGACGGCGATCTTCGTCGCCGGCACCTTCGCGCTCCGGAACTCGCTGGCGTGTGCGAAGAAGGCTGCCGACGAGGGCGAGATATACACGCATCTCCACACGCTCGACGGGGCACTTCTCGGGTCGTTCCGTCACGCCGACTACGAGGACTTCTTCCCGAGCATCACCGCCGTCGAGGACTGGGCTGACGTCGACGAGTCGGCGATGAACTACTGATTTCTCCCGGCCGAACGTCTTCGGGACGCCTTCGCACAGGTTCGCAGGCTACAAGAGGTGCGGGGCAGTAAGCGACGGTATGCACGTAGCCGACGCGATGACACCCCGCTCGGAGGTCGTAACGGTCGAACTTCCGGGTACGCGTGACGACGTTTTGGAGTATCTCCAGGAGCGCGGCTTCTCCTCCGTCCCCGTGGTGAAAGAGACCGACGACGGTGAGGAGTACCGCGGACTCATCTCTCGTGACGACCTCATCGAGCATCCCGACGAGGACCAGCTCGCCATCCTGATGCGCGAGGTGCCGACGACGACCGCAGACACCACCTTGGAGGACGCCGCCCGCCTGATGGCGCGGGAGAACGCCCGCCGCGTCCCCGTCGTCGACGACAGCGGTCCCGTCCCGACGCTCGAAGGCATCGTCACCGTCACGGACGTCGTCCACGCCATCGCCCGCGGCGACATCGACGGCGAGACCGGCGTCGGCGACCTCGCGACGAAGGACATCAACACGACGTACGTCGGCGCGCCGCTGACCGTCGCCGAGCGCGAGATCTTCTACGCGAACGTCCCCTACGCCATCGCGCTCGACGAGGAGGGCGACATGGCCGGCATCCTGACCGAGGTCGACATCATCGACGTCGCTCGCGTCGTCGAGGGCGAGGAGGAGACCGGCGAGAGCCTCGCCGACGAGGACGACGAGTGGATGTGGGAGGGCATCAAGGCCGTCGGCAACCGCTATCTCCCGACCCGTAACGTCGAGATCCCCGCCGAACCCGTCAGCGAGTTCATGAGCGACGACCTCGTCACCATCTCGAAGCGCAAGACGGCGAAGGAGGCCGCTCAGATGCTCATCTCGAACGACATCGAGCAGATTCCGCTCGTCAGCGGCGACACGCTCATCGGCATCGTCCGCGACATCGACCTCTTGGAGGCGCTATGAGCGAGTCGGAGAAACTGACCGAGCTGGCCAAGCGTCGGGGCTTCTTCTTCGGCTCCGCGGAGGCCTACGGCGGCGTCGCCGGCTTCTACACCTTCGGTCCCGAGGGCGCGGCACTGAAGCGGAACGTCGAGTCCTCGTGGCGCGAGCAGTTCACGACGAAGCTCGGCAACGAGGAGATCGAGGCACCGACCATCATGCCCGAGCCGGTCTTCGAGGCGTCGGGCCATCTCGACGGCTTCGACGACATGCTCGTCGAGTGTCCCGACTGCGGCGAGTCCCACCGCGCGGACCATCTCATCGAGGACAACACCGACATCGAGGAGGCCGAGTCGCTGCCGCTCGACGAGGTGGAGGGGCTCATCGCCGACCACGAGCTCGTCTGTCCGAACTGCGGTGCGGAGCTGGCGGACCAGGAAGTCGTCGACTTCAACCTCATGTTCGAGACCTCCATCGGTCCCGGCAAGGGCCAGCAGGGCTATCTCCGGCCCGAGACCGCCCAGGGCATCTTCGTGGAGTTCCCCCGGCTGAAGGAGTACGCCCGGAACCAGCTGCCCTTCGGCATCACGCAGGTCGGCCGCGCCTACCGCAACGAGATCAGTCCCAGAAAGGGCATCGTCCGGACCCGCGAGTTCACGCAGGCCGAGTTGGAGCAGTTCATCGACCCCGAGTCCGATGAGCCGCCGCTCGAAGACGTGCGTGACGTGGAGGTCGTCCTCTACCCCGCGACCGAGCAGGAGAAGGAGTCGACGGAGTACGTCGAGGTCACGATTGGCGAGGCAGTCGACGAGGGCATCATCGCCAGCGACTGGGTCGCTTACTTCCTCGGCGTCGCGCAGGGTTGGTACGAGTCGGTCGGCGTCGACATGGACCGGTTCCGCTTCCGCCAGCATCTCCCCGGCGAGCGCGCCCACTACGCGAGCGACTGTTGGGACGCCGAGGCAGAGCTGGGCGGCGACTGGGTCGAGATCGCTGGCTTCGCCTACCGCGGCGACTACGACCTGTCGAAACACGGCGAGCACGGCGACGACTCCTTCACCGTCTTCCAGCAGTACGACGAGCCGAAAACCGTCGAGCGCGCCGTCGTCGACCCCGATATGAGCGCGCTGGGTCCGGAGTTCGGCGGGCAGGCGATGGCCGTCGCCGAGGCCCTGCAAGAGTTGGCGGAAACGAACCCCGACGCCTTCGAGGCCGACGAGGTGACTGTCGAGGTCGACGGCGACGACGTGACCGTCGACACCGACCTCGCGAACTTCAGCGTCGAGGAGCAGACCGAGTCCGGCGAGCACATCACGCCGCACGTGGTCGAACCCTCCTTCGGTGTCGACCGCACCGTCTACACCGTCATCGCCCACGCCTACACCGAAGACGAGGTCGCTGGCGAGGAACGCTCGTTCCTCGGGCTCGAACCGGGCGTCGCGCCGACGTCGGTCGGTGTCTTCCCGCTCCTGAGCAACGCCGAAGAGCTGACCGACCTCGCACACGACGTGGTCGACGACCTGCGGGCGGCCGGTCTCTCCGTCTCCTACGACGAGTCGGGGAACATCGGCCGTCGCTACCGGCGACAGGACGAGGTCGGCACGCCGTTCTGCGTCACCGTCGACTACGAGGGCATCGAGAGCGACGGTCCCGACACCGTGACGCTGCGCGAGCGTGACACGACGGCTCAGCTCCGGCTGCCGGTCGACTCGTTGGTCGAGGAGCTCTCGGCCGTCCGCGACGGCGACAGGACCTTTGCGGACCTCCGCGAGACCTACGAGACGGTCGAACCCGCCGAAGCGTGAGCGAAATCGGTCGGCGGCTCGTCCACGTCAGCGGCACTGCCCTGCCCGGGCTCTACCTGCTGGACTTGGTCTCGTGGACGCAGCTCGGCTACCTGCTCGTCTTCGGGTCGCTCGTCGTGGCCGTCCTCGAAGTGCTGCGGCTGCAGGTCGGACTCGACTGGTGGATCTACCGCGAACTCACCCGCGAGTACGAGCAGGACAACCCCGCGGGCTACGCGCTGTACTTCTTCAGCATGACCGCCGTCGCGCTCGTCTTCGCCCCCTACGTCGCCATTCCGGGGATGTTGATGCTGACCATCGGCGACCCCATCAGCGGAATTCTCGGGTCGAACGACGCCGGGACGGCCAAGCAGGCGGGCGTCCTGCTCGCCATGTTCGGCGTCTGTTTCGCGCTGGCGTGGCCGTTCGTCGACGGCGCGACGTCGTCATTCCCTATCGCCGTCGCCGCGGCGGGGCTGGGCGCGCTCGGCGCGACGCTCGCAGACGGGCTGAAGCCGGTGGTCGCGGGCTACGTCGTCGACGACAACCTCTCGATTCCGCCGGCCGCGGCGGTCGGTATCTGGCTCGTGCTGACGCTGGGAGCCTAAGAGACCGAGCGACGGCAGCCCTACCCTTATTAATCACCTCAGCGAAGCCACAGGCATGACTATCTACGAGAGCGACCTTCCCGGCGTCGGAAAGAAACACGAGATCGAACTCGGTGACGGATCACGGCTCGTCATCGTGACGCACAACACCGGCCGACGGGAAGTGTACAAGCGGCCCACACCCGACGACGACTCCGAACGGCTGTTCGAGCTGTCGGACGACCTCGCCCGACAGGTCGGGACCATCCTCGAAGGCGCGTACTTCCAGCCCGTGAAGAGCGAGCGGATCGAGACACTGCTCGGCGGCAACACCGTCTTGGAGTGGGTCGACGTCGACGAAGGGTCGACGATTGCGGGCAAGACGCTCGCGGAAACGGACGTCCGCCGGCAGTTCGGCATCTCCATCATCGCCATCCAGCGCGGGCCGGACACCATCCCGAGTCCGGGCGGTAACACGACCATCGAGACGGGCGACACGCTGGTCGTCCTCGGCCCACGAGACGGCTGCCGGTCGTTCATCGGCCACATCGCGGGCACCGAGGACTGATGGCTGCCGGGCTAGCCGAAATCGGACTGTTGTTCTTCGGCGTCGCCGTCGCCGGTGTCGTCGCCGCGCGCATCGGGCTGTCGGTCATCCCGCTCTACCTCGTCGCTGGAGTGGTTCTCGGGCCGAACGTCGCCGGCGCGGCCGGGTTCTTCCACGTCCCGAACGGGGAAGTGGCGACCATCTTCGGGGAGCTGGGTATCGTCCTTCTGCTCTTCTTCCTCGGGCTGGAGTTCTCCATCACGCGGCTGTTGTCCGCACGGCGGCAGATCTCCGCGGCCGGAGCGGTCGACATGGCGATCAACCTCCCACTCGGAATCGCCCTCGGACTCGTCCTCGGCTGGACGTTCGTCGAAGCGCTCCTGCTCGGCGGCATCGTCTACATCTCCTCGTCGGCCATCATCACGAAGTCGCTCATCGACCTGGGATGGATTGCCAACCCCGAGAGCGAACCCATCCTCGGGACGCTGGTCTTCGAGGACCTCGTAGTCGCGGTCTATCTCGCCGTCGTCGCCTCGCTCGTCGTCGGCGGCGACGGTCTCGTCGGGACGGCGATGAACGTCGGCGTCGCGCTCGGCTTCCTCGTCGTCCTCGTCCTCGCCGTCTACTACGGCGGCCAGCTGTTCGAGCGCGTCCTGAAGGTCGACGCCGAGGAGCTGTTCGTACTGCGCGTGCTCGGCATCGCCGTGCCCGTCGCCGCCCTCGCGCTCTCACTCGGGGTGAGTGAGGCCGTCGCGGCCTTCTTCGTCGGCATGGGCTTCTCGACGACGCACCACCGCGAGCGCATCGAGTCGCTGCTGACGCCCATCCGCGACGTGTTCGCCGCGGCGTTCTTCTTCTGGATCGGCCTGGGGACGGATCCCAGTGTCGTCGTGCAGGTGGCCGGACTGCTCGCCATCGCGGTCGTCCTGACCGCACCCGCGAAGGTCATCAGCGGCTACTACGGCGGGCGGCTGTTCGACCTCGACCAGCGGCGGTCGTTCCGCACGGGCGTCGCCATGGTCACGCGCGGGGAGTTCTCGCTGATCATCGCCGCGACCGCGGTGCAGGGGACCGGCGAGGTGATGACGCAGGTGATTCCGGCGTTCGCCGTCGGCTACGTTCTCGTGATGAGCCTCCTCGGGTCGGTGCTGATGCAGTACTCCGACCGCCTCGAAGGACTCGTCTTGCGGCGCGGTACGTCGGCCTGAGCGGGCGAAGACACTTTTTTTCGATGGAGTGGGGCGTGCGTCGGCGGCAGACGCGACAACACCCCGACACCGCCGCGTAACAGTTGCCGCCCCGAAAGCGTTTAATAGCCCCCACAGACAAAGAGAGAGCAATGGCAGGGACTCGTCTCGCCGCCGCTCGCGACCTCGTGAGCGCGCCGTCCCTTCTCCGACCCCGACGAGTCCGACGACCGGGCCTTTAGGCCCACTACTATCTCTCCCCTCGACCCCGAGTTTGAAACTACAGACTCACAAGCCTTCGTACCGCCTATAGGCATCTCTGCTCCTTTATTTCATAAATCTAAAACCAAGAATTTAATACCCTCAAAGGGGGACTGTGAGGTACATGACAAAGCGCGTCGCCCTCGCATTCAGCGGAGGACTCGACACAACAGTTTGCGTTTCGCTGCTCAAAGAGGAGTACGGCTACGACGAAGTGGTCGGCGTCACCGTCGACGTCGGCCAGCCCGAGTCGGAGTTCGAGGAGGCTAAGGAGACGGCCGACGCTCACGGCCTCGATATCCACGTCGTCGACGCCAAAGACGAGTTTGCGGAACTCTGTTTCGACTCCGTCCGCGCGAACGCGACCTACCAGGGCTACCCGCTCGGGACGGCACTCGCCCGCCCGATCATCGCCAAGGCGATTCTCGACGTCGCCGAAGAAGAGGACTGTGAGGCCATCGCCCACGGCTGTACGGGAAAGGGCAACGACCAGCTCCGTTTCGAGGCCGTCTGGCGCTCCTCGGACCTGACCGTCATCGCCCCCGTCCGCGAGATGGGACTCACCCGCGAGTGGGAGAAACAGTACGCCGACGAGAAGAACCTCCCCGTCCAGGCCGGTAACGACGGCGTCTGGAGCATCGACACCAACCTCTGGAGCCGTTCCATCGAGGGCGGCGAACTCGAAGATCCGAGCTACGTGCCCCCGGAAGACATCTACGAGTGGACCGACGACCCGGCCAACGCGAGCGAGGCCAAGCTGGTCGAAATCGAGTTCGACAACGGCTATCCCGTCGCCGTCGACGGCGAAGAGATGGCTCCCGCCGACCTCATCGAACACCTCAACGCCCTCGCCGGAAAATTCGGCGTCGGCCGCACGGACATGATGGAGGACCGCATGCTCGGGCTGAAGGTCCGCGAGAACTACGAACATCCGGCGGCGACGGTGCTTCTCACCGCCCACGAAGGGCTCGAACAGCTCGTCTTGACGAAGGAGGAGCGTGACTTCAAGGTGCAGGTCGACAACCAGTGGGCCCAGAAAGGCTACGAGGGTCTCGTCGACGCCCCGCTCGTGGGCGCGCTCGAAGGCTTCATCGAGAAGACGCAGACGAAAGTCACCGGCAAAGTGACGGTCAAGCTCCAGGGCGGCCAGTGCCGCCCCGTCGCCCGCGAGTCCGCATACTCCGTCTACTCCGAGGAGGTCGCCTCCTTCAACACGAAGACGGTCGGCGACATCACCCAGGAGGACGCCACCGGCGTCGCCAAATACCACGGCTTCCAGGGCCGCCTGGCCAACGACGTCGCCAAGGGCGTCGAGAAGCCGGAACTGGCCGCCGACGGTCAGGGCGAGAGCGAGGAATAACGAATGAGTGACGAGGAATCCGCAGGCTCGGGGGTCATCCGCCGCGACCGCTTCAGCGGCGGCCCCGCGCGGGGGTTCCTCTCCAGCCTCGCGGCCGACGAGCGCATCTTCGCCGCCGACCTGGCGGTCGACCGCGCGCACGTCGTGATGCTCGCCGAGCAGGATATCGTCGACGACGACGTCGCCGGCGAGATTCTGACCGCGCTCGACGACGTGGAAGACGCTGGTCACGAGGCACTCCCCGACGGGGAGGACGTCCACGAGGCCATCGAGTCCGCGGTCATCGAGCGCGTCGGTCCCGACGGCGGGAAGATGCACACCGCCCGCTCGCGCAACGACGAGGTGGCGACCTGTATCCGCTACCAGCTCCGCGCCGACGTCCTCGAAGTCGTCGAGGATACCCTCGCGCTACGTGAGGCACTGGTGGAGACCGCAGCGGAGCACACCGAGACGGTGATGCCCGGCTACACCCATCTCCAGCCCGCCCAGCCGACGACCGTGGCACACTATCTCCTCTCGTACGAGGCGGCGGTCGCCCGCGACACCGCTCGGCTGCTGGACGCCTACGACCGCATCAACCAGTCGCCGCTCGGCGCGGCCGCGTTTGCAGGCACGCCGTTCGACGTCGACCGCGAGCGCACGGCCGAGTTGCTGGGGTTCGATTCTGTCCTTTCGAACTCGATGGACGCCTCCTCCGCACGCGACTTCCTCGCGGAGACCCTCTCCGCGCTTGCGACGCACGCGACGACGCTCTCGGGGCTGGCGGAGGACGTGATCATCTTCGCGAACAAGGGCTACGTCGACCTCTCGGACGACTACTCGTCGACCTCGTCGATCATGCCCCAGAAGAAGAACCCCGACACGCTCGAACTCGTCCGGGGCAGTGCCGGCGACGTCGTCGGCGACCTCACCGGGCTGCTCACGACGCTGAAGGGGCTTCCCCGTGCGTACAACCGCGACCTGCAGCGTGCGCACGGCCACGCCTTCGACGCCGTCGACGTCGTGGCGAACGCGACTGACGTCGCGGCCGGTGCGGTGGCGACGGCGACGTGGAACGACGAGACCCTCGCCGACGAGGCCGCAGACGGCTTCTCGACGGCGACCGGCGTCGCCGACCTGCTGGCGATGGCGGGGCTGCCCTTCCGGACGGCCCACGAGGTCGTCGCCGAGGCAGCCGCCGAAGCGGAGGGCGAGAATCCGAGCGTCGCAACACTTGACGCTGTCGCAGAGGAGGTATTAGGTGCCTCACTATGGGAATACGTGACCCGCGACGCCGTCGAGGCCGCGCTCGACCCGGCCCAGAGCGTCGCGTCCCGTGACTCACAGGGCGGGCCTGCCCCGTCGGCGGTCGCCACAGACCTCGACGCGGCGGAACAGGACCTCGCCACCGACACGGAGGCACTCGCCGACCGGCAGGACGCGCTCGTCGCGGCCGCCGAGACGCTGGCCGACGAGGTGAGCACGTATGAGTGAGCCGACCCTTCTTCGACGACTTCGACGACTCCGACCCCGACGACCGGACGGCGCTGTCGTGGGTGGCCGACGACCGCGGCCGCCACGACCGCAGCCACCGTCCCCGTTCGGGGACATCTAATACACTCTGAATTCCGACAGTAAATTCAGACACGGCGGACACAGGCCTTCTAACTCCCCGTAGCGTAGCCTGCAGTTTCTGTTAATTTTCTGATAACTTCGATGGGTTTATGGTATCGAACACCGAACGCAGGAGTACACCATGACCGAAGCAGAATGCGTCGAATGCGGGGCCGACGTCACCCTCGCAGACGACCTGGAGACAGGAGAGATCATCGACTGTGGGACCTGCGGTGCGGAACTGGAAGTGCTCGACGTCAACCCGCCAGTCCTCGACCGAGCCCCGGAGCTCGAAGAGGACTGGGGGGAGTAAATTGCACGGCACGAACTCACAGCGCCGACTGACCCAACAGGAGTGGTCCGCGTGAACGTCGGTATCCTCTACTCCCGTATTCGCAAGGACGAGAAGCTTCTCCTCTCGGAGCTTCGCGATCGTGGCCACGAGGTCACGAAGATCGACGTCCGCAAGCATCGATTCAGCCTCGACGGGACGACCGCACCGGTCGACGACCTCGATATCGTCGTCGACCGCTGTCTCTCGACCTCGCGGTCGCTCTACGCGACGCAGTTCCTCGACGCCTACGGCGTGACTGTCGTCAACAGCCCCGAGACGGCCGACATCTGTGCGGACAAGGCCAAGAACAGCCTCGCGCTCGCGAAGGCGGGCGTCCCCACGCCGAAGACGGACGTCACGTTCACCAAAGAGAGCGCGATGGAGTCCATCGAGAACTTCGGCTATCCGTGTGTCCTGAAGCCGGTCGTCGGCTCGTGGGGACGGCTGATGGCCAAGATCGACTCCGAGAGTGCCGCCGAGGCCATCCTGGAGCACAAGGCCACGCTCGGCCACTACGAGCACAAGGTCTTCTACATCCAGGAGTTCGTCGAGAAGCCGGGCCGTGATATTCGTGTCCTGGCGACCGACGGCGAACCCGTCGCCGCGATGGTCCGCTCGTCGGACCACTGGCTGACCAACGCCGCGAAGGGTGCGACCGTCGAAGCGTTCGACCTCGACGACCGCGCGCTCGAACTCGTCGAGAAGGCGAGCGACGCCGTTGGCGGCGGTCTGCTCGGGATCGACCTCATGGAGACGGGTGACGACTACACCGTCCACGAGGTCAACCACACCGTGGAGTTCAAGGCACTGAACGACGCCGTCGGCGACACCGCCGACGTGCCCGCCGCAGTCGTCGACTGGCTGGAAGCGAAGGCCGCCGAAGCGAACGGCGAGGCCACGGAGGTCTCCGCATGACGGACACACTCTCGGCCGCCGTCGTCGGCGGCTCCGGCTTCACGGGCGGGGAACTGCTCCGCCTGCTCGACGGCCACCCCGAGTTCGAGATCGCACAGGCGACCTCTCGGGAGTACGAGAAGAAGACGCTCGGCTCGGTCCACCCGAACCTCCGCCATCTGGACACGCGCTTCAGCGACCCCACCGACCTCGAAAGCGTGGACGTGCTGTTCGCCGCGACGCCGCACGGCGTCTCGATGCAGCACATCGACGCCTTTCAGGACGCCGCGGACACCGTCGTCGACCTCTCGGCGGACTTCCGTCTCGATTCGGAAGAACAGTACGACGAGTGGTACGACGGCCACAGCTGTCCCGAATACCTCGAAAAGTCGGAGTACGCACTTCCCGAGATCAACCGCGAGAACCTGCCCGGTGCGGACCTCATCGCGGCGGGCGGCTGTAACGCGACGGCGACGGTGCTCGGCCTGAAGCCGCTCTTCGACGCCGGTATCCTCGAGGGCGACGAGCAGGTCGTCGTCGACGTGAAGGTCGGCTCCTCGGAGGGTGGCGCGAGCGCGGGCAAGGCATCGAGCCACGCCGAGCGTTCGGGCGTCGTCCGTCCGTACGCGCCGACCGGCCACCGCCACGAGGCCGAGATCGAGCAGTTCCTCGGCCTCTCGGTGTCGTTCACCGTCCACGCGGTGGACATGATTCGCGGTGCGTCCGCGACCTGTCACGTCTTCCCCACCGGCCCCGTCTCGAAGGGCGATATGTGGGGGGCGTACAGAGAGAGCTACGACGACGAGCCGTTCATGCGGATGGCCTCGGGCGGCGGTGGCGTCTACCGCTACCCCGAGCCGAAGGCCGTCGCCGGCACGAACTTCGGCGAGGTCGGCTTCGAGGTCGACCCGTCGAACAAGCGGCTCGTGGTCTTCTCGGCCATCGACAACATGATGAAAGGCTCGGCCGGGCAGGCGGTCCACGCCGCCAACGTCGCGCTCGGTCTCGAAGAGACAGCCGGGTTGGAGTTCACCGGCTTCCACCCTGTCGGAGCTCCCTAGCCAGACGACAGGAGAACACCAATGACACACTACACGCGCGAGGACCTCCTCGCCGCACACGACGACCTCATCGACGCACAGGCTCAAGATTGCCTCTACACGGACGGGGGCGAGCCGCGAGAGCCGCCAGTCGTCGTGAAGATCGGCGGCGCGCGCGCCGTCAACCCGGAAGGGGCGGTCGGAGACATCGCGCATCTCGTCGCCAACGGCCGCAAGGTCGTCGTCGTCCACGGCGGGTCGACGGCCGTCGACGAGACGCTCGAAGAACTCGGCGAGGAGCCGACCTACGTCGAGACGCCGTCGGGCGTCTCGGGACGGTTCACCGACGAGCGTACGATGGAGGTGTTCACGATGGTGATGCCCGGCAAGCTCAACACGGAACTCACCGCGACCCTGCGTGAGGCCGGCGTCGACGCGCTCGGCCTCTCCGGCGTCGACGGCGGGCTGCTGACTGGCAAGCGCAAGTCGGCCGTCCGCGTCGTCGAAGATGGGAAGAAGAAAATCAAGCGCGGTGACCACTCGGGGAAGATTACCGACGTCAACACCGAACTCCTCGAGACGCTGCTCGACGACGGCTACACGCCCGTCGCGACCGTCCCGATGCTCGCCGACGACGGCGTTCCCGTGAACGCCGACGCCGACCGCGCGGCCGCCGCCGTCGCGGGCGCGCTCGGCGCGGAACTCGTCGTCCTCACCGACGTCGAGGGCGTCTACGCCGACATCGACGACCCCGAGAGCCTCATCTCGTCGGCGACGACGCCCGCGGATTTGGATGCACTCAAAGACGCCGCCGAGGGCTTCATGACGAAGAAGGTCATGGCGGCCACGGAGGCACTCGAAGGCGGGGCCGCGAAGGTCATCGTCGCCGACGCCAACGTCCGTGACCCCATCACGACGGCACTGCAGGGCGGCGGTACGCACGTCGAACCCGGCGTGCTGGTCGATGCAGAGGAGGTCGAGCAGTAATGAGCGGTTTCGTCTTCAACGAGAAGCCCATCACCATCGAGTCCGGTGAGGGGCCGTATCTCTACAGCGACCGGGGCACGAAGTTCCTCGACATGGGCGCGAACTACGCCGTCACACCGCTCGGCCACTCCCATCCCGCAGTCACCGAAGCGATTCAGGAGCAGGCCGAGAAGCTGACCTACGTGCAGGCCTCGTACCCCGTCGACGTCCGCACCGAACTCTACGAGAAGCTCTCGGTGCTCGGGCCAGGGAATTTGGACAACGTCTGGCTCTGTAACTCCGGGACGGAGGCCAACGAGGCGGCAATGAAGTTCGCCCGCGCAGCCACGGGCAACTCGAAAATCGTCGCTACGAAGCGCGGTTTCCACGGCCGCACGATGGGCGCGCTGGCGATGACGTGGAAGAAGAAGTACAAAGCGCCCTACGAGCCGCTCGCCGGCGACATCGAGTTCGTCACCTACGGCGATTCTGAAGAATTGGCCGAGGCCGTCGACGACGAAACCGCCGCGGTCTTCCTCGAACCCGTCCAGGGTGAGGGTGGAATCCACCCCGCGACGGTCGACTATCTCGAACACGCCCGCGAAGTGACCGAAGATGCGGGTGCCGCGCTCGTCTTCGACGAGATTCAGACCGGCGTCGGCCGGACGGGAACGCTCTGGGCCTGCGAACAGGCCGGTGTCGTCCCGGATATGCTGACGGCCGCGAAGGGCATCGCCAACGGCCTCCCGCTGGGAGCGACGCTCTGTGCCGACTGGATTACCGAGGACTTCGGCGACCACGGCTCGACCTTCTCGGGCGGGCCGGTCGTCTCCGCCGCGGCGAACGCGACCCTCGACACCATCGTCGAAGAGGACCTGCCGGCGCACGCAGGGGAGCTCGGCGACTATCTGATGGAGAATATCCAGACAGCAGCCGAAGAGCACGACCTGCCTGTCCGCGACGTGCGCGGCCAGGGCCTGATGGTCGGCATCGAGGTCAAGCGCGGTGCCAATAGGCTGCTCAAACAGCTCGCGCTCAACGAGCAGATTCTCGCGCTGCCCGCGGGTCGGTCGGTGCTTCGGCTCCTGCCGCCGCTCGTCATCGACGAGAGCCACGCCGACCGCATGACGGACGCGCTGACAGAGGTGCTCAAATGAGTACCGTCAAGCTCACCGAACAGACCGAGGAAGCCATCGACACCGAGGCGCGCCAACTGCTCTTCGACCTCGTCTCGACGCCGTCGGTGTCGGGCGAGGAGGAGGCGGCAGCGCAGGTGCTCGTCGACTACTTCGAGTCTCACGACCGCGAGGTCTGGATCGACGACGTCGGCAACGTGCGCGCACCCGCCGACGACCGCGTCCTCTTGACCTCTCACATTGACACCGTCCCCGGCGACATCCCCGTCGAAGTGAAAGACGGCGAGGGTGATTCCGGGGCGTCGCTGTGGGGTCGCGGCAGCGTCGACGCGACTGGCCCGCTGGCGGCGATGGCCGTCGCGGCCGTCGAGACCGGCATGAGCTTTATTGGAGTTGTTGGCGAAGAGGTCGACTCCCGCGGCTCGCTCCACGTCGTCGAAGAGGGCCGCGACGCGCCCGGCGCGGTCGTCAACGGCGAACCCAGCGGCTGGGAGGGCATCACGCTCGGCTACCGTGGCCTGCTCGCGGGCACCTACGTCGCCACGAGCGAATCGGGACACACCTCCCGTCCGGAGAACAATGCGATTCAGGACGGGTTGGACTGGTGGCGGAAGGTCGAAGACGCCTTCGAGACCGACGAGTGGACGCCCGTCTTCGAGCGCGTCACCTGCAAGCCCGTGACGATGTCGGGCGGGACGACCGAGGACGGTCTCTCCGTCGAGACGACGATGGACATCCAGTTCCGCGTCCCTCCGGAGATGACCATCGACGAAGTGCGCGAGATCGCGGACTCGAAACTCAACGGCGGGACCGTCCGCTGGTACGACTCCGTGCCGCCGGTGATGATGAGCCCCCGGACCGACGTGGCTCGGGCGTTCCGCGTCGCCATCCGCCAGGCTGGCGGCGACCCCCGCCTGCTCCGGAAGACCGGCACGAGCGACATGAACGTCTTCGCGGGCGAGTGGGACTGCCCGATGGTCACCTACGGCCCGGGCGACTCGGACCTCGACCACGCGCCCAACGAACATCTCCCGCTCGACGAGTACGACACCTCTATCGACGTCCTCGTCTCGGTGTGTGAACGCCTCGGAGGTGACGAGTGATGTTGGACGTCGACCATCTCGTCGACATCGACACGCTCTCGCCCGAGGACCTGGAGACCGTCTTGGACCGCGCGGAGGCACAGAAATCCGGCGCGGATGACACCCAACTGCCGCAGACGACGATGGGGATGCTCTTCGAGAAGCCCTCGACGCGGACGCGCATCTCCTTCGAGACCGGGATGACCGAGCTGGGCGGCCACGCCATCTTCCTCGGTCCCGAGGACATCCAACTCGGCCACGGCGAGCCGCTGAAAGACACCTCGCGCGTCCTCTCGCGCTACGTCGACGTGGTGATGGCACGGCTGTTCGACCACGCCGACCTGCTGGAGATCGCGACCTACTCGGACGTGCCCGTCGTCAACGGCCTGACCGACGAGGCCCATCCGTGTCAGACGCTGGCTGATCTGCTGACCATCAGAGAGGCCTTCGACGGCTTCGACGACGTGCAGGCGACGTGGGTCGGCGACGGCAACAACGTCGGCCAGTCGTTCGTCCTCGGCTGCGCGCTGGCGGGCATCGACCTCACGGTCTGCACCCCGCCGGAGTACGGCATGAGCGACGCCGTCCTCAAACGCGCCGACGAGTTGGGACATGCTCCCGAAGTCGTCGAAGACCCGGTCGAGGCCGTCTCTGATGCAGATGTGCTCTACACCGACGTCTGGGTCAGCATGGGTCAGGAGGACCGGCGCGCGGAGAAGCTGGCCGCCTTCGACGGCTATCAGGTCAACATGGACCTGCTGAGCGAGACCGACGCGGTCGTGATGCACTGTCTCCCCGCCCACCGCGGCGAGGAGATCACCGACGACGTGTTGGAGTCCGACCGCGTGCTCGTCTGGGACCAGGCAGAGAACCGCCTGCACGCCCAGAAGGGGCTGCTCGTCGAGTTGATGGAGTAGGTCCCTTTCGGCGATTCACTTCTATTTGACGTTGGACTACGCAGCGTCAGCGGTAGCTATGCAGTCTCTCGCTCCGCCAGCAACAGTAGTAGCGAGACGACGACGGCTGCTCGCGCTCCGAGACGCCACACCCTCCCCAGCCGACTCCTTCGCTCGCTTCACTCGCTCAGTCGTCCCTCGCGCACATGGCGTGACACGGAGGTCACGCCAGCGCGCGCCGTCGGTGGCCGGGAGAAGTGCAGTCGCTCCGGTCGCTCCGGTCGCTCCAGTCGCTCCGGTCGCTCCAGTCGCACGGCATGGAACGCGAGAAAAATCCGCGATGTTACACAGTCGGCTGTTTCACAGCTCCCGAACGAACGGGAACACGGCGCCCAAGACGCCGCCGTAGACGACATGGCCGACGAGGCTCGTCGGGTTGAAGTTCGGCAGCGGGGGCGCGCCCGCGAAGCCGACCGCACCGAGCCAGACCGGCATGACGAGGGCTGCGAGGAGTATCCAGAGGACGACCCCGTAGGCGACACCCAGCCCGACACTCTTCGGGAGCCCCTCGCCGACGCCGAGCGCGTTCGCGAGTCCGACGAAGGCGACCCCGAGAATCGCCGAGTGGCTCATGTGGATGACCCAGCCCGCCGCGCCGCCGGAGAGACCGTACATCGCGGGAATCGCGACCTCGATGACCGGCGTCATCATCGTCGTGAGCATGACACCCATCACGGCTCCCCCGGCGAGTCCGGCCGCGAGACCGCCTTTCCAAGCACGCTGTTCGGTCGGTGTGACAGTCGGTGTCATGGTTTTGGTTGACATCGTATACCACGATTCACCGAGAACCGGCAAAACGCTAGGTCGGCACGGCAGGCGCGACGCACCGGGGAGATAGTTTGATATCGGCAGCGCGTGAACTTCTCTGCTCCAACGCCGGTTCACTTCCACCCCGCTTCCCGAGGGTTTTACCCCGATGACGACCAACCTCGCGTAGTGGCTGACTCGACCGGACATCTGCAGTATTTCCCCTACGACGCGCCCTACCCGAACCAGGAGGAGGCGATGGACCGCATCGCCAACTCGCTGGCGCGCCAGCAGGACGTCCTCCTGGAGGGTGCGCCCGGTACTGGCAAGACCCTCTCCGCGCTCGTCCCCGCCCTCTACCACGCCCGCGAGGAGGACAAGACCGTCATCATCACGACCAACGTCCACCAGCAGATGCGACAGTTCGTCGCCGACGCCCGCGCCATCACCAAGCAGAAGCCGATTCGCGCGGTCGTCTTCAAGGGCAAGGCCTCGATGTGTCACATCGACGTGGGCTACCAGGAGTGTCAGACCCTGCGCGATACGACCCGCAGCGTCGTCGAGAAACGCGCCGACAAGGCGGAGTTGAAACAGCGCGAGCAGGCCCTCCTCGACCGGATGCGCAGCGGCGACGAGGACGCTGCGGAGGCCCGCAGTGCCGTCGTGGACGAACTCGACACCATCGACCAGGAGCTGGAGGACATGGAGTCGAGCAACGTCTGTGACTACTACTACAACAACCTCGTCGAGGACACCGGCGACTTCTTCGACTGGCTGTTCGAGGACGTCCGCACCCCGGACGACATCTACGAGTACGCCGAGGAGCAGGGCTTCTGTGGCTACGAGTTGCTGAAGGAAGGGATGGAGGGCGTCGACCTCGTGGTCTGTAACTACCACCATCTACTCGACCCGATGATCCGCGAGCAGTTCTTCCGGTGGCTCGACCGGGACCCCGAGGACGTCATCACCGTCTTCGACGAGGCGCACAACATCGAGTCGGCGGCGCGGGACCACGCCACCCGCACGCTGACCGAGAACACCCTGGAGAGCGCGCTCGACGAACTCGACGACGTCGACGACTCCCGCGCCGAGTTCGCTCGCAACGTCATCGGCGCGTTCTGCCGCGCGCTGAAGTCGACCTACGAGGAGAACCTCCCGTCCTACGAGCGCGACGACGTCGGCGACAACTGGCACGACGTCAGTATCGCCAGCGACGAGCGTCGCGACGACCTGACGATGAGCTTCCTCCAGAACTACGAGGGCCGCGGTATCGACAAAGAGGTCGAACTCGCGCTCCAGCTCGGCAAGTCGCTCGACGAGGACTACGAGCAGGCGTACAAGGACGGCGAGACGACGACGCGCAAGGAGTGTCAGACCCAGCAGGCCGCGGCGTTCATCGCGGCGTGGATGGACGACGGCGGCAAACTCGGCCAGCATCCGATGTGTTCGGTCCGTCGTGACGGCGGCACCGAGGAGATCTACGGCCGCGCGGAACTCTACACCTGTATCCCCCGAGAAGTGACCAAGGGCCTGTTCGAGGAGGTCTACGCCAGCGTCCTGATGAGCGCGACCATCCGCCCGTTCGACGTGACCGAGGACGTCCTCGGTCTCGACGACGTGGCGACGCTCGCCTACGGACTGGAGTACCCGGAGGAGAACCGCCGCACCTACGCCGTCGAGGGCCCGGCACTGTTCGCCAGCGCCCGCGGCGAGCGGGAGACCCAAGAGACCGTCACGGCGACGCTCCGCGACGTCATCCGCTTTACGCCGGGCAACGCGCTGCTCTTCTTCCCCTCCTACGCGGAGGCCGAACGCTACTACGAACGGCTCGGCGGCGGGCAGGGCCTCGTCGACGGCGACAGGCGAACGGAGTTCTTCCTCGACGAGGCCGGGACGCCCACCGAAGACCTGCGGCAGGGCTTCGTCACCAGCGACAACGGCGCGCTGTTCACCTCGCTGTGGGGGACGCTCGCGGAAGGGGTCAGTTTCGACGGCGACGACGCCCGGACGGTCGCCGTCGTCGGCGTCCCCTATCCGCATCTCTCCGAGCGCATGGAGGCGGTGCAGGACGCCTACGACCGCGCCTACTCGGACCGCTCGAAGGAAGCTGGCTGGCGGTACGCCGTCGAGATTCCGACGATTCGCAAGACGCGACAGGCACTCGGTCGCGTGATTCGCTCGCCCGACGACTTCGGGGTTCGCGTCCTCCTGGACAAACGGTACACGAACAACGACATGGGCAAGTACAGCGTTCGCGGAAGTTTCCCGCCCGAGGAGCGCGAGGAACTCATCGACATCGGCCCGGACAAGCTGAAGTTCGCGATGATGAACTTCTACACCGACCACGCTGCCTACGACGGGCCGCCGCCGAAGCCGTAGCGGCGTCGTTCGATTCGGCGTGTGACTTCGTTACTCCCGGGAGACACAGCGACACTTCGGCGAGGCTGATGGCCGAATCCCGTGCGACGGCCGAACCGCCACGTTCTGGACTACGAGCGAGCCTCGTCGGGGATGCAACCCCGCGAAGGATTGAAGCGATTTGGGCGGGAATAGTGGAGCCATGACGGTCAGTATCGAAAATTTGACAATCCTCGTCCCGGTCGATATCTCGGAGGCGGAACCGCCCGCCCTCGACGTCCTCGACCACCTCGGTGCCGTCGAGGTGGTCCTCCTCGGCTACTTTCCGGTGCCGGACCAGGCCGAACCGGCACTGGTCAGAGACCAGCACGGCTCCGAGGCCGCAGACCGCCTGGACGCCATCGCCGACGACCACGGCGGTCTATCCGAGGTACTCGTCTTTACACACGACCGTGAGGCCACCATCGACCGCGTCGCCGAGGAGTACGACTGCGACGCGGTGCTGGCGGCCGGCCGTTCGACGGACGTCGACCGCATCCTCGTCCCGCTCCGCGGGGACGTGAACCTCGACCGAATCCTCGCCGTCGTCGCCGACCTGCTGCTGGCGGGCGACGAGACTGCCACCCTGTTCCACTCGGTCGCGGAAGACGCCGACCCGAGTCAGGGAGAACTCCTCCTCATGGGTGCTGTCGACCGGCTGGTCGAGTACGGGGTCGACCGCGACCGGGTCGACTGGCGGCTCGCAGAGGGCGGCGACCCACAGACCGACATCGTCGAACTTGGCGTGCAGTACGACCTCGTCGTCCTCGGCGAGAGCGAGCCTTCGCTCCGCGAGCGCATCATCGGAGACGTCCTCTCGGGGATCGTCGACGCGCTCGAACCACCGGCGCTCATCGTGAGGGACGTCGAATGAACCCACACGCCACGAGACGGAGCAGAGACAGATGAGCCTCGAGGGCGGTGAACTCGAACGGACGCTGGGCTTCGTCGAGGCGATGACGCTCGGCGGCGGGACGATGATCGGTGCGGGGATATTCATCCTCCCGGGCATCGCCGCCGAAACCGCCGGCCCCGCGAGCGCGCTCTCCTACGCCATCGCCGGCTTTGTCGCGCTGCTCGCGGCACTGTCGCTCTCCGAGTTGGCGACAGGAATGCCCATCGCCGGTGGGAGCTACCACTACGTCAACCGCGCCCTCGGCGGGCTCTTCGGGTCGGTCGTCGGCTGGGGCATGTGGACGGGACTCATGTTCGCGAGTGCGTTCTACATGATCGGCTTCGGGCAGTATCTCGTCGAACCGATTCCGTTCCTCGACGGGCGACTCTTCGTCGTCGGTCTGGGGCTCGTCGGGTTGGTCCTCCTCCTCGGGGTCAACTACTACGGTACCGAGGAGTCGAGTGCCTTCCAGAACGTCACCATCGGTGTCGAGACCGCCATCATCCTCGTCTTCGTCGCCGTCGGCGTGTTCTTCATCGACCCCGGAAACCTCGAACCGTTCGCCCCCTTCGGAGCCGGCGGTGTCGTCGCCACGACCGGTATCGTCTTCATCTCCTTTCTCGGCTTCGAGATCATCGCCACCGTCGCGGGCGAGATCAAGAACCCCAGTCGAACCATCCCGCTGTCGATGATCCTCTCGGTGGTGCTGGTGACGATACTCTACGTCCTCGTCATGCTCGTCAGTACGGGGGTGATTCCCTTCGAGTCGCTCGGCGACTCGCCCATCCCGGTTTCGGACGTAGCCGTCGTCTACCTGGGTCCAGCGGGGGTGGTCGCCATCGTCTTCGCCGCCATCATCGCGGCGATATCGAGCTCGAACTCCTCGATACTCGCAGCCTCGCGAGTCATCTACGCTATGGGGAGAGACGGCGTCGTGACCGACTGGTTCAACGTGAGCCACCCCCGGTTCTACACGCCCCACCGAGCGATCGCCGCCACCGGCGGCGTGACGACACTGCTGATCCTCGCCGGCCTCGAAGTGGAGACGATCATCGCACTGCTCGCAGAGGCGGCGAGCTTCAGCTTCCTCGTCGCCTACTCGCTCGTCCACGTCTCGCTCGTCGTCTTCCGGCGGGCAGACCCGGACGGCTACGACCCTTCGTTCGCCCTTCCACGGCCGCTCTACCCGGCCGTCCCGATACTGGGTGTGGTGCTGTCGCTCGTCGTCGTCTCACAGATGGCGACCGTCGTCATCGTCATCGGGTCGGGCATCGTCGCCTTCGGCGTCGTCTGGTACGCGACCTACACCCGGGGGCGGGTCGTGAGCGAAGGGCTCCTCGGCGAGGCGATTCGCGGGACGCCGGCTGAGCCGTTCCGCGTGGTCGTCCCGGTTTCGAATCCGGCGACACAGCACGGACTCCTCCGTCTGGCGGCGGCCAGCGCGCACGCCAACGCGGACCGTGGGACGCCCGAACTCGTCGCGGTCAACGTCACACCAGCCAACCCCTCACCGTACCAGAACGTCGAGGCCGACCGCGCCAAGCACCAGCGTGACCTGCTCGAAAACGCCCACGACATCGCTGCCCAGATGGACGTCACCCTCCGAACGAGGGCGGTGGTCGCTCCCGACGTCGGCGAGGCGATACTCGACGTCCTCGAAGAGGAGGCAGCCGACGAGGTCGTCCTCGGCTGGGACGGAACGCTCGACCGCGACGGCCACGTCTTCGGCGCGACGGGCGACTCGGTCGTCCGGAACGCCCGCTGTGACGTCTCGCTCGTCGACCTCAGACGCGAGACCGTCGGGACGCCGGTGGCACTCATCGCCCCGGGCCACAACGCGCCGGTCGTCGCACACCAAGCGGTCGAGTTCGCGGCCGTCGACGGGACGGTCCCGACCCTACTGAACGTCCAACCGTCCCGAGGGACGGACGAGTCGGACGCCGAAGAACGAGGACGGTCTATCGTCGTCGACGCCGCCGAGGCGGCGGGACTCGACCCCAGCGAGTACGACGTTCAGGTCGTCGTTGCCGACGACGTCGGGCGGGCAGTCGTCGAAGCAAGTCGCCAGTTCGACACCGTCTGTGTCGGCGTCTCGGGACGAGCCGAGGGGGCTCGAATCCCCTTCGGGACCGTCACCGAACGGGTCGTACACGACGTCCCGGGCAACGTCGTCTTGGTACGCGGTGCGTGAGCCGGGCGAACCCGTTGTGAGCGTGAATCCAGCAACGACGTCTGCAGACGAGCCATTCATTGTCGTGCGGCCCAACAAACAGTCGATGAGTATCCAGCCCCCTGGACCGAAGGGTGTCCCCGTCTTCGGGAACAGCAACCAGTATTCCAAGGACCCCTTCTCGTTCATGACGGCCTGTGCGGACGCCTACGGCGACGTGGTCCACTTCGACCTCGGGCCGATGCCCGTCTACATGCTCACCAACCCCGACGACATCGAGCAGGTGTTGGTGACCGAGGACGCGAAGTTCAGCAAGCCCTCCTTCCAGGACGAGGCGATGGGCGACCTGCTCGGCAACGGGCTGCTCCTCAGCGACGGCGCGGAGTGGCGCAAGCAGCGACAGCTCGCCCAACCCGCGTTCAACCCCGCCCGTATCTCGACACTCGGCGAGATGATGACCGCAAAGACCGAAGGGATGCTCGCCGACTGGCAGGCGGGCGACGTCGTCGACATCCAGCTGGAGATGGCGCGGCTCACCGTCGAGATTATCGTCGACGCGATGCTCGGCTCCTCGCTCGACGAAGAGCGTATCAAAGTGGTCCAAGAGAACCTCGAACCCCTCGGCGCGCGCTTCGAGCCGAACCCGATGCGCGTCATCGTCCCCGACTGGGCACCGACGCGGGAGAACCGCGACTACAAGGGCGCGATTGCGACCATCGAGGGCATCATCGACGACATCGTCGAAGAGCGTCGCGGGACGGAGTACGACCACACTGACCGGGACGACGGTGAGCCGATGGACCTGCTCTCGATTCTCCTCCGCGCACAGGACCGCGGCGAGCAGACCGACAAACAGCTCCGCGACGAGATGATGACGATGCTGCTCGCGGGCCACGACACGACCGCGCTGACACTGACGTACTTCTGGTATCTCCTCTCACAGCATCCCGACGCCGAGGCGCGCATCCAACAGGAGGTCGACGAGGTCCTGGGTGGTAAGTCTCCGACGGCCGCCGACGCTCGGAAACTCGAATACACCGACCGCGTGCTCCAGGAGACGATGCGGCTCTATCCGCCGGTCTACACGATGTTCCGCGAGCCGAAGGTCGACGTCCGCCTCGGCGGCTACCGCGTCCCCGAGGGGTCGGGCGTCATGCTCCCGCAGTGGGTCGTCCACCGGTCCGAACGGTGGTACACGGAGCCGGAGAAGTTCGACCCCGACCGCTGGCTGCCCGAGCGACGGAAGGAGCGGCCGCGGTTCGCCTACTTCCCGTTCGGCGGCGGTCCCCGCCACTGCATCGGCAAGCAGTTCTCGATGCTGGAGGCGAAACTCATCGTCGCCTCGGTGGTCCAGGAGTTCGAACTCGACTACCTCCGCGACGAGCCGTTCTCGCTGCGCGGCTCCCTGACGATGCATCCCCGCGAGCCGATGGGGATGCGGCTGCAGTCGCGGCAGTAATCCTCAGCCCGAGAGGCGAATCGTCGCCGCCGACTCTCTGAATTCGGTCGTCCAGAGGTCCAGTTTTCGGACGGTCCACGTGGTCTCCTCGACGTCGAGCGCGGCCAACGCCTCCGCGTCGGCGACGGAGCCGCCGCGGGCGAGCGTCACGTGCGGCACGTAGTCCTCGCCCTCCAGCCCGTCGATGGGGTCGAACTCGTTGCACAACCGCTCGTGGAGCGCGGCGAGGGCGGGGCTGTCGACGGCGAGGTAGACGACCGGGCCGGTCCCGCGGGTCGGCCGCTCGAAGTAGTCGATGCCCGTGATTCGGGCGTCGAAGGGAGCCACGTCCGCGAGCGGGCCGCGGAGCTGTTCGCGGAGTCTGGGCAGCGCGGTCGCGGCGGTTGGTTCACCGGCGTCGCCGAGCCGTTTGACGACGAGCGTGTACCGCTCGCGGACCGTCTCGAACGCCGTGAGCCGCGGATGCAGCTCCGCGGCGAGTCGCTGGACCGCACCCGGAACGGGGACGTTCAGACTGTACACGGACGAAGGTGCCGGAGCGACAGTTTGTAGCTGTCGGTGTCGCCAGTCGACTCAGAGATAGCCGACCGCCGCGAGCCGGCTCCCCATCGTGAACGAGACGGTCTCCGGGTCGGCGTCGGCGGGGCGAACCGTGAGACAGACTGCGTTGAGCGACTGACTGCCGCGGTGACGGCCCGTCCACTCGACGGCGTAGCCGTCAGTGTCTGTCCCCGCGTCGTCTCCCTCGGTGTCCGTCTCCCCATCATCTCCGTCCCACGTCACGGACGCCTCCGGCTGGACCGTCCCGGTCGCGAGCGGGAACCGTCCGACGAGGCCGTCGCTGCCGGACGAGACGGCCGCGAGGTCGACCACGCCCGGCGTCGTCACCGGGCGGTCGGGGCTGGTGGCGCGGATGCTGTCGTCGCTGAACGCGACGCCGACACCGAGCGTCCGGAGTTCGGGCGTGACGGAGCGACGACCGAACGGGATGTCGGCCGTCGGCGACGCGGTCGGCGCGGCCGCGGCCCACAGCCAGTACCGGTGACGCTGGCCGTCCGCGTCGTCTCGCGGTCCGAGGCGGTGACAGACGACGGCGAAGTCGGCGAGAATCAGCGTGCCGGTACCGTCGTCGTGGCCGTCGCCGGTCGTCAGCTGTCTCGTCCACGCGCCGACGAACGTCGTGTCGGCGTCGTCGGGTTCGTCGCCGAGTCCCCACACGCCGCCGTCGCCGTAGCGGTCGGCCATGCGAGCGACGTAGTCGTCGAACGTGTCGCGGGAGAGTGCAGTCTCGCGGGTTTCGAAGCCGCTGCCGGAGGCACCCGCCTGAATCCACGGCGGAACCGTACAGCCAGCGGTCGTCGCGAGCGTACCGAGGGCGACAGCACCGCCGAGCTGTCGGAGGAACGTGCGTCTAGAGGACATCTCGGACTATCCGTTCGCCGAGGAGAAAGCGTTCGCGTTCCGTCTCAATCTCAGATGCGGTCGAAGAACCACAGCACGATGAGACCGATGATGAGGATGCCGAGCAACGGCCGCAGCGGGCCGAGCAGATCCCCGAGCAGTCCGAGGACGCCGCCGACGATTTCGAGGGCGAACCAGACGATGACCAGGACGAGGACGATCTTCAAGAGGTCCTCGACGTCGACTTTTGCACGCATATCTGGAATGTCACGGCCGACGGACAAAAGCCCGATGGCCCCGTGTCGTAGGCTTGTCACGAACGGCCGACGAGTGTCAACGGAGAAAAACGTAACACCCACCGACGAGAAGGGGCTGTCATGACGAGCGTCTTCCGCCAACTCGGCCGCATGACCGCGGGCGAGTTTCCGACCCTGACCGCCCTCACCGTGGGGCTGGTATTCGTCGGCCTGGTCGCCCTGGCCTTCCTCCCGCCCGCCACGGTCGTCGGTCTCCTCCTCCTCATCCTCCTGGTCGCGACCGTCGTCAGCGCGGTCGAGATCGTCCAAGCTTACGAGAAGCGTGTCCTGACGATCTTCGGCGAGTACCGCCGCGTCCTCGAACCGGGCATCACCATCATCCCGCCGTTCGTCTCCCGCACCTACGCGTTCGACATGCGGACCCAGACGCTGAACGTCCCCCAACAGGAGGCCATCACCGAGGACAACTCGCCGGTCACCGCCGACGCCGTCGTCTACGTCAAGGTGATGGACGCGAAGAAGGCCTTCCTCGAAGTCGAGGACTACAAGAACGCCGTCTCCTATCTCGCACAGACGACGCTCCGGGCCGTCATCGGCAACATGGAACTCGACGAGACCCTCAGCCGCCGCACGGAGATCAACAGCCGCATCCACGAGCAGTTGGACGGCCCGACCGACCCGTGGGGCGTCCGCGTCGAATCGGTCGAGGTGCGGGAGGTCAAACCCAGCGCGGGCGTCGAGGACGCGATGGAGCAGCAGACCTCCGCCGAACGTCGTCGCCGCGCGATGATTCTCGAAGCGCAGGGCGAACGCCGCTCGGCCGTCGAGGAGGCCCAGGGGGCCAAGCAGTCGAACATCATCCGCGCACAGGGTGAGAAACAGGCGCAGATCCTCGAAGCACAGGGTGACGCCATCTCGACGGTGCTTCGCGCCAAAGCCGCCCAGTCGATGGGCGAGCGCGCGGTCATCGACAAGGGGATGGAGACCCTGGAGAAGATCGGCCAGGGCGAGTCGACGACGTTCGTGTTGCCCCAAGAACTCACCTCGCTCGTCGGCCGCTACGGCAAACATCTGAGCGGGAGCGACGTGCAGGAGAGTGCCGGTCTCGAATCCAAGGGCTTCGACGAAGAGACGCGCGAACTGCTCGACCTGGAGAGCATCGACCGGATTACCGACGGGCTGGACGTCGAGGACGGCGAACGGCCGGAGGTCGAGGAACTCGACGCGTTCGACGCCGAGTCCGTGGACTGAGCCGCTCAGCCGAGCGTCGGCGAGGGGAGTGCTCCGGGCAGCCCGTCGCTATCGAGACCGGTCACCCGACAGAGGTCCCAGAGCGTCGCGAGGTTGCTCGTGACCACCGGACGCCGGTCGCGAAGCTCGTCGACAGCGGCGAGCGTCGGATAGTTCGTACACGAGACGAACAGGGCGTCGACGTCGGGCGTCGCTCGGCGTGAGTCGTCCGATGTCCGTGTTGCGCTCGATTCCCCGTCCGTCCAGGCGGACGACGTCGAACCCGGCTTCTGCCAGATACTCGCGTTCTCGTTCGTTCAACTCGGCGACGTACGGGGTCGCCACGGCGAGGCGCGTCGCGTCCAACGCGTCGAGCAGCCGCCGGACCGAGAGTGCCGTCGCGACCGCCGGGACGCCTGCTGCGTCGGCGAGTCGGGTCTCCAACTCGGCGTCGAAGCCGTGGCCGTGGACGAGACTCCCCGTCGTACAGGCGTAGGCGACGGCGTCGACCTCGGCGTCGCCCAGCCGTGCGGCCGCGTCGGCCGCGTCGTCGGCCATCGCGTCGAGTCCCTCGACGGTCACGTCGACGAGCGGCATCCGCGCCGCGTGGACCGAGACGTCCGCGGGCGTCCAGCCCGCGAACTCGGGTTCGACCGTCGTGTTCGAAGAGGGGACGACGACACCCAGCCGGAGCCGCTCGCCGTGGTGTGTCGGGTCGGGCGGCGTCACGTCACTGCTCCCCCGCCGTGTCGTCGACTTTTCCGTCGCTGCGGTCTCGGTCGCGAAGGGTCGGGTCCCGGTCTGCCGGGTCGCCGTGGCCGCCACCGCCGGGCGTCAGGACGGTGACCGTGGTGTCGGCGTCGACGTCGACTGAGGTCTTCGCGGCGACCGGGTCGCCGTCGATGAGGTTCCGGCCGACCGCACCGTCCTCGCCACCGGCGAGACCCTTCGGGGGGACGCGCCGCCGTTCGGTGAGTAGCGAGACGGTCGCGTCTTCGAGGACCGTCACCGACCGTTCGATACCGAGTCCGCCGCGGTAGCGGCCGTCGCCGCCGCTGTCGGGGCGAAGACCGTAGCGTTCGACGTGGAGCGGGTACGCCGTCTCCAACGCCTCGACGGGCGTGTTGAGCGTGTTGGTCATACCGACCTGCACGCCGTCCATCCCGTCTTTCGTCGGCCGCGCGCCGAAGCCGCCCGCGATGGTCTCGTAGTAGGTGAACGACCCCGTCCGACTGCCGACGATGAGGTTGTTCATCGTCCCCTGGCTCCCCGCCGGGACGCGGTCGGGGACCGCGGTCCCGAAGGCCGCGAGCACCACGTCGGTGACGCGTTGGCTCGTCTCGACGTTGCCGCCGACGACGGCCGCCGGGAGGTCGGGGTTGAGCAGCGACCCCTCCGGCACGTCGAGCGTCACCGGGTCGTAACAGCCCTGGTTCGGCGGGATCTCCGGGTGGGTGACCGCGCGGACGACGAAGTAGACCGCGCTCTTGGCGACCGCGAGCGGCGCGTTGAGGTTGCCCGGGACTTGACTCGCTGTGCCCGCGAAGTCGACGTGGATCTCGTCGCCGTCGACGGTGACGGCGGCCTCGATGGGGATTTCGACGTCTGCGGGGTCGACGCCCGACCGGTGTTCGAGCACGCCGTCACCCTCCAACACGTCGCGCGCCGTGTACGTCCCGTCGGGGAGGTCGCGAATCTCGGCCGTGACGCGCTCGCGGGAGTAGTCGATGACCGCGTCGAACGCGTCGAGGACGAGGTCGCCGTGTTCGTCGAGCAGGTCGCCGAGCCGCTCCTCCGCGCGGTCGTTGGCCGCGAGCTGTGCACGGAGGTCGGCGCGGCGTTCGTCGGGCGTTCGCACGTTGGCGAGGACGAGCGACATGACGTCTTCGACGACCTCGCCGCCGGTGACGAGCCGCACGGGTGGCAGCCGGAGTCCCTCCTGGTAGATCTCTTGGGCACCCGCTGGCATACTGCCGGGCGTCATCCCGCCGACGTCGGCGTGGTGGGCGCGGGAGACGGCGTAGCCGACGATCTCTCCCCTCGGTGCGAGCGGCGAGACGAGCGTCACGTCCGGGAGATGGGTCCCGCCGTCGAAGGGGTCGTTGAGCATGAAGACGTCACCCGGTTCCGGGTCGCGGTCGCGGACGGCCTCGACCGCCTCGGGCATCGCGCCGAGATGGACCGGGATGTGTTCGGCCTGCGCGATCATCCGCCCCTCGGCGTCGAAGAGCGCGGTCGAACAGTCCTGTCGCTCCTTGATGTTCGGCGAGTACGAGCCGGTGATGAGCACCTGGCCCATCTCCTCGGCGACGCTCTCGAACTGGTTGCGGAGGATTTCGAGCGTGACGGCGTCGATGGCCGTCTCGTCGTCCGACTCCGAGCCCGTCATCGGTCCACCCCCGTGAGCGCGAGCGCGCCGTCGGCACGGACCGTCGCCTCCCACGTCGGCGGGACGACGACGGTACTCTCGTCGCTCTCGACGACCGCCGGGCCGGAGACCACCTCACTCGGCGGAAGTCGCTCGCGGGCGTAGACGGTGGTCGACTGTGGCCCGTCGACGTCCGGGAAGTAGGCGTCGCGCTCGTCGACGACGGCGTCGCCGGGCGCGTCGTAGCTGACGGCCGGGTCAGGCCGCTCGACGACAGCCTCGACGCGGACGTTGACGAGGTCGACCGACTCGTCCATCCGGTAGCCGTAGCTGGCCTCGTGGGCCGTGTGGAACCGCGATTCGGCGGTCTCGGGGTCGAACGGCCGGTCGACGGCGACGGTCTGTTCGAAGCTCTGGCCCGCGTAGCGGAGGTCCGCTTTGCGCGTGAGGACGGCGGCGTCGGGGTCGCTACACTCCTCGCGGACGGCAGCTTCGAGTTCCGCGTACGTCGATTCGACTCCCTCGACGTCGACGTCTGCGAGCGACTCGCGGCGGGTCCGGACGGCGTCGTGTTTCTCGTCGGCCGCGAGCAGGCCGAACGCCGAGAGGACCCCACAGCCGCGGGGGACGACGACGGTGCCGACGCCGAGGCGGTCGGCGAGCGAGGCCGCGTGCATCGGGCCCGCGCCGCCGAAGGCGACGAGGCCGAAGTTCCGCGGGTCGTAGCCGCGTTCGAGCGTGACGGCGCGAATCGCGCGGGTCATCGTCGCGTTGGCGACGCGGTAGACGCCGCGAGCGGCGTCGAGCGGCCCGTCCAGTCCCGCCTCGTCGGCGAGACTGGCGAGCGCGTCGCGGGCGGCGTCGACGTCGATGGAGAGTTCGCCGCCGAGGCTGGTGCTCTCGCCGACGTAGCCGAGGACGACGTTCGCGTCGGTGACGGTCGGCTCGGTCCCGCCACGGCCGTAACAGGCCGGTCCGGGTTCGGCACCCACGGACTCGGGACCGACGCGGAGCGCGCCGCCGGCGTCGACCCAGCCCATGCTGCCGCCACCGGCTCCGACGGTCGTCACGTCGACCATCGGCGTCTTGATGGGCCGGCCGTTGATTTCGGCGTCCGTGGTCTGTTCGACCGCGCCGTCACGGACGAGACTCACGTCGCTCGACGTCCCGCCCATGTCGAAGGTGACGAGACCGGCGAGGTCACGGTCGGCGGCGACGTCGCCGACGCTCGCGCGAGCACCGACGACGCCCGCGGCCGGGCCGGACATGCAGGTCCGGACCGCGTGGGTCCGCACGGTCGTCGCGTCGGTGATTCCGCCGTTGGCCTGCATCACGCTCGGTTCGGGGACACCCGCGTCGGCCGCGCGTTCGACCAGTCGGCCGACGTAGCGGTCGATGGCCGGGGTGACGTAGGCGTCGGCGACGGTCGTCGAGGTCCGCTCGTACTCGCGGAACTCCGCGAGGACCTCGTGGGAGACGGAGACGGGCAGGTCGAGTTCGGCGTCGAGGACGTCCGCGACGGCCTCCTCGTTCTCCGGATGGGCGTAGGCGTGGAGCAGACAGACGGCGACGGTCTCGGCGTCGCTCTCGCGAATCGAGGCAGCGACGTCGCGGACGGCGTCGGGGTCGACTGCCTGCGTGACGCCGTCGGCCGTCGCGCGCTCGTCGACCGTGAACCGGCGACGGCGCGGGACCAGCGGTGCCGGTTTGTCGGCGTCGAAGTCGTACAGCGAGGGACGCTCCTGGCGGCCGATCTCGAGGACGTCGCGGAAGCCTTCGGTGGTGACGAGCACCGTCTCCGCGCCGTCTTCCTCCAAGAGGGCGTTGACCGAGACGGTCATCGCGTGGGCGAAGTCGTCGATGTCGCTCGGGACGACGCCCGCCTTCTCGCAGGCCTTCTCGATGCCCGCCATGACGCCCTCGCTCTGGTCGGCCGTGCTCGGCACCTTGGCGGTGACGAGTTCCGAGTCGCGGAGCAGGACGACGTCGGTGAACGTCCCGCCGACGTCGACGCCGACGACGGTTCTGTCGCTCACGCGGGACACCTCCGAGAGTCACCGGGAGAGAAAGAGCGGGGAGTCGTGTGTCTGAGACGCATACCGAGAGGCGCGTCCCGAAGGAGGGTATAGTTGACGCCCTGCGGCACGTGCGGGCCGAGCGGATGGCTCGCCTGGGGGGCGGTTCAGCGGTTCGCCGGGCTACCAGTCCAGCGACCCGCCGGACTGGTACTCGGTCACCGTCCGCTCGAAGAAGTTGCTCTCCTTGTTCAGGTCGACCTGCTCGGCGAGCCACGGGAACGGGTTGTCGGTGTCGTAGACCTCGTCCATGTCGAGCTGGTGGAGCCGCCGGTCGGCGACGTACTCGACGTACTCGACGAACTGGTCGGCGCTCATGCCGAGGATGCCCTTGGGACAGGCTCCGCGGGCGTAGGCGGCTTCGAGGTCGACCGCCTCGCGGATCAGCGACTCGACCTCGGCTTCGAACTCGTCGGTCCAGACGCCGGGGTTCTCCTCGCGGATGGTGTTGATGAGGTCGACGCCGAAGTTGAGATGCAGCGACTCGTCGCGCATGATGTAGGCGAACTGCTCGCCGACGCCGACCATCTTTCCGCGGCGTTTCAGCGCGAGCATCATCGCGAAGCCCGCATAGAAGAAGATGCCCTCCATGATGACGTAGAAGCCGACGAGGTCCCGGAGGAACGCCCGGACGTCCTCGTCGGTGTCGATGGTGAAGTCGTCGCGGTCGATGGCGCGGGTCAGGTCGACGACGAAGGCGTCCTTCTCCTCGATTGCGGGCACGCGGTCGTACATCCCGTAGAGGTAGTCCGGCTCGAAGCCCAGCGAGTCACAGCAGTAGATGAACGTGTCCGTGTGGATGGCCTCCTCGTAGGCCTGTCTGAGCAGATACTGGCGACACTCGGGGGCGGTGACGTAGTCGTAAACCGCGAGGACGATGTTGTTGGCCGTCAGCGACTCCGCGGTCGAGAAGAAGCCGAGGTTCCACTCGACGAGCTGTCGCTCTTCGGCCGAAAGGGCGTCGCCCTGCCACTGGCTGACGTCGTCCTGCATGGGCACCTCCTCGGGCACCCAGTTGTTGGCGACGCCGTCGCGGTAGTACTCTCTGGCCCACGGATAGTCGATGGGGAGGATCTTGTTCGGGTCGTGCTGGCTGTCGGTGTCGATGATAGGCATGGATGGTCGTGTGGAGGGGGAGTTACTGGCAGGACTCGCAGGTCGGGTCTTCGACGCTCGGGAGGTCGCAGGCGTCGTCCGTGTCGGCCGCGTCGGCCGTAGTCTCGTCTCGATGTGTGTCGTCGCTAGCGACACCCTCGCTCCGCGTCTGGGTGTCGTCGTACTCGCGCATATCGAGCGTCGACTTCTCGATCTGGCTCGCGCCGAGCGTCCGCAGATAGTAGGTCGTCTTGAGACCGAGCCGCCACGCCGTCTTGTAGACGTCGTCGAGGAGCGAGCCGTCGGTCGACGGGAAGAAGACGTTGTGCGACTGGCTCTGGTCGATCCAGACGCCCCGGCGCGCTGTGAGCCGGAGCTGGTGCCGCGGGTCGATCTCGAACGCACCGCGGTGCAGTTCGCGGACGGACTCGGGAATCTCGTGGATCTCCTGAATCGAGCCGTCGTGGTATTTGATGCGGTCGCGTAGCTCGTCGCCCCACAGCCCCTCGCGCTTCAGGTCCGCGACGAGTCGCTCGTTGAGGACGGTGAAGTCCCCGGACATATTCGACTTGACGTAGAGATTCGAGTAGCGCGGTTCGATGGAGGGCGTCGTGCCAGCGATGGTCGAGATAGTCGCCGTCGGCGCGACCGCCATCGTGTTGGAGTTGCGCATCCCGTGGGCGGCGACGTGTTCCCGAACCGGCTCCCAGTCGAGGCGTTCCTCGGCGTCGACGGCGATCTCGCGGCCGCGTTCGGCTTCGAGCAGGTCGAGGGTGTCCTGCGGGAAGCGGTCGCGGTCCCACTTCGACCCCTCGTAGCTCTCGTAGCTGCCCCGCTCTTTCGCGAGCCGCGAGGAGTTGAGGATGGCGTGGTAGGCGACGAACTCCTGTAGCTCGTCGGCGACGGCGAGCGCGTCGTCGCTCGCCATCGGGACGTCCTGTTCGACCAGCGCGTCGTGAAAGCCCATGACGCCGAGTCCGACGGGTCGGTGACGCATATTGGAGCGTTCGGCGTTCTCCGTCGGGTAGAAGTTGAGGTCGACGACGTTGTCGAGCATCCGCATCGCCGTCTCGACGGTGTCGGCGAGCCGGTCGCGCTGAAGCTCCCCGTCGGCGACGTGCTTCGAGAGGTTGACCGAGCCGAGGTTGCAGACGGCCGTCTCCTCGTCGCTGGTGTTGAGCGTGATCTCGGTACAGAGGTTCGAGGAGTTGACGACGCCCGCGTGGTCCTGCGGCGAGCGAACGTTACAGGGGTCTTTGAACGTGATCCACGGATGGCCCGTCTCGAACAGGCGCGTGAGGGTCTTCCGCCAGAGGTCCGCGGCGTCGACGGTGCGGAACTGTCGAAGCTCGCCGTCCTCGGCCTGCCGTTCGTACTCGCGGTACAGTTCTTCGAACTCCTCGCCGTACGTCGAGTGCAGGTCGGGGACCTCGTCCGGCGAGAAGAGCGTCCACTCCTCGTCGGCCTCGACGCGCTCCATGAACAGGTCCGGAATCCACGCCGCGGTGTTCATGTCGTGGGTGCGACGGCGTTCGTCGCCGGTGTTGCGCCGGAGGTCGACGAAGTCCGGATAGTCGAGATGCCAACATTCGAGGTAGGCCGCGGCGGCCCCGCGGCGTTTGCCCGAGCGGTTGATGGCGGCGGTCACGTCGTTGGAAATTTTGAGGAACGGGACGGTGCCCGTCGACTCGACGCCCGTCGACTCGATGAGCGCGCCCGAGGCACGGAGGTTGGTCCAGTCGTTGCCGAGACCGCCGGACCACTTCGAGAGCTTCGCGTGTTCGTGATAGGAGCGGAAGATGTCGTCGAGATCGTCGGCGACGGTCGTGAGATAACACGACGAGAGCTGTGGATGGCTCGTCCCCGCGTGGAAGAGCGTCGGCGTCGAGTGGACGAACCGGAGCGTCGACAGGGCCTCGTAGAACTGCTCGGCGTAGGCCTCGCGCTCGTCGGGGTCCTCGCGGAGGGCGACGCCCATGGCGACGCGCATCCAGAAGACCTGCGGCAGTTCGAGGCGTTCGCCGTCGTTCGTCTTCAGGAAGTACCGCTGGGAGAGCGTCTCCATCGCGAGATAGTCGAAGTCGTCGTCTCGAGAGAGGACGAGCGCGTCGGCGAGGCGGTCGAGGTCGTAGTCGGCCATCCGCTCGTCGAGCAGGTCGGCCTCGACGCCGCGGGCGACGAGGTCGTGCAGGGAGTCGCGGTAGGCCTGCTCGCGGTCCTCACGGTCGTGGTCGCCGAGCACCTCGTGTTCGTAGCCTTCGCGGAAGGCGCGGGCGGCGACGGCGTCGTACGCCGGGTCGCGCTCGATGCGGGCACTCGCTGCGTCGACGACCGCCTCGTACGTCTCCTCGCGGGTTGCCCCGTCGTACAGGTTCCGTTCGACCTCGTCTGCAAGTCGGTCGAGCGCGTCGTCGTCGACGACGGATTCGTGTCCCGTCCGGGCACGGTCCAGAACCGCTCGGACGTCCGTTCGTTGTGGTGTCGTAGTCTGGCTCATGGTGTGTCGGTGTGTCGTCCGACCCGGACCGTCGGCGTCGACAGCGTCGCCACTCACGGGAGATGACGGGTCTCAGCCGTCGACGCGGCAGATCCGTCGGTCGGGCGTGGTCCGAACTGTTCGGTCCGACCGGGATAAATTTTTCCAACGCTGGTTTCAGTAGTACAATTGAACTTGTTTTGTGTGGCAGCCCGGCCGACGACGTGGCGGCGGTGCTCGGCGTGACAGGAGTCGCGGGTGATGGAGGGGGCAGCCGACGGAACGGCGACGGCGTCGGCTGTCGCGGTTGTGGCTCAGTCGCTCGTCACGTGGGTGACGGTCTCGACCACGAGATAGACCGGGACGAGCCAGAGGATGGCGATACAGAGCAGTCCGATTGCGGTCTCGACAGTACCGTTCATGCCCGTCGACGGGCCTTGGAGGACGTTGACAGCGACGAGAAACAGGATGAGGGCCTGAATCAGTTCGGAGGTGTTCATTCGACGGCCCGACGGTCGGCCACCGGCCGAAAGACAGTTTCGGTGCAACGGGTGACAACGCTCGTCGGACAGTCTTCGAAAAACGTCGGAGTGAACCGCGGAACCGCGGAACCGCGCCGTTACGCGATACCGGCGGCCATCAGGAACAGCGCGAGCGAGATGACGGCGAACAGGACGCCGACGAAGTTCTTGAGCGTGTCCGTGTCGAGTGCGTTCGAGACGTACGGCGCGATCTGGCCGCCGATGACCGTCGCGGGGACGGTGAAGACGACCATGTTCCACGGCGTCGAGGCAAGGCTCAGCGAGTGGCCACCGACGAGGCCGCCGCCGAAGACGTGGACGAGCGAGGCCAGGATGGCCGTGAGCGCGACGACGATGTGGTTCGTGCCGATAGCGACGCGGACGGGAACCTTCGTCGAGAGCATCGAGATGATGCCGAGTTCGCCTGCACCGAAGCCGGCGAGCCCTTGGAACGTCCCACCGATGCTGTAGTTGGCGAACCGCTTGAGGTAGCCCTGGCGGGTGTACTCGTAATCACCGCCCTCACGGTCGACGCGGGTGACCGTCCCGTCCTCGTCCGTGCGGACGCCCGCGGGACCGAGTTTGCCGGCGTCGTCCGGGAGGTTGGCGGCGACGCCGCCGTCGGCGGCGACTGCGTCTTCGTCACCGCTCGACTCACCGTGGCTGAGGTCGGTCTTGAACAGCAGATACGACGCGGCGAGCAGCGCGAGGCCGAGCAGCGCGTGGAAGATGACCTCGGGGATGACGAACGAGAGCAGCGCGCCGGCGACGACGAACGGCACCGCACCGGCGACGATGCTCAACGCCAGTCGGCGGTCGACGAGACCGTACTGGATGAACGCGACCGAAGAGCTGGAGAGGCCGAACGCCTCGCTGATGAGGCCGACCTTCACGATGGTCGCCGGGCCGAGTGGCTCGGAGAACACCGGGAAGATGAAGATGAGGAACGGCACGAACAGCGCCGACCCACTGATTCCCACGGTGTTGACGATGGTCGCCCCGAGCAGGAACGCCGGGAAGAGCCACCAGAATTCGAGCCAGTAGTTCGTGCCCACGTCTGCTGGTGTCGGTGCCGCGAAGAACACACCTACGACGAACAGCACCGGCGCGAGCAGGACGAACACGTGTTGATACTTCAGGAACGCCTTCTGAACGTGACTGTAGCGGTGAGAACTCATGGTTGTGGTTCTAGTGATGCTCAGTTGTCGGCTGCACTCGACGCGAGAGAGTGCAGTGCAGAAGTCGAGCCGTTTACCGGTGCACCAGCGGAGGCGAACCACACACGTGCTCTCACCACGGTCTCTCGGATGATCAATCGGGCAGAATTTCCGAGAGAACAGGAGCGGTGACAGTCGTGGCCGTCGCACTCGTCCGCCGAGTCGCGGGTCACGGTCGTACACGGAGGTTCCACTCCGTAGTAAAAAGTCTTGGTATTAGCCCGGGCCATGTGATGCGGAATCACACAACGATTGCCGGCAAAACGGCGTTTTTGCCGGGTTTTTGCAAAACGACTCAGTCCACGAACGCCCGCGCGACGAGTCCGCGTTCGTTCTCGTACGTCAGTCGGTCGAGCGCGGCCTCGGGCGTCAGCCACGCACGGTCGTCGACCTCGTCGTCGGGGTCGACGGCTCGCTCGTCGGCGACGTCCATATGCCAGATGAAGACCCCTTTGGTCCCTTGGCTCCCTGCGTCGTACTGGTACCGACCGGCATATCGGCCGCAGTCGACCGTGCAACCGGTCTCCTCACGGACCTCGCGAACCGCGGTCTCGACCAGCGTCTCGCCGTCTTCGAGCTTTCCTTTCGGCAGCGACCAGTCGTCGTAACGCGGCCGGTGGACGACACAGAGCGCGCCGTCGTCACGACGGAGCAAGCCGCCGGCAGCGAAGGTGACCACGAATTAAAACTCCGGCTCCGCCTCGGGTTCGATGCCGAGGTCGGCCGCGTTCAGGTCGAACTCCTGCTGTAACTCGCGAATCCGGTCGCGGATGTCGGCCGCGAGTTCGAACTCCAGATTGCTGGCGGCCTCGTTCATCCGGTCTTCGAGGAGTTCGACCTTCGCCTCCGCCTCCTCCTCGGTCTCGATGTCGTCGACGGAGGTGTCGGCGGTGTCGGTCTTGCTGCCGGGGAGGCTCATCTCGCCCACCTCTTTCTGGATGGTCTCGGGCGTGTAGCCGTGTTCCTCGTTGAACTCGGTCTGAATCTGTCGGCGACGCTGGGTCTCGTCGATGGCCGAGGCCATCGCGTCCGTCGTCTCGTCGGCATAGAGGACGACCTCGCCGTTGACGTTGCGGGCCGCGCGGCCCATCGTCTGGATGAGCGTCGTCTCCGACCGCAGGAACCCCTGCTGGTCGGCGTCGAGGATGGCGACGAGCGACACCTCGGGGATGTCCAGCCCCTCACGGAGGAGGTTGATGCCGACGAGGACGTCGATGTCGCCGAGTCGCAAGCTCCGGATGAGTTCGTGGCGTTCCAACGTGTCGGTCTCGTCGTGCATGTAGGCCACGTCGACGCCGGCCTCCTCGAAGTACTCCGTCAGGTCCTCGGCCATCCGCTTGGTCAGGGTGGTGACGAGCACGCGCTCGTCGCGTTCGACGCGCTCGTCGATGCGGGCCATCAGGTCGTCGACCTGCCCCGTCGCCTCCGAAATCTCGACCTTCGGGTCGACGAGGTGCGTTGGTCTAACAATCTGCTCGACGATCTGCTCGGACTCCTCGCGCTCGTAGTCGCCCGGCGTCGCCGAGACGTAGAGCGTCTTATCCGTCTTCTCTTGGAACTCCTCGAACGTCAGGGGGCGGTTGTCGTACGCCGTCGGCAGCCGAAAGCCGTTCTCGACGAGCGAGTCCTTCCGGGACTTGTCGCCCGCGAACTGGCCCTTGATCTGCGGGAGCGTGACGTGAGACTCGTCGACGACGGTGAGGAAGTCGTCGGGGAAGTAGTCCAAGAGAGTGTAGGGAGCCTCGCCGGATTCGCGGTCGGACATATGGACCGAGTAGTTCTCGATGCCCGAGCAGTAGCCCGTCTCTCTGAGCATCTCCAGGTCGAACGTCGTCCGCTCCTCGATCCGCTGGGCGGCGACGAGGTCGCCCTGTCGCTCGAAGTAGCGCACGCGGTCCTCCATGAGTTCCTCGATCTCCTGGCAGGCCTGTTCGAGTTGGTCTTCGGGGATGGAGTAGTGCTCTGCGGGGTGGATGAGGACCGCTGGCTCTTCGGATTTGACCTCGCCTTGGAGCGTGTCGATCTTCATCATCCGGTCGATCTCGTCGCCCCAGAACTCGATGCGGACGGCGTAGCGGCCGTACATCGGGAACACCTCGACCGTGTCGCCGCGCACGCGGAAGGTGCCCTGCTGGAAGTCGACGTCGTTGCGCTCGTAGTTGAGGTCGACGAGCCGCGCGAGCAGCTCGTCGCGGCCGACGTCCTCGCCGACTTCGAGTTCCATCGCCATGTCGACGTAGTTGGTCGGGTCACCGAGACCGTAGATAGCCGAGACGCTCGCGACGACGATGACGTCGTCGCGGGTGAGCAGCGACCGAGTCGCGGAGTGGCGGAGTCGGTCGATTTCTTCGTTTATCGACATATCCTTGTCGATGTAGGTGTCCGTCTGTTCGACGTAGGCCTCCGGCTGGTAGTAGTCGTAGTAGGAGACGAAGTACTCGACCGCGTTGTCCGGGAAGAGGTTTCTAAATTCTTCGTACAGTTGCGCGGCGAGCGTCTTGTTGTGTGCGAGGACGAGCGTCGGCTGTTGGACCTCTTCGATGGTCCACGAGACGGTGTTGGTCTTTCCCGACCCCGTCACGCCGAGCAGCGTCTGTTTCTGCATCCCGTCGGCGTAGCCCCGCGCCAACTGCTCGATGGCTTCGGGCTGGTCGCCGGCAGGGTCGAACGGCGCGTCGACGCGGAAGGGGCGGGCGGCCCCCGGTCGGTCCGGAGAGAGCGGCCCGGAGTCTGTGTCGCTCACGTTGACCGACGTTGGAACCGGAACCACTTGACCCGCTCGCTTGTGCGAGTCACCGCGCGAACGGACGCACGTCGGCCGAAGGCAGAGCGGCACTCACGGGTCGTTTCGCCGGACTGTCCTCACGGCCGACTGTCACAGACCGCGGCGAACCTCGCCAGCGACGAACCACTTTCCTTCTGGGTGCTGTAGTGGCCACTATGCCACGCGAAGAACTCCAGACAGCGAGCGACACTCTCCGACAGGCCGCCGAACACGTCGACGAGGAAACACAGAAACGGCTGCACGAGCAGTCCGAGCAGCTGGCGACGCTGGCGGTCCGCGACGCCGACCCGGACCACGGCCGCCTCGACCGCCATATGAACGCGCTCTACGAACTCGCCGGCGACCTCGACGGCGAGGCCGAAGAACTCGTCCGCGACGCCCGAAACTCGGTCAAAGAGTACCGCAAGACGGTCCCCGGCGTCTGAGCAGAGCACCGGAAACCGAGCGACGAAAGCGCGACAACCCCCCTGTTTCGAGTGGAACTATTCATTCACTGAATTGTGAGTAGCCGTGTCGCGGTGGCGGTGCGGAGTGAGCCGTGCGTCGTCGTGCGTTGCGGTCGCGGTGCGGAAGCCGGTGCGGTCGCGGTGCGGATGCGGAAGTCGGATCCCGTGTTGTACCGCAAACGAGGCCGTCAGGCCGAGCTTTGCGGCTTTTTTGGCCGAGCTTTTTCAAGGAGCGGTCGCCGAAGGCGACCCGACGTAGAAAAAGGTCGTTCAGCAGACGTTCTTCGGCTTCACGCCCATGCTTTCCAACGTCTCGACGTAGTGGCCGTAGGCAGCCTCGATAGTGGCGTCAGCGGCGGCTTTGGCTGCGTCCCACTCCTCGTCGGTCTCGCAGGCGTCGTCGAGTGCGGCGAGCGCGGCGTCCAGATGGTCGTCGTAGTCGTCGCGCAGCCCGCGGAACGTCGAGGCCGACTGGGGGTCGGCGTCGCCGACGAAGAAGCCGACGAGCTGTTCTGCGGTCTTCTTGGTCGCGAGCGTCCGGCCGACGAGGCCGCCGAGGCGGGCGTGCGTGTCGTCGAAGCCCTCGAGCGTCTCGTAGAGCGGCCGTGTCGCGTCCGGGTCACCGGCGTCGGCACCGATGGCATCGAGGTGAGACTCGGCGTCGGCGGCGACGTCGGCGAAGACGTCGGCAGCGGCTGCGTCGTCCTCGCTGTCGGCCCACTCGGCGAAGACGCGGGCGGCGGTGGTCGCCTCGTCGTGGGCGGCCCGTCGGACGTTCGGGGCGTCCATCTCGCCGCCGGTGAGCGCGTAGAGGGCTTTCGAGGAACCGAGTCGGGAGAGGGCGGTCTCGTGGTCGTCGCGAAGCGTCTCGGCGAAGGCGGATGCGTTCATACACCGGCGTACTCCCGCCGGTCGCTTGTAGCCATCGGCACGGGTGGGATTCGCCGAGAGCTGGGAGCCGGGGGAAAGAGATAGGCGGCTGCCACGAGAGGGAGACAACTGTGACACTCGCCTCCGCCCTCCGCTTCGGGGTCGCCCTCCCCGTCCGCTACGCATGGAACGTCCTCCCGTTTTACCTGTTGACGACCGGCGCGGCCGTCGCGGGACGGGTCCCGTTTCTCGCCGCACTCGGCGTCGTCGTCGGTCTCCTCCGGGTCGACGGCAGACTCGAAGCCCTCGTCCGCGCCGCCGACAGCATCGAACCCGACCAGCTCGATCCGGCGAGCCCCCAATCGCTCCCGCCGGAGTTGACCGACGCGCTCGCCAATCTGGCGTCGCCGACCGTCTTCGCCATCCTCGGCTTGGGGGTCCTCGCCTCCGTGGTGCTCTTCGTGGTGCTGCAGAGCGTCACGACCGCAGCGACCCTCTCGGCACTCCACGCCGCCTTCGACGGGCGAGCACCGCTGACCGAGGGCGTCGCCGGCATGAGCCGTTGGCGAACGTTCCTCGGTCTGACGCTGCTGCGTGCGGGCGTCTTCCTCGTCGGCGGCGGGCTGCTCGCGCTGGGCGTGGGTCTCGGTGCCGCCGCCGGCGGCGTTGCAGGCATCCTCGTCGGCGTCGTCGTCGGTGGGCTCGCCTTCGTCTTCCTCCTCGTCGTCTGGCTCGGGCTGTCGTTCGTCGGCCCGGCCGTCGTCGTCGACGACGTGGGCGTCCTCGGGAGCGTCCGGGCGAGTCTCGGATTCATCCGGCGCAACCCGCTGGACTTCCTCGGCTACGTCGTCGTCAGCCTCGGCGTCGGACTCGCGTTCGCGACGGCCGCGGGGCTGGCCAACGTCGTCGGAACGCCACAGCTCGTCGCCGCCGGAACGCCGCTCGTCGTCGGCCCGGTGCTCGGCGGCTTCCAGATGGCACTCTACGCTGGCGAGCGTGGCGACACGGCCGTAGACGCAGCTACGGATGGTGAGACGGCGCGCGAAGAGTGGGAAGACCCCACAGGTGCTACCGGTGCCGACAGTCGGCCGTCGGTCCGCGAGCGCGTCGGAGTCGGTCTCGGTCGCGGCTGGCGCGCGCTCGGCGCGTTCGTCGTCGGCCATCCGACCGCGAACCTGCTGTCGGCCGTGCTGTTGGCCGGAAGCGTCGCCGTCGGCTGGTTCCTGACCGCACCCTACGGTGTCGCGTTCGACCCGCCGGGTGATGTCGCGGGGGTCTTCGGGACCATCGCAGTCGGCCCGTTCCTCAACATCGCGGCCAACAACTGGCTCGTCGCCGCGGGCGGCAGCTACGGCGGTCTCGCGCTGGGCGTGCCGACGGTCGCCTCGGTCGTGTTCAACGGCGTCCTCATCGGCGCGCTCGCGGGGCTGTTCGACCGACTCGCGTTCCTCGCGCTCGTGGCTCCGCACGGCGTCATCGAGTTGCCGGCATTGGCAGTCGCTGGAGGACTCGGACTCCATCTCGGCCGTGTCGGCTTCGACGGCCTGCGCGGACGGCTGTCGGCGGCCGACGTGGGCGACGAACTCGGCCGGGCGTTCGAGGTGCTCGTCGGACTGGCCGTCGTGTTCGTCGTCGCCTCGTTCATCGAGGCCTTTCTGACGCCGCGCATCGCGGCGTTCGTGCTGGGCGGCTGAGGTTGGATGGCTCCGGGGAGGCCGGAGCTGTCGCTCGCGGGTGAGAGAAAAAGACAGAATCCGCGACTCGACGAGTTAGTTGCCCTTCTCGATGGGCGCGCCGACGAGGTTGCCCCACTCCGTCCACGAGCCGTCGTAGTTCACGGCCGAGTCGTAGCCGAGCAGTTCGTGCAGCGCGAACCAGGCGACCGACGAGCGCTCGCCGATGCGGCAGTAGGCGACGACGCTGTTGTCGCCGGTGATGCCTTCGTCTGCGTAGAGTTCCTGCAGCTCGTCGAAGGACTTGAACGTCCCGTCGTCGTTCGTGACTGCGGCCCACGAGATGTTCTTCGCGCCGGGGACGTGGCCGCCGCGCTGGGCGGTCTCCTGCAGGCCCGGGGGTGCGAGGATCTCGCCGGAGAACTCCTCGGGCGAGCGGACGTCGACCAGCGGAATGCCGCGGTCGATGGCCTTCTCGACGTCGTCGCGGTAGGCACGGATGTCCTCGAACGGACCGCGTGCGGTGTAGTCGGTCGCCGAGAACTCCGGGACCTCGTCCGTGGTCGGATAGTCGTTGTCGAGCCAGTAGTCGCGACCGCCGTCGAGCAGCTTGACTTCGTCGTGGCCGTAGTACTTGAACTGCCAGTAGGTGTAGGCGGCGAACCAGTTGGAGTTGTCGCCGTAGAGGACGACGGTGTCGTCGTCACTGATACCGTGAGAGCCGAGGAGATCCTCGAAGTCCTCCTTCGAGAGGATGTCACGGGTGTCCTGGTCCTGCAGCTGTGTCTCCCAGTTGAAGCCGATGGCACCGGGCGCGTGGCTCTCCTCGTAGGCCTCGGTGTCCACGTCGACTTCTACCAGCCGGTAGCCGGAGTCGTCGCTCTGGAACTCGTCGAGATGGTCCTCGACCCACTCCGCGGTGACGAGGACGTCGTTGGCGTAATCAGACATTGCAGCCACACATACAGCACAAGGCCGTATAAGCCCATTAGCCAGGGCATAGTTCGCCTCACCTGCCGACTCCCGGTCAATGTTGCCGCATCGTTGTCGACGGCAGCGTTCGGGACTCGCTGGCTCGGTTCAGGGATAAACGACACGAACGGATACCACAGCGACGCGAGCGATAGCGCACAATTTTGCCGCTATCTCCGACAGCTGGCTCGTGGTGTCGAAAGCCCGAACGCTAAGGCCGACCGTGGAGTAGCCGGGAGTATGTACGAGAACCTCGTCGTGTCGGCCGACTGGCTGGCCGACCATCTCGACGACGTCCGCGTCGTCGACGTCCGCGACGCCTGGGAGTTCGACGGCATCGGCCACGTCCCCGGCGCGGTCAGTATCCCGTTCGACTCCTTCCGCAGCGACGTCGGCGACGAGGGGATGCTTCCTGGGACTGCTGTCTGGACCGACCTGATGAACGAGGCCGGTATCGACGAGGACGACACCATCGTCGCCTACGACGATACCCACGGGGTCTTCGCCGCGCGCTTCCTCGTCACCGCCGAACTCTACGGCCACCGCGACCTCCATCTCCTGAACGGCGACTTCAGTGCCTGGAGCCGCGAACACGAGGTCGAACGCGAGGCTCGGGAGTTTCCCGAGTCGGAGTACGCGGTCCGCGACCCCGAGCACTCGCCGCTCGTCGGCTACGAGTACGTGTTGGACGCCGTCGACCGCGTCGCCGACGCCGACGCGGCAGGCGACGGAGCCGGAGACGACGTCGTCATCGTCGACACCCGCGAGCCGGAGGAGTACGCGGAGAGCCACGTCCCCGGCGCGGTCCAACTCGACTGGCTCGAACTCGTCGACGACGACTCGCGCGGACTGAAGCCACGTGCGGAACTCGAATCCATCCTCGCCGACCGCGGAATCACACCCGACAAGGAGGTCGTCCTCTACTGCAACACGGCCCGCCGTATCAGCCACACCTACGTCGTCCTCCGACAGCTCGGCTACGAGCACGTCGCGTTCTACGAGGGCAGCCTGACCGAGTGGCAAGAGCGCGGCGGCCCGGTCGAGCGCGAGGCGTAAGTCACTCCGTCGTCTCCGTGGACTCCGACCCCGTTCCGGCGTCGGGTTCCGTCGGTGTCGTCGGTGTCGACGGTGCCGATGGTGCCGACTGCGCCGGGTCGAGTTCGGCCGCCAGCAGGTTCGTCAGCTCGACGACGAGCGCGACGGCGAGCGGCCCGGCGATGAAGCCGATGGGTCCGAGGCTCAACACGCCGCCGACGAAGCCGATGAAGTAGAGACTCCCCGGGAGGTTCGCGGTCTCACGCGCCAGCCGCGGTCGGATGAGGAGGTCGGGGAGCGAGGCGATGAGCACCCCGCCGGCGACGAAGACGAGGATGGCTTGGACGATATCGCCGACGACGACATGCCAGCCCGCGAGCACCGCGAGCAGGACGCTCGGGCCGACGACGGGGATGAACTGGAGGACGGCCGCGATGGTCGCGAGCGTGAGCGGGAAGTCGTAGCCGAGCAGGAAGAAGATCGGGAGCGCGATGAGGAACGTCCCGACTGCGGTCGCCGCCTGGAGGACGTAGATGGCGAAGAGCGTCTCGCGCGTCCGGCGGTCGAGTGCCTCGGCGACGTCGTGGTACTCCGCCGGGACGAGCGCGAGCATGGCCGCGCGTGCCTCGGCCTGGTGGTAGACGAGCGAGTAGACGAGCAGCCCGAACAGCATCAGCTTGATCAGGAGCACGGGCGCGGCCGTCGCGACGGTCCGCGCGACCGACCGTCCGAAGCCGACGAGGACGGCCGACACCTCGTCGAGCGTGACGCTGTAGGTGAACCCGAACAGTTCGACGAGTATCTCGTCGGGGACCGATTCGAGGACGGCGATGACGCCGTCGAGCCGGACGGCGAGGATGACGACCAGCGGGGTGGCGAGGACGACGGTGGCGAGAAACGCCGCGAGCGTCGCGAGCAGGCTGGCCACCCGGGGCGACAGTCCCCGAGCGGTCAGCTGGTGACGGAGCGGCAACAGGAGGTAGGCGACAGTGATAGCGAAGAAGACCGTCCCGAGAACGCCCGAGAGGAGCGCCGCAGCGACGACTGCCGTGAAGACGACCAATCCGCCGAGGACGTACTGCCGGGAGGCTTTCACACCTCCTGGTGGAGACGTGGGGCAAAAACGGTTCCCCCGGACAGACTGTCCGGTTCGACGGAAACAGTCGGAGCGAAGCGGCGCGTGACGGGTCGGTCCGACCACGCTTCCCAACCACGCCGCCTAAGTATCACTCGGTACAATCACGGGGTAATGAGACGACGGACGTTCCTGCGGTCGACAGGTCTCGGCGCGGCCGCGCTCGTCGCGGGCTGTACGGCACAGCAAGACGGCAGTTCCGGCGACGGGACGGCCGAGAACACCGGGACGACGGCGGAGCCGACGGGGACGACGACGGGTGGAGGCGACGGTGGAGAGACGCTGACGGTCGCCACCTACAGTGCCTTCGTCGACGCCCCGAGTTCCAGCCCCGGCCCGTGGCTGAAAGAGCAGTTCGAGGCCGAGACGGACGCGACCATCGAGTGGCAGACGCCCGAGAACGACCTCAACTACTTCATCGAGCGGCAGCTGCAGGGCGTCGAACCGGGCGCGGACCTCTACGTCGGACTCGACACCAACACGCTCATCCGCCTCGACGAGCGGCTGGACGAGCCGCTCTTCGCGCCCGTCGAGTCCGGCGCGCTCTCACGACGCGACGAGGTGAAGTCGGGCCTGGAGTTCGACCCGCAGAACCGGGCGGTCCCGTACGACACGGGCTACATCTCTCTGGTCTACGACGAGAACCAAGCCACGGCTCCCGAGACCTTCGACGGTCTCCTCGACCCGGAGTTCTCGGGCGGCCTCATCGCCCAGAACCCCACGTCGAGCACGACCGGGCGGGCCTTCCTCCTCCACACGATCAAGGCGAAGGGCGAGGACGGCTATCTCGACTACTGGCGGCGGTTACAGGACAACGACGTGCGCGTCCTCGGGACGTGGTCCGACGCCTACGCCGCGTACTCCAACGGCGAGGCCCCGATGGTCGTCTCCTACTCCACCGACCAGGTCTACGCCAACGCCGAGGGCGAGGATCTCAGCGAACACCAGATCCGGTTCCTGAACGGGCAGGGCTACGCCAACCCCGAGGGGATGGCGCGCTTCGCCGCGAGCGAGCGCGTCGAACTCGCAAACCAGTTCATGGACTTCGTGCTCCGCCCGGAGGTCCAAGCCGAGATCGCCGTCCGCAACGTCCAGTTCCCGGCGACGACGACGGCCGAGTTGCCGGAGTCGTTCGCGCAGTACGCCCGCCAGCCCGAAGAGCCCGTCACGTTCACCTACGAGGAACTGAAGGGCAACCTCACCGAGTGGACCGACGCGTGGGCGCGACAGTTCGCGAGCAAGTGACGCCGTGACGGACGAGTCACGGAACGAATCGGCGCGGCCGACGGGGCCGGGGGGGCTGCTGGCAGCCGCCCGCGACCACGCCGAGCGACGCGCGCTGACGCTCGTCGCCGGAGTGACTGCGGTCGTCCTGCTCGTCCTCTTCTACTATCCCATCGCGACGGTCTTCGCCGACGCGGTGCTCGTCGACGGCGCGCTCTCGGCCGCGCCGCTCCTCGACGTGCTCTCCGACCGGTTCTACCTCGTCGACATCCTCTGGTTCACCGCCAAACAGGCCGCGCTGTCGACGGTCGCCAGCGTCGCACTCGGCCTGCCGGGCGCGTGGATACTCTCACGCTTCGAGTTCCGGGGCCGAGAGACGCTGCGCTCGCTGACCATCCTCCCGTTCGTCATGCCATCCATCATGGTCGCCATCGGCTTCGTCGCCATGTTCGGCCGGAACGGAACGCTCAACGCCGCGCTCGCCGCCGTCGGTCTCGGGCCGGTCGAACTGCTCTACACCCTGGAGGCCATCGTCGTCGCCCACGCGTTCTACAACGCGCCGCTCGTGACGCGCGTGACGACCGCGGCGTGGGAGAGCGTCGACGCCCGGACCGTCGAGACGGCCCGCAGCCTCGGCGCGAGCCCGTTCCGAGCGTTTCGCGACGTGGTGGTACCACAGCTGCTGCCCGCGATACTCGTCGGCGCGACGCTGACGTTCGTCTTCACCTTCGCCTCCTTCCCCATCGTCCTCGCGCTCGGCGGCTTCCAGTTGGCGACGGTGGAAGTCTGGATCTACAAGCTCGTCGGGGAGTTGAACTACGCCGAAGCCGCCGCGCTGGCGGCGGTCGAGACGGCCATCTCCCTCGGGCTGACCTACGCCTACCTCCGCTACGAGGGGCGACAGACGGCCGCCGGCGAAGGGGCACACACCCAGCCGCGACGGTCGCTGCTGCCCGGCCCGCTGTCGGGGTCGTCGCGCTCGTCGCTTGTGGCGTCGCTCCGAGAGGTGGGGACCCGCCTCGCCGTCGTCGGCTACGGTCTCGTCATCCTCGTCGTCTTCGTCGGGCCGATCGCGAGCATGGTGCTCGCGAGCGTGACCGGGCCGAACGGCGGGCTGACGCTCCGACACTACGAGTTTCTCCTCCAGCGACAGGCGACGGGTGCGAGCTACCAAGTCAAGCCGTTGCCCGCGATTCGGAACTCGCTGGTCTACGCGTTCGGGTCGCTCGCAGTCGCGCTGCCGATGGGCGTCGTCATGGCCGTGTTGACGACGCGACGGTTCCGCGGCCGGAAGCTCATCGACGCCTTGGCGATGGCCCCGCTCGCGGTGAGCGGCATCGTCGTCGGTCTCGGGATGCTCAGAGGGCTGGTCTTCGGGCTGGAAGTCGGCGGGACGCGGATTCAAGTGACGGGCACGGTCGCCGTCGTCGCCGCCCACGCCGTCGCCGCGTATCCCTTCGTCACGCGCAACGTCGCGCCGCTGCTCGGCAGTTTGGACTCGCGGCTCGTCGAGTCGGCCCGGAGCCTCGGCGCGTCGCGGACGCGGGCACTCTGGGACGTCGAGTTGCCGCTGGTGTGGGCGGGCGTCGTCGCCGGGGCGGCCTTCGCCTTCGCCATCAGCATCGGCGAGTTCGATGCGACGGTGATATTGGCCTCCGGGTCGGGCAGCTACACGATGCCCGTCGCCGTCGAACGCTTCCTCGGTCGCCGTCTCGGCCCAGCGACGGCGATGGGCTGTGTGCTGCTCCTCGTCACGAGTCTGAGTTTCGTCGTCATCGAACGCTACGGAGGTCGGTGGGGCGATGTCTGAACGCCGGAGGGAGACTGTCTGACCATGTCCGAGATTCACCTCGATGCGGTGTCGAAACGCTACGGCGAGACGACCGCGCTGCGCGACGTCGACCTCGACGTCGCCGACGGCGAGTTCTTCACGCTCGTCGGTCCCTCCGGCTGCGGCAAGACGACGACACTCCGACTCGTCGCTGGCTTCGAGTCGCCCACCGAGGGACGCGTCCGCTTCGACGACGAGGACGTCTCGGGAGTTCCACCCGAAGCGCGGGGGGTCGGCGTCGTCTTCCAGAACTACGCGCTGTTCCCGCACATGAGCGTCGCCGAAAACGTCGGCTACGGCCTGCGGTTCTCAGACCCGCCGGGCGACGAGTCGAAGGCCGAGCGCGTCGAACATCTCTTGGACCTCGTCGACCTCGACGGCATGGGCGACCGCGAGCCGGGGCAGCTCTCGGGCGGCCAACAGCAACGGGTCGCACTCGCCCGCGCGCTCGCACCGGGTCCGCGGCTCCTGCTTCTCGACGAACCGATGAGCGCGCTCGACGCCCAGTTGCGCGAGCGGCTGCGGCTGCAGGTCAAGGAGATCCAGTCGGAGTTGGGAATCACGACGCTCTACGTCACCCACGACCAGGAGGAGGCACTCGCCGTCTCCGACCGTGTCGCCGTCATGCACGACGGACGGGTCGAACAGGTCGGCACGCCGCGGGACGTCTATCACCGGCCGGAGACCCGGTTCGTCGCCGAGTTCGTCGGCGACAACAACGTCTTCGAAGGAACAGTGACCGAGTTATCAGTTTCTCCAGACGAAACAGAGGGGTCGGCCGTCCGTGTCAACGTCGGCGGCGAGACGGTTAGACTCGGCGTCGACCCCGCGGAGCCACCCGCCGTTGGCGACGCCGTCACCTTCTGCGTCCGACCCGAGCAGCTGCGGGTCGGCAGCGGGGAGAACCGCTTCACGGCGACCGTCGAGCGCACGGAGTTCCTCGGCGAGGCGACACGGGTTCATCTCGACTGGGACGGTCGGTCGGTGCTGCTCCGGACGACCGGCGGCGTAGCAGCAGGCGATGTCGAGGCGGCCGACAGCGAGGTGGCTGGTGTTGAGGCGGCCGACAGCGAAGTGGTCGGTGTTGAGGCAGCCGACAGCGAGGTAACCGATGTCGAGGGGGCCGACGTCCAAGTCGGCTTCGACGCGGACGCGGTCCACTGGCTCGGCTAGCCGTTCGGAGCCAACGGCAGTTGGCAGTTTACACGCCGGACCGGCGTGAATCCCAGTCTGTGAAAACCGGGCTGCAGTTATAACGGCATTCCTGCCCTACGCCCAAATGGAGGAAGCACCAATGACGACGAGACAGTTGGACGCCGAGTTGTTCGGGAGAACCGTGGAGTTCGATTACTCGGAGCAGTGGTTCGGCTACGCTCTGCTCGGACTCCGGCTCGTGATGGGCTGGACGTTCTTCTACGCGGGCATCACGAAGGTGTTGAACCCCGACTGGACCGCCGCGGGGTTCCTCATGAACGCGATTCCCCAGGGTAACCCGTTCGCCGGGTTCTGGCCGATGCTGGCGAACAACTACGTCGCCATCATCGACCCGCTGAACGCCTGGGGGCTGACCCTCGTCGGCCTCGCGCTGCTCGTCGGCGCGTTCGTCCGCTGGGCGGCGCTGTGGGGCGCGGTGATGATGGTCTTCTACTGGGCGGCCAGCCTGCCGCTGGCGAACGGCCTCATCATCGACAGCCACATCGTCTACGCGATGCTGCTGTTCGGGCTGGGCGCGTTCGGTGCGGGCCGCCTGCTCGGGCTCGACAGCATCATCGAGAAGACGGATATCGTCCAGCAGACTCCGGCACTCCGGCTGTTCCTCGGCTGAACGGGACGGCCTGTTCGGTCGACGGGAGCAGCTTGGTCGGTCGACGAGAGTGGCCGATTCGGTCGACGAGAACTGCCGGTTCGCTCGTGTGACTCTTTTTACGGGACGACGCCGACCGTGAGCAGCGTGCCGTAGGTCCGATAGCGTTCGACCATGTCCTCGCGTGTCTCCCAGTCGTCGGTCGGGAAGGCACTGGCGGGCGGGATGTCGATGTCCGTGTCGGGGATGTTGTCCTGTTCGGCGACGTGGAAACCAGCGTCGCGGAAGGCCGCGCGGTACTCCGCGGCCGACCAGCGGGTCATCTCGACCTCGATGAACTCCTGCCACTCGTGGGAGTGGACGTTCTCCTCGTAGTAGTTGACCGCACAGAAGAACGTCCCGCCGGGCTTGAGCACGCGAGCGATCTCCGAGAGCGTGTGTTCGGGGTCGGCGGCGTAGTAGAACGCCTCCATCGACCAGACGTGGTCGACGCTGTCGTCGGCGAACGGCAGGTCGTCGAAGTCGCCGACGAGGAAGCCGACGTCCGTCTCCTCCGTGTATCCGCGTGCGTTACCGACCATCTCGGGGGAGCCGTCGAGCCCGTAGCCGCGGCCCGCACCCTTCGTGTCGCGAAGCGCGCGGAGCGCGTAGCCGCTGCCGGTGCCGAGGTCGAGGACGACGTCGCCCTCCTCGACCGGCATCCGAGCCAGTGCGTGCTTGGCGGTGTGCCAGTGGCGGTCCTCCATGCCCTTGTCGCGGCCGTCGGCCGCCCAGGCGTCGAACTCGTCGCGAACGCTCATACCGGAGGGTCGGTCGGGGGCGGTAAAACGGGTTCGGAGCGGTTTGACGGGGAGTGAAGGAAGCCAGGTGGAGATGGCAGTCGGCCGCCGTCGTCACGGCGAACGCCTTTTAACCACGACCGGACGTAGAGAGGGGCATGGTCCGCGTCGGGAGACACCGTCGATTCAAACTCACAGACACCGCCCAGCAGGTCGTCGGCGGCTTCCTACTGGCGGGACCGTTCGTCGTCACCGACGAGGTGTGGGGGCTGGCGGTCGGCATGGAGTGGTATCAAGCCATCATCAGTGCCGTGCTCGTCCTCGCCATCGGCTACGGCGCGCTCTACAAGGCCGACGAGGACCGCGACCCCGACCGCGAGGTCGAGGTGGGCGGGATTCCGCTGCGGTTCATCTCGCTCGTGCTCGTCTCCTACCTCTCGGTGTTGATTCTGGCCTTGTCGTTCGACGCGCCCGCGACGCTCATCCCGAACCACATGGAGGCCGCCGACATCACCTTCCGGACGCAGGTGTTCGTCACGCTGAAGGCGATGACCATCGGCTCGGTCTTCAGCGTCATCGGCGCGGCGACCGCCGACAGCGTGTTCTAACTCCTGTCGTCGACAGCGTATTTCGAATCCTCGTCGTCGGCAGCGTGTTCCGGGTCTCCGTTGGCGACAACGTGTTTTACCGTACCCATCACCGACACGTCCGTGTGAGACGAGAACACCGCCGCGGCCTGTATTCTTAAGTTCGTTCGCGTGATTGGTCGCTTATGGAATACGACCTCGCCATCGAGAACGCACCGGACACGATTTCCGGTGGAACGTGCCTACTGCTTCTGCACCCGAGTATCGGCGAGACCGACCGCATCGACACCGAGTTCTTCAAGACCGACACCGACGCCTTCTTCGTCATCTCGACACGGACGACCGCCCGTGAGGTCGAGCAGAAACTCGAATACTACGACGTCGACGAGTCCCGCGCCGTCATCCTCGACACGCTCTCGGTCGAACGCGGCTACTCGCGGCGCGGTTCGCCGAACGTCCACTACGTCTCCTCGCCCGACGACTTCGACGGCATCGTCGCTCAGACGCGCGACTTCCTCGAAACCCACGACGGAAAGATCCGTGTCAGCGTCGACTCCGTCACCGAGATGGCCTACTACGCCGACGTCGACCGCGCGCTCGACGCGACGGAACAGCTCATCGAACTGCTGAAGGAACACGACGCCGTCGGCCTGTTCCACCTCTCGAACGAGGTCCACGACGACGCGACCGTCGACCGCTTCCGCGAGCTATTCGACGGCGTCGTCACGCTCGACCAAGACGGCAGCGTCAGCTACGACGGGTAACGACGAGCCTCGGGGGGAAGAGTCGAAAGGCAAAGAAACGACGCCGCTGGCGACGACTCAGTCGTCGACCAACTGCTCGAACGTCTTCTCGGCCCACCGAACCGCGTAGCTCGGGCCGTATTCGGCGTACGCAGCCGTATCGAGTGCCGAGAACGGCGCGGGGAGGTCAAGACCGTGTTTGACCGCCGAGCAGGCGAACTCCGTCGCGTCGGCGAAGTCGGTCTCGCCGCGAGCGACGGCTCCCGGCAGGTCGGCGAGTCGCCCCTCCAGACGCTCGCCCGCATCGACCCAGGCGGCGTGGAGCCGCGGCGAGTCGTCGTCCCACGCGGCGAACGTCTCGCGGGTCTGTAGGCCCAGCCACGCCTCGTAGAGCGCGGCGGCGATTTGATAGACGTCGGCCGGACCGAGCGGGACGGCCGCGTCGAGGGCGCGGTACTGCTCCCCGAAGAACGGCAGAAAATGTTCGGGTGCGTCGAGACCGATCTGGACGAACGCCTCCGCGAAGAGGAAATCGAGGAAGTCCTCGGGCGTCCCCTCCGCGCGCTTCTTGGCGATGACTGTCGGCGGGACGGTCTGGCGCGTCCAGACGACGGTGCCGTCGCCCGGCATCCCGATGGTGAAGTCTCCCCCGGCGTAGCGCGCGAGCAGGACCGGGGCGTCGTCGGGTAACCACTCGGCCGGATAGCTCGCCGGGTCGAGCGAGTCGACGACGAGACCGAGATCCTCGGCGGCCGCCGGTGGGATCGTCTCGAAATCGGCCGCTGCGTCGAGGACGAGACAGTCGGGGGCGTGGGCCGCCCGCACCGCCTCGAGGTCCTCGGGGAGCGACCGTGTCTCGAACATCAGGCGAAGACGATACCGAACAGGATGAGGATACCGATGATTCCAGACACGCCGACGGTTCCGAGCACGATCTTGGTCGCTTGGCTCATGGTGTCACGGTCTGCACCGGTCCGCTTAAACCCTTCAATCTGTGGTGGGGACGGCAGTCGACGACTGTGAGGGCAATGGGAACAATCGGTGACGACGAAAGCAAAGGAAACAGTCGGCGATTACGAGAGTGAAGGGGCGGTCAGCGGTCGTCGTCGTCGCCTTTCCAACTGTCGGCGACTTCGATGACGTACCGGCCGTCCTCACGCAGCGAGATGATGTACTCGTCGCGGTCGTACAGTTCCATCAGATTGAGTTCGTACTGACCGGGTGAGAGGATCTTGATGCTCTCGAACTGGTCGTTCAGCTCCTCGCGTAGCTCCGAGAGGTCCGGCCTGTCGTCCGAACTCGGCTCGATGACGGTGCCGTCGGCCTCGTCCGCGGGAGGCTGCCGGGCTGCCGCCTCCTCTGCCTCGTCGCGTGCGGCCGAGAGTTCCTCGGGGGTCACGACGTCGCTCCGCGCGCTCGCCTGGGCGTGGTCTTCGGTCTCGTCGGCAGCGGGAGGTTGGGATTCCGACGCCTGCGAGGACGGGTCCGTCGTCGACTTATTCGCGGGAGACGACCTGTCCGTCGTCGGGTCGTCCGCTGGGGTCGGTTCGTCGGCTGGGGTCGGCTCGTCGGCTGGGGTCGGCTCGTCCGCCGGGAACGACACGTCGGTATCGGTCGTCGCAGTCTCGCCGGCGTCACTGCCGGTGTCGGCAGTAGCCGTCTCGTCACTGCTACCTGTTCTGTTGCCGACCCATTCGCGGACGGAGGAGCGAGCTTTCGCGGCCGTCTCGGCGACCCCGCCGCGGTCTTCCGACTCGTCGTCCGTGGCTGGTGACGGGTCGACCGGCTGTGGCGAGGCCGCCGAGTCGGGTGCGTCGGCGGAGTCACCGGCGTCAGCGGCCGAACGAGCCGCGCTGCTCGGTTGGAACTGGAACTTGTTGCCGCCGCATTCGGGACAGCCCGAGAGCATCTGCTTCGAGCCGTCGTCGAACGTCTTCCCGCAGTTCGTACACTGGTGTGGCATCGACTATTTCCGGGAGACGAGCGCGCTGATGAGGTTCTCGTCCTTGTGGAGCGTCTCGATCTGGTTCGCGGGACCGATGACGGTCAGTTTCTTCGTCGACTCTTTGCCCATCAGCCGCCCGAGGAAGCTCTGGTCGGCGGTCTGTGACTTCGGATAGGTCTCGATCTCGATCCCGTTGAACTCGTCGGGGCTGATCTCGGTCATCGTGACCTCGATGAGCTTCGATTCCTCGTCGGGCGACAGGCCCTCTTCGAGGATGACGATGTTGCCGTCGCGGACGGTGTCGAGGATGAGCCGGATCTTCTCCATGCTGCGCAGGCCGTCCATGCGCGCGCCGCTGATGAGGTCGATCTGGACCCCGTCGGTGTCTGGTGTCGTTTCAGCCATCGGAACTCACCCGAAGTACTCCGCGATCTTGTCGTAGACCTCGTCCATGTTGTCGCCCTCGAGTGCCGAGAGCGGAATCGTCTCGTGCTGCGGGAAGGCGTTGGCGATACGCTGGATGTTCGAATCCTCCAGGTCGACCTTGTTGGCGAGGATCAAGACGGGCAGGTCCTGGCTCTCGATGATGCCGATGAGCATCGTGTTCACCTGCGTGAACGGGTCGGTCGAGGAGTCGAGCACGTAGATGACGCCGTCGACGTCCTCGCGGAGCCAGTGCATGGCCTCGGCGACGCCTTCGGTGGCCTCGCGCGAGCGCCGGATGGCGTCGTCTTTCTCCATGTCGTGGTCGAGGAACTCGTTGTAGTCGACCTTGGTCGTCACACCGGGGGTGTCGACGACGTCGATGGTGACCGAACGGCCGTTGCGTTCGATAGTGACGTTCTCCTTCCGGCGAGCACGGCGCGTTTCGTGTGGAATGTGACTCTCCGGGCCGACGGCGTCACCGGTCCAGTCGCGGGCGATACGGTTTGCGAGGGTCGTCTTTCCGGCGTTCGGCGGCCCATAGATACCGATCCGCTTCGGTTCGCTGGCCGAGAACAGTCCTTCGGTGACCCGTGTAATACTGTCTCTAAGTTCTGTGAGCAGTCCCATCCTATCCTCCCGCTCCTCACGTGTAACCGGTTTACCGTGGAGGGGCGTATGCGGGTATAGCGTTACCGCGCTTACTTAAACACTGCGTCAGACATCCTTCATCCACTAGATACGTGTGTCGAAGAAAACCGCCCGCCGGGACACGTGTCGTCAGGAGCAGCGACCAGACAGCTGTATAGCCGCCAACTCTCGGTAAATCCAGTGTTGTCGGAGGTGTGTCACCAAGGGCTCCGTGAGAAGTGTCTGTTCCGTGGTGTTTTGGGCGACGAGGGGGGTCTGCATCGGTCGGATGAGCCGAGGTGGTGTCGTCGGACGGTGTTCTAGGTTGCCGTGAGAGAGCCCCACACGAATGGCAGGGGGTCGGCCGACCACCCCCCACCCCCTCGTTTCGGGTGGAACCCCCCGAAGGGGTGGGTAGTCGGCTGTCGCTGGGCCGTTCTCGTGTTTCTTACCAAACAACTCTCCCCTAGATGTATCTCTTTGTCTTGCAGTACGGGTTCTGTTTTAGCACGATTGTAATAAGCCTTCGCCATTCTAGGAGGCCATCCCGAGACCCCCACCCCCTCTCACACGGCTCTCCACCCGAAACGAAGGGGTGGGGGGCTAGTCCCACTCGTGACAAGAGTTCGTCATCGTTGAGGGAGCGAGACACCGACATCGTCTGCACCTGAAACTGTGGCGTTTCGCCCCGTTCACCGGGCCTCTGGTCCGACTCGTCGTTCAGAGGGAGAATCTTTTTGTACCACCTGTTCGTCTGGTTCGTCTGCATCAACTGGACACGCCGTCCGACCGGAGACGCCGATTTCCTCTCGATATCCGGCCCTTCACGGCTGTAGACGGTCGGCGCGCTGCGTGCTCCACTCGAAACAGGGGGGTTCCATGAACAGAGAAGACACACACATCGACGCGGACGACGAGGCGGCCGAACCGGACGAGCCGGCTGAGCCGACGGACCAACAGACCACGGACGACGAGGCGAGCGAGTCGACGGACCGACTCGACTCGGTTCAGGAAGCTGACGACGACACGACACCGATGGACTCGGTAGACCTGTCGGCGACGGATTCAGTAGACGTGTCGGCGACTGATCCACCAGAGACGCCGGCGACTGATTCGACAGACACGCCAGCGACGGACCTGACGGGTTCGTCGGTGGCGGACGCATCACCGACGGACACGCCGTCGACCGTCGACCTCGACGAAGTCGTTCTCGACGACACTGCCGGCGACAGCAAGGGACTCTTCGACGATCTGCTCTCCGGCGAGCCGATCTTCGAGAACAAAGAGGTCCTCCGACCGTCGTACACGCCACACGAACTCCCGCACAGAACGGACCAGATCAACCAGATGGCGACCATCCTCGTCTCGGCACTCCGGGGGGAGACGCCGTCGAACATCCTCATCTACGGGAAGACGGGGACCGGCAAGACGGCGAGTGCGAAGTTCGTCAGTCAGGAACTCGAATCGACGTCCCAGAAGTACGACGTCCCGTGTGAGGTCGAGTACATCAACTGCGAGGTGACCGACACGCAGTACCGCGTGCTCGCCCAACTCGCGAACAAGTTCATCGAGAAGAACCACCAGGTCATCGACGACGAACTCGACTCGCTTCGGAGCCTGCGGTCGGCCGCACGCGACGATCCCGGCCGCCTCGACGACACGGATTTCGCCGACCTCGACGCCGTCGACGACCGCATCTCCGAACTGGAACGGGACCGCAGCGACATGGAGACCGTCCCGATGACCGGGTGGCCGACCGACCGCGTCTACTCCACCTTCTTCGAGGCCGTCGACTACAACGAGCGCGTGGTCGTCATCATGCTCGACGAGATCGACAAACTCGTCGAGAAGTCCGGCGACGACACGCTCTACAACCTCTCGCGGATGAACTCCGAACTCGACAACTCGCGCATCTCCATCATGGGCATCTCGAACGACCTGAAGTTCACCGACTTCCTCGACCCGCGCGTGAAGTCGAGTCTCGGCGAAGAGGAGATCGTCTTCCCGCCGTACGACGCCAACCAGCTCCGAGATATCCTCCAACACCGCGCGGACATCGCGTTCAAGACCGACGCGCTCACCGAGGACGTCATCCCACTGTGTGCCGCGTTCGCCGCACAGGAACACGGGGACGCCCGGCGCGCGCTCGACCTGCTCAGAACCGCGGGCGAACTCGCCGAGCGCAGTCAGGCCGACACCGTCGAGGAGACCCACGTCCGACAGGCCCAGGACAAGATCGAACTCGACCGCGTCGTCGAGGTGGTCCGGACGCTCCCGACCCAGAGCAAGATCGTCCTCTTCTCTATCATCCTCCTCGAGAAGAACGGCGTCCACAACATCAACACCGGCGAGGTGTTCAACATCTACAAACGGCTCTGCGAGGAGATCGACGCCGACATCCTCACCCAGCGACGCGTCACCGACCTCATCAGCGAACTCGACATGCTCGGCATCGTCAACGCCGTCGTCGTCAGCAAGGGTCGGTACGGCCGTACCAAGGAGATCAGCCTCTCGGTCCCCATCGACGAGACCGAGGCCGTCCTCCTCTCGGACTCCCGACTCGGCAACATCGAGGACGCCCAGCCGTTCGTGCAGGCGCGGTTCGACAACTGAGCGGCTATCGGTGCGGTCACCGTCATCGGGTGCTCGTCGGAAGTCACTGTTCCGTCCACCGCTCACTGAACTCTGTTCCGTCCCTCTCCACTCACCGAACTTTTGACTGTCCTGCCGCAATGCCGCCACAACGCCACTGTTTCCACTCGAAACGACACCGTCTCACAAGCGAAGTTGGCTACTGTTTGTGAGTGAGTTCCACTCGAAAGAGAGGGGGTTGCCGCCGTTCACCAGACTCCGTCACCTGAGCGGTACGACCGTCTATACGCCGACAGCTGTCGCGTTGGCTGGGGCTGTTGTCGAAACCGTGGTCGCGTTCGCTGGCGTCGAACCTGCGGTCGCGTCGGCGACAGCGACCGACGATCCGGCCGCCATCTCCACACCACCGGCCGGCGGCGTCGCGAACGCCGCGCCGGAGAAGCCGAGGCGGACCCAGCCGAGATACGGAATCCGGACACGAGCGACGCCCTGCACCCACTCGGGTCGGACGGGTGAACTGATGCCGTTGGCCTGGTCGTACTCGGCGTTGGCGTCACCCTTCGTGATGAATCCCGCGTGCGGGGCCGGGCAGTTCAGGAGCTGTTGGCAGTTATCGGCGCGGATGTAGTCCGGATTGGCCTGGTCGTACCAGTTCTCCCCGTCGTCGACCCAGAAGCGAGCGCGGTGGATGATGGGTGGCCCGAACCGCTCGGGATTGTCGTAGACGACGACCGAGCCGAAGGACCCGAAGGTGCGGTAGTCGGCGGCTTCGCCGTCTTCGTAGGTCACGACGCCCGTCTCGTCGCGAGCGGCGTCGGGGGCGAACCGTCCGGGTTCGGTGATGAAGATGAGGTCGCCCTTCTCCATGTGCGGCTCCATGCTGCCGCTCTCGACGGCGACCATCGGGGGCCAGACGCCGCTGATAGAGAACAACAGGAGTCCGACGAGGAGGACGGCGACGACGCTCGTCAGCAGTTCGCGGACGAACATCAGGGGGCCCGTCTGGGCCGTGCGGAACCGCGTGAGAAGCGAGTCCTCCGAGCCGTCCTCGTCGGCCTCGCGGGACTCACCGCCCGACCGAACCGTCGCCGTCGGCGGGGAGTCGTCGGAGGGCGGGCGGCTGTCACCTTGGCTCATTCACCCGTGGTTGGACAGGACCGGCTTTCAAGCTTCTGGGTTCCGGCACCCTTTTTGCTCCCGCCAACCCTGCCATCTCTGTGCCGCTTTCGACGCCGTCGGGTCTGGTCACGGAACTCGCTCGCCGCGGCTACAACGCCGAGCGAGAGGCCATCACGCTGCTCGCGAACGCCGCCGACCCGGCACTCGCACTCGACCGGGCGGTCGAAGACGCCCCCGACGACGCCCTCCGCATCACCGTCGCCCACGTCCGGGCGGTCCTCGACACCGACAAACTCTCTGCGGATGCCCCGACGAAGCCACCCTCCGACGAGTCGGCCGACGCTCCTCCTCGTGAGTCGGTGACCCAAGACCCCCCTGTTTCGACTGGAGAGACCGACCAAACGGCCGAACCGAAACCGAATCGACCGTCACAGTCCGCTCCAGTCGAAACGGAGGGGTCGGCGTCGGCCGATGTCGAGGATACCGTCTCATCAACCGATACCGGAGAGACCGTTCCCTCGACTGATATCGGGGATACCGGGAAGGCCGTCCCATCGAGCACTTCCAGCGACGGCGACTCGTCTCCGCCGGTATCGACGGATACGACGCTGTCGTCGGAGGCGTCGCAGTCCAGCCACACTCGTAATCCGACGCCAGCCCACATCACGAACGACATGACCGGTGCGAGCACCGGAACCGGCGAGTACAAGCAGTTCGTGACGACGTTCAAAGACCGCTACGAGCGGCTCTCGAAACTCCTTCGCGGCCGTGTCAACCACCGTCCTGCCAAGGCAATCCAGCAGATGCCCGGCGGGAGCGACGCGGAGATGATCGGTCTCGTCAACGACATCCGGTCGACGGCGTCGGGCCACTGGCTCGTCGAACTGGAGGACACGACCGGGACCTTCCCCTGTCTGGTGATGAAGGACAAGAACATCGCCGAACTCGTCGACCAGATGCTCAAAGACGAGTGTATCGCGATCCAGGGGACGCTCGCCGACGACGCGGGCATCCTCTTCGCCGACAGCATCCACTTCCCCGACATCCCGCGGACGCACCGCCCCAGCACCGCCGACCGTCACGTGCAGGCGGCTCTCATCTCGGACGTCCACGTCGGCAGCCAGGAGTTCATGGCCGACGCCTGGAACCGCTTTACCGACTGGCTGCACACTCCCGAGGCCGACCCGGTCGAGTATCTCCTCATCGCTGGCGACATGGTCGAGGGCGTCGGCATCTATCCGAACCAGGACGAAGAACTCGACATCATCGACATCTACGACCAGTACGAGCGGTTCGCGGAGTATCTCAAACAGGTGCCCGGCGACATGGAGATCGTGATGATTCCGGGCAACCACGACGCCGTCCGCCTCGCGGAACCCCAACCCGGCTTCGACGAGGAGCTTCGGGAGATCATGTCCGCCCACGACGCGAAGATCACGAGCAACCCCTCGACCGTGACCGTCGAGAACGTCTCCGTACTCATGTACCACGGCGTCTCGCTCGACGAGGTCATCGCGGAACTCCCGGCCGATAAGGCCAGCTACGACGAGCCGCACAAGGCGATGTACCAACTCCTCAAGAAGCGTCACGTCGCCCCGCAGTACGGCGGCCACACCCGCGTTGCACCCGAAGAGAAGGACTATCTCGTCATCGAGGACGTACCGGACGTCTTCCACACCGGCCACGTTCACAAACTCGGCTGGGGGAAGTACCACAACGTCCTCGCCGTCAATTCCGGCTGTTGGCAGGCACAGACCGACTTCCAGAAGTCCGTCAACATCGACCCCGACGCGGGCTACGCGCCCATTCTTGACCTCGACACGCTGGAGATGACGGTTCGGAAATTCTCCTGACGACCTTTTTTCAGCGTGGGGCCTCGGCCGCCTCCGGCGGCCTCGACCCCACTAAAAAAGCTCGGCCAAAAAACCCGCCCCGCGAGGCTCGGGTCTCCGACCCTCGCTCGCGGTACGACCCCTCGACTTCTCCTGCAACTGCACCGCACCGACCACACCGACCGCACCGACCGCACCGACCGCGCCGACTGCACCGACTGCACTGCACGACACCGCCGCAAACCACCACCGCGACGACTCCGGCGGCGGTCTTCCCACCGGCATATCTACTCGCTGACTGGCGTACGCTACCACACGTACAGTGCGCGACCCGTGCAAATCCGGCGGCGGCCTTTATTCGTCCTTTCACAATGACCGCTGATGACTGAGACACCCGACGACGTGCTGTTCGAGTCGTTCGACTTCGGAGGCGTGTCGCTCGACAACCGTGTCGGTCTCGCACCGATGACCCGGACGAGCGCGACCGACGACGGTCTCGCGACCGAGGAGATGGTCCGCTACTACGCCAAGTTCGCCCGTGGCGGCTTCTCGTTCCTAATCACCGAGGGTGTCTACACCGATTTCCAGTACAGCCAGGGCTACCTGAACCAGCCCGGCCTCGTCAGCGACGAGCAGATCGAGGCCTGGACGCGGGTTACCGACGCCGTCCACGAGGAAGGCGCGCCCATCTTCGCCCAGCTCATGCACGCCGGAGCCATCTCGCAGGGCAATCCCCACGCCGACGAGACGGCCGGTCCCTCGACGGTCCAGCCCGTCGGTGAACAGTCGCCGCTCTACGGCGGTGAGGGCGAGTTCCCGACGCCGAAGGAGCTGACCCTCGACGATCTCGACGTGGCCAAAGCCGGATTCGTCGATGCCGCCGAGAACGCCCTCGAAGCCGGGTTCGACGGCGTCGAACTCCACGGCGCGAACGGCTACCTGCTCAACGAGTTCCTCGCGGCCGACGCCAACCAGCGCGAGGACGAGTACGGCGGCGACATCGAGAGCCGCGTCCGCTTCCCGCGAGAGGTCCTCGGCGCGGTCCGCGAGGCGATGCCCGATGACTTCGTCGTCGGAATCCGCATCTCACAGGAGAAGGCCAACGACGACGCATACGAGTGGCCCGGCGGCGAGAACGACGCCGAGGTGGTCTTCTCCGAACTCTCGGCGGCCGGTGCGGACTACATCCACGTCACGGAGACCGACATCACCGCACCCGCCTTCGGCGACGCGGGACCGACGCTGGCCGACCTCGCCGTCGAGTACAGTGACACCGCGGTCATCGCCAACGGGGGTCTCGGCGACCCCGACGCCGCCCGGCAGGCCGTCGAGAACGGTGCCGACCTCGTCACGCTCGGCACGAGCGCGCTCGCGAACCCCGACTGGCCGCGGAAGGTCGCGGCTGGCGAAGAGCTGGCCGACTTCGACTTCGAGAAGACACTGCTGCCGCAGGCGACGATCAGCGACCACGAGGTTCCGGACGCCGAGGCCGTTCCGTCGGACGACTAACTCCCCGGCTCCGGCTTCAGCCGGTAGCGGACCGTCCGCTCGCCGTCGAACATCGGTCCGCTGCCCTTCTTCTCGAACCCCACCGCTTCCACTGCAGCCCGCATCGTCTCGTCCGTCGCAGTGACGACGACCTCGACGTCCATCCCCTCGTGCTCGGCGAAGCGAACCGGCTCCTCGAGGAGCAGCTCACAGGCCGCGCGCGAGCCACCGAACTGTGTGACGTAGACCGTCCCGTCACGGGCGTCGAACCCGACGAATCCTGTAATCGTCGTGCTCTCCTCGTCCTCACCGTCCTCGCTGCCTTCGCCGTCGGTCCCCGCCGACGGCTCCTCGGCGACGCGGACCGTCCGGTCGTGAATCGCGTTCCGCAGTGACTCTTGGGGGGCGTCTCCCAGTGTGGCGAGCGCGCTGGCGTCGGCTTCGACTGCGTCCCGAACGTCCATACCGTATTCAGTCGCCGACTGCGGGTAAAAGTCCACGGCTGTCCGGTTCTCGTCGGCCGAACCGCGATGACGTGTCCAATCGGCAACCGTTGGGAAAGTGGACACAGTTATGCGGCTCCCCACGCTACGCTGTCGCATGTTTACGCACCAGTTCGCAGTCTCGGTCGAATCGGAGGAAGCAGTATGCGCGTAGTCGCCAAGTTCGGGGGGACCTCCCTCGGGAGCGGCGACCGAATCAACCGCGCCGCCGACTCCATCGCGGCGGCCGTCGAACAGGGCCACGAGATCGCGGTCGTCGCGAGCGCGATGGGCAGCACGACCGACGACCTGCTCGACGAGATCAAGTTCGATACGTCGGACGCCGACCGCGCGGAGATCGTCAGCATGGGCGAACGGACCTCCGTCCGGATGCTCAAGGCCGCCCTCACCTCCCGCGGCGTCAACGCGCTCTTTCTCGAACCCGGCAGCGACCTCTGGCCGGTCATCACGAACGCGGTTGGCGAGGTCGACGTCGAGGAGACCTCGAAGCGAGCGGCCAAACTGGCTGAGGACCTCGACGGCGTCGTCCCGGTCATCACCGGCTTCCTCGCGCAGAGTCTCGACGGCGACGTGACGACGCTCGGCCGCGGCGGCTCCGACACGACCGCCGTCATGCTCGGCAAGTACATGAACGCCGACGAGGTCGTCATCGTGACCGACGTCGAGGGCGTCATGACCGGCGACCCCCACGTCGTCGAGGGCGCGCGCAACGTCGGCCGCATCACCGTCGACGAACTCCGGAACCTCTCGTTCCGCGGCGCGGAGGTCGTCGCTCCCTCCGCGCTGTCGTACAAGGACGACGCGCTCGACGTCCGTGTCGTCCACTACCAGCACGGCGACCTGCTCTCCGGCGGCACCCGCATCGAGGGGAAGTTCACCAACCTCATCGATATGCAGGAGCACCGACTCGCCTGTCTCACCGTCGCGGGACGAGCCATCCGGAACCGACCGGGAATCCTCGCGGACCTCTCGAAGGCACTCCGCGGCTCCGAGATCAACGTCGAGGCCGTCGCCAGCGGCATGGACTCCATCACCTTCTACGTCGCCGAAGACCACGCCGAAGAGGCCGAGACCGTGCTGCACGACGAGGTCGTCAACGACGAGCTGCTCTCCTCGGTGACGGTCGAAGACGACATCGCCGTCGTCCGCGTGACGGGCGGCGAACTCCCGAACCGGCCGGGCGTCCTCCAGAACATCGTCACGCCGCTCGCCGAGGCGGGCATCAACCTCCACGACGTCATCACGAGCGCGACGTCGGTCGCGCTGTTCGTCGCCTGGGACGACCGCGAAGAGACACTCAAAATCGTCCAAGACGAGTTCTGAGGCGCGCGCCTCGTCCTCGATACGTTTCTCCGCTTTTCGTTCCGACCAGCGGTGTCACTCTCCCTTCCGCAGTCGCGTTCCGATTCGGCTCGGTAGCCCCGCCGCCTCGACGGCGTCGACGACGCTCTCGACGTCGTACTCGACGCGCCGCTCCTCGACGTCCATCGCGTCGAGGTCCACGACGGCGTAGGCCGCCTGCGGGTCGCCGTCGCGCGGCTGGCCGACGCTCCCCGGATTCAGGACGATACCCTCGCCGTACCGCTCGTGGTGCTGGACGTGGGTGTGGCCCATGACGAGCACGTCCTCGTCGTCGAGGAGTCGCGGCGAGAAGTCGTGAGGCATCGTGTAGCGGTCCGGGTCGTCCGGATGGCCGTGGACGACCTTCACCCGGCCGTCGGCGAGGGTCCGTTCTTCTGGTAGCGACCCGAGCCAATCGAGGCTCTCGTCGTCGAGCTGTTCGCGGGCGTAGTCGACGCCAGCGCGGGCCATCCCGTTGAACCGGAACGCGGTTCCAGTCGAAACGGCCCGGTCGTGGTTGCCCTGGACGGTCGGTATCTCGCGCTCGCGAACGGCGGCGACGCACTCCACCGGCCACGGGTTGTAGCCGACGACGTCGCCAGCGCAGACCAGTCCGTCGACGGGCGGCATATCGTCGAGGACGGCGTCGAGCGCGATACGGTTCGCGTGAACGTCCGAGAGCACGCCGAGGCGCATAGCTGTGGCTCGTCGTTCGCCGGGAACCGTGTTAGAAGTTCTGGGGGTGTGTTACTCGCCGTTGTCGATGGCGGTCTCGACGCCGTCGTCCGTGACCCGAACGCCGGCGGCGCAGACGGCGTGCTCGAACTCCTGGCCGTAGGCCTCGCTGGCGGCCGCCGCGGCGGTCTCGGCCTCGAAGTCGAACGCGCGGGGACTGTCCTCCTCGTAGGTCGCTACGAGCGTCGGCTCGTCGACCTCTTTCACGAGCAGCGCGTCTTCGCGGACGATGCCGATGAAGGCGTCGTCGGCACCGACGACGCCGGCGATACGCGGCGTGTCGTAGTCGTCCTTCTCGTAGTCGAGCGCGAGCAGCGTCTCGGCGAGGGCGTCGCGGGCGGGGTAGCCGAGGCCCAACTTTTCAGTAATGGGGTCGACCTGCGAGCCGTTGCCGACGACGGCTTTGCCGTCGACTTCGCGGACGCAGTTGTACGAGATGTAGGGGTTGTCCGTCTCCGGGGCGTCGGCCGTCGGCGCGACGGTGAGCGTGCCGTCGCGGTCGACGACTTGGCGGTTGGGGAACGAACGCGAGGAGACGCGGTACGCGCCGACCTCGGGACCGATGACGATGAACCGTCCGACGTACATACACGAAACTGTACAATTTGAGGGCAAAAGCGTGGTGGTTTATGCACGTATAGCTCGCTTGCCAGCAAATCACACAGTCCAGCTATCACGCAATGCTTAAGAACAACCGAGCGGTATCTGTGGATGCGAACGAAGTTCCATGGGGTAGTGGCCAATCCTGTTGCCTTCTGGGGGCAACGACCCAGGTTCGAATCCTGGTGGAACTATACTTCTCTCGAATCCTCATCCCGAGAGCCGTCTCCGGAGCGTCTGCCGACGCCTGTTCTACCCACATATCGGCCGACAGTCTCGACGCTCGACGGTCACGACGAACGTTCTCACGACGATTACGCATATCGTCTTCCTCCGTATACCTGAGCACCATGCCTTCCGTACTTTTGACCCGACTCGGTGGACTCCGAGCCGTGTCGTCGCCCTCTTGACGTGACGACTGCCCACCCAGGCGGAGCGAAACATCTTTTTGCTCCTCGTCCGTCGATGTTCCTATGTCGATACAACGGCGGGATTTCATGAAGGCCCTCGGCCTCGGTGGTATCGCGAGTATCGCCGGCTGTACGGGGGCACCCAGTGCCAACGCGGGGTCACAGGCGGGTCGGCCCGGTGTGGCGGGTGAGACCCTGACGCTCACGACGACGACGAGTACGTACGACACCGGCCTGCTCGACGAGATTCACACCGGCTTCGAGGAGATGTACGGGGTCACCGTCGACGCCGTGGCACAGGGGACAGGCGCGGCCCTGGAATCCGCCCGCAACGGTGACGCGGACGTGGTGATGGTCCATGCCCGCGGCCTCGAAGACGAGTTCATGCGGAACGGTTACGGTATCAACCGCCGGGACCTGATGTTCAACGACTTCGTCATCGTCGGTCCCGAGAGCGACCCGGCGGGCATCGAGGGGATGGACTCGGCGACCGAAGCGCTCACCACCATCGCCGAGGCGGAGGCGACGTTCGTCTCCCGCGGCGACAACTCCGGAACGCACACGAAGGAACTGAACCTCTGGGAGGCCGCAGGCACCGACCCCGGTGGCGACTGGTACCAGGAGACCGGAACCGGGATGGGCGAGGCCCTGAACATCGCGAACCAGCAGGGTGCCTACACGCTCTCGGACCGCGGGACGTACATCTCCCAGCGGTCGGAGATCGACCTCACCATCCTCGTGCAGGGACCCATCGAGGGCGGTCCCGAGATCCTCGCGAACCCCTACGGCGTGATGGCGGTCAACCCCGGCGTCCACGACAACGCCAACTACGACCTCGCGATGGCGTACATCGGCTGGATCACCAGCCCGGACGTCCAGACCGCCATCTCGGAGTATCAGGTCAACGGCGAACAGCTGTTCTTCCCCGAGGCGGTCTCCGAGAATCCGGACTTCCAGCAGTACGTCCCGGAAGGTTGGAGTAGCGACTCCGACGACGAGTAGCCGTGCCACTCGAACCGGTCGGACCGCTTCTGCAACTCGTCGACCTCCCGTTCAGGGACGGCTACGTCGCGAGTATCATCTACGTCTCGTTGTACGTCAGCGTCATCTCGGTGACGCTGAGTACGCTGTTCAGCGTCCCGACGGCCATCGTCCTGGGCTTCACCGACTTCCCCGGCAAGCAACTCGTGAAGTCCGTCATCAACACGGGGATGGGCTTTCCGAGCGTCGTCGTCGGCCTGCTCGTGCTCTTCGCCGTCTCGAACCAGGGACCGCTCGGCGCGCTGGAGCTGATCTTTACCAAGGAGGCGATGATCATGTCACAGTTCGTCCTCGCGACGCCGCCTATCACGGCCATCAGCCTCGCGGCCATCACCGGCGTGGGCGACAACGTCCGCGACGCCGCCCGCGTCCTCGGCGGTACGCGACTCGACGTCGCACTTGTCGTCATCAAGGAGGCGCGGTACGGCATCGCGACGGCCGTCTTGGCGGGCTTCGGCCGCGCCATCAGTGAGGTCGGCTCCGTCCTCATCGTCGGTGGCAACATCACGAGCGCGGACGGCATCTCGAAGACCCGGACGCTGACCACCGCTATCCAGCTCGAAGCCCGACAGGGCCGGTACGAGACGGCGATGATTCTCGGTGGCGTGTTGGTCCTGCTCGTCCTGACCGTCAACACGGTCGTCGTCCGCCTCGGCGACACGGAGGGGGTGAACCGATGATCCGGCTCTCGGACGTCTCGCACAGCTACGGCGACGAAAACGTCCTCGCCGACGTGTCGCTGTCGGTCGACCCCGGCGAAGTCCTCGGCATCATCGGCCCGTCGGGTGTCGGCAAGACGACGCTGCTTCGCATCCTGGCACTGTTCACTCGGCCGACTGCGGGGACTGTCGACATCGACGGGCAGGCGGTGTGGACGCTCGACGAGAGCGACCGACTCGCACTTCGGCGTCGCGTCAGCATGGTGTTTCAGGAGGCGAGCCTGTTCGACGCGACGGTCGCGCGGAACGTCGAGTACGGTCTGCGGGTACGCCAGCCGTGGCGTGAGCGTCTGCAGGACCAACTGCGGTCGGTCCTCGGGTCGAACGGCACGCACGACGCCGTCTCGGAGGCACTGGACGTCGTCGACATGACGGACAAACTCGACCAGGAGGCACACTCGCTGTCCGGCGGCGAAGCACAGCGGGTCTCCTTCGCCCGCGCCCTCGCGTGCGACCCGACGTATCTCCTGCTCGACGAGCCGACCTCCGACCTCGACCCGCGGAACACGGGACTCATCGAGGACGCGGTGCTCGAAGCGCGCGACCGCGGTATCGGAGTCGTCGTCGCGACCCACGATATGCACCAGGCCGAACGTATCGCCGACCGCGTCGGCGTACTCTTGGGCGACGGCTTCACGGAGATCGGAAGCACCGAGCGGATATTCGACAATCCCACAGACGAACGCACGCGGAAGTTCATCTCGGGCGAACTGGTCTACTGACCCCTAACGTCGTCACCGAGCGTCGAGACCACTGTCGCGTTCGCTCTGTTAGCTTCCCCACGACGCCAGTTTCGGCCTTCTCTTGCAGCCATACCTCGATGATGTCTTCCGGTTTCCAGTCGAAACGAGGGGGTTGTCCGAAACCGAAACTTACTTTTCTACGTCGAGCAGCGCGACGCGTTCCAAGACGAGGGCTTCGAGGTCGCCGTCGGCCGCTCGCAGTTCCATCTCACCGATTCCGAAATACTCGCTGACCAACGACTCGTCGTACGTCCCGAGCGTTTCACGCTCGCCGAGCAGGTCGGCGAGTGCCGCCTCGGCGGCCGCTTCGTCGCCTTCGCCGTCACCGTTGCTGTCGCCGTTACCTTCGGTGCCACCGCCACCCGCATCGACGAGTGCGACGACGGGTGTTTCGCCCTCGTCGACGCCGAGCGTCAGGGCGCGGTCGATCTGACGGCGACCGGCGGCGTAGCAGAGGATCTCGACCGCACGGTCGCGGGCGACGTTCTCCCCGCGAACGATGGCTCTGTCTGCCAACTCGACGGCGCGTTCGAGATGTCTTCGAGACACGACGTACCGTGCGTCGAACACCTGTACCGTCGTCCCCGACTCGTCGGCGATGTCGCCGATACGGCCCACGAAGTCACCCACGTCGTCGACGGTGGCGACGCCCTCGACGAGTCTCACTGGAAATCACCCAGGCTGGCCTGCCCGTCGTTCTCCTGACTCGCGCCGGTGGCGACGCGGGTTTCGCTGTCCTCCTCGACGTCGTCCATCGAGGGGTCGCGCCGCCCGACGTTCTCCAGGATCTTCTCGGCGGTCTTCTCCCGCCCCCGGAGAGCCGCGAGGACGACGGACTTGTCCGCCTCCCGCAAGTCGGCACGGGAGACGATGCCCGCCTCGAACAGCCGGCGAGCGCGCTTGCGGCCGACGCCGCGGACGCCCGCGAGGTCGAGCAGTTCCTCGCGGACGCCGTACTCGACGCGCTTCTTCGCCTCGCGGACGGCCACGTTGTTGCCGAGGTCGAGGTCACCCGCGAGCTGTTCAGCGGCACCCAAGAGCCACTCGGCGGTGTCGACCTTCCCGCGGATGTCGCCGGGACCGACGCCGTAGCGGTCGGTGATGCGGTCCTCGTCCGTCTCGCTCGCCCAGTCTTCGAGCAGCTTGGCGGTCTTCAACGCGGCCAGCCAGTCCTCGAAGGCGACGTCCTCGTACTCCGAGGGGACGCGGCCGAGGAACTCCGGCTCGCGCTCGTAGCAGAGTTCGGTGTAGGTCTCGCGGTCGCCGGATTTGAGGTAGAGTTCGTACATATCCGGCGTGCGCGAGACGAGATGGTAGAGACCGAGCGGCGTCGGATAGGTGGTCTCGAACTCGTCGGCCTCGTCGTCTGCTTCTTCGCTGCCGTCTGCCTCGCTCCCGCCCTCGTCGTCAGCGGCGTTGGACGCGGCTTGCAGGTCGCTCGCGGTGGTGAAGCCCGCCGACATATCGGGTTCTTCTTGCGATTGCCGCTTCTGCTGCTTCGACTCGCTCGACGTCGACTCCTTGCCCTCGATGACCCGCAGCTTCTCGACGCGCTTGTCGGCGGCGAAGCGCAGGCCGTCGATGATCTCGGCGGCACTCATCGGGTCGAGATAGAGCCGCGAGACCGTGTGGCCGATGTTGGTCGCGCGGATGGTGTCGTCCTCGCGCTCGATGAACTCGTTGGCCTCCAAGTACGCGAGGACGGTGTCGGTGACCGTCTCTAATCTCCCCGACTCCGTCGTCTGCGTCGCGTAGAGCGTCTGGTCGAGGAAGTCCAAGATACCCTGTCGGGTGTTGGCGAAGCCGGAGGCGACGGTGGCGAGGAGATGCGTCCGGAGGGCGGGTTCGGCGGCGAGTTTGGACCGGACATCCTCGGCGTCGGCCCAGATATAGCGCTCGAAGAGTTCGTCCATCGTCTCCGAATCCTTGGCGAGCAGGACGGCCTCGCCGTAGGGGTCGAGACCGGGCCGACCCGCGCGGCCGCACATCTGGTGGATTTCGAGCACGTCGAGCGGTTTCATGCCGCCGAACTCGCCGTCGTAGCGTCGCCAGTCGCGGACGATGACGCGTCGGCTGGGCGTGTTGACCCCGGCGGCGAGCGTTGGCGTGGCGCAGACGACCTTGATGAGTCGGTCGCGGAAGGCCTCCTCGACGAGCGCGCGGTGTTCGCTGGCGAGGCCAGCGTGGTGGAAGGCGGCACCCTTCGCGACGGCTTTGGCGAGGGTGTCGCTGGTGTCGGTATCGGAGACGTCTCGGAGGTCGGCGGCGAGTTCCCGGAGCTTCGCCCGCTCGTCGTCCGTCAGATGTCCCTTCGTCACGTCCGCGAGGCGGCGTGCCTCGGACTCGGCGTTGCGCCGGGAGTTGACGAAGACGAGCGACGACCCACCCTGCCCGTCGACCTTCTCGCTCAGGGTGTCGTCGACGAGCGCGGCGGTCTTCTTCTGGCCGCGTTCGACCTCCACCTCGCGTTGGCTGCCGTCGTCGAAGTTGATCGCGTTGCCGTAGTGGACGCCCATCTTCAGGTCGATGGGCCGCCAGTCCGACTGGACGAGTTCGGCGTCGAGCCAGTCGGCGATCTCGTCGGCGTTGCCGACGGTCGCCGAGAGCGCGACGGTCTGGAGGCCAGGGTTGATCTTCCGCAGCTTGGCGAGGGTGACTTCGAGCGTCGGCCCGCGGTGGCGGTCGTTGACCAGATGGACCTCGTCGGAGACGACGCAGTCGAGGTCGTCGACCCACGGCGCGCCGTTGCGGACGAGCGAGTCGACCTTCTCCGAGGTGGCGACGATGATGTCACGCGACCCGAGCCACTCGCCCGAGGAGTCGTAATTACCGGTCGAGACGCCGACGGTGACGCCGTACTCCGCCCACCGCTCGAACTCGGCCTTTTTCTCGCTGGCGAGCGCGCGAAGCGGGACGATGTAGAGGGCCTTCCCGCCGCGCTGGACGGCCGAGAGCATGGCGAGTTCGGCGATGAGCGTCTTGCCAGAGGCGGTTGGAATGCTGGCGACGACGCTCTCGCCGTCGAGGATGCCGGCGTCGACGGCTGCGCCCTGCGGGGGGTAGAGTTCCTCGATGCCCTCCGACTGGAGATGCTCGGGGACCCCCGGCGGGAGACCGTGTAGGTCCGCAGTCTTCATTGGAACGAGGTTGGGTCGTTCTTCGGTTTAAACTGTCGGGACGGGGTGGCAGTAGTCGTTCTCCTGACTCCACCATCCATCCACCATCCATCCACTAACCCGTCCGTCACCCATCTACTACCACCCACCACTCATCCATCACCCCATCCACCACCGCTATGTAACCCACCGCCCAACCCTGTCCCATGAAAATCGAATACGACCGCGAGACCTGCATCGGGATGTTCCAATGTGTCGACGAGTGGGACGCCTTCGAGAAGAACCTCGACGACGGCAAGGCGGACCTCGTCGACGCCGAGGAAGTCGACGAGCAGGTCTTCGTGCGCGAGGTCCCCGAGGACGCCGAGTTCGACGCGGAGTTCGCCGCGCGGGTCTGTCCCGTCGACGCCATCACGGTCTACGACGACGACGGCGAGCAGCTCATCCCGTAACCGGAAAGGGTCGCCAACGGGCGATAGCACCCAGGAGACGCCGGTCTGTCCTCTGACCGACACAACCATTATATATCTCGGTTGAGAGTCACCGTCTGAGGGTGAGATTATGAGCGAGCATACACCAGACCGAATCGCGGAGTGGGCGGACCTCGTCGGTGCGGAGGTTCCGGACGTCGCCGACGACGGTGACGCCGCCACAGAACAGCCACTCAACTGAGCGAGCCGAGCGAACTGCGTTCCGTCGCCGCGTCGACGGCGGTTCGACCCCGACCGACGTCTTTAGTTTCACCACGCTTCGCCAACTCTTATCCACGAAGACGACGAACACGGCCTAATGGCCGCCACCGACGACGTCGCGTACGTCGAGCATCCTCTCCTCGCCCCCGGCTTCATCGAGCGTCGCCTCTACCAACTCCGTCTCGCGGGCGCGGCCCGCGACGAACACACGCTCGTCTGTCTCCCGACGGGTCTCGGTAAGACCACCGTCTCTCTCCTCCTGACCGCCGAACGCCTCCACGAGGTCGGCGGCAAGTCGCTCTTTCTCGCCCCCACCAAACCGCTCGTCCAGCAGCACGCCGAGTTCTACCGCGAAGCCCTCGAAATCCCCGACGACGACATCGTCGTCTTCACCGGCGAGGTCCGCCCCGACGACCGCGCGGAACTCTGGGAGTCGGCCCGTATCGTCATCGCCACCCCCCAGGTCGTCGAGAACGACCTCGTCGGCAACCGCATCAGCCTCCGCGACGTCACCCACCTCACGTTCGACGAGTGTCACCGCGGCACCGGCGACTACGCCTACGTCTACATCGCCGAACGCTACCACGCCGACGCCGCCGACCCGCTCGTGACCGGGATGAGTGCCTCGCCCGGCGGCGACGAGGAGTCCATCCTCGAAGTCTGTGAGAACCTCGGGCTGACCGAAGTCGCGGTGATGACAGAGGACGACGCCGACGTCGCCGAACACACCTACGACACCGACGTCCGGTGGGAGAAGATCCAGCTTCCCGACGAGATTCTGGAGATCCGCGACGCCATCAACGAGGTCATCGTCGACCGCCTGGAGCAGCTGAAGGAACTGGGCGTCAGCGGCACGACGAGTCCGGACCTCTCACAGAAGAAGCTCAACGCGATGCGCGGCAAATTGCGGAAGATGATGGACAACGACCAGTCGAAGGGCTACAAGGGGATGTCCATCCACGCCGAAGTGATGAAGCTCCGCCGGGCCGTCGAACTGGTCGAGACCCAGAGCGTCGAATCGGTCCGCCGATACTTCGAGCGACAGCGCAACGCCGCCCGCTCGTCGGGAGCCTCGAAGGCCAGCCAGCGGCTCGTTTCGGAGCCGAAAGTCCGCGAGGCGATGCGGAAAGCCGAGTCGTTCGACGCGCTGCACCCGAAGTTCTCGAAGACGCGCATCCTGCTCGCCGAGACCCTCGGCATCAACGACGGTGAGCGCGTCATCGTCTTTACCGAGTCTCGCGACACCGCCGAAGCCCTCACCGAGTTCCTCTCGCAGTCCTTCTCGACCCAGCGGTTCGTCGGGCAGGGCAACAAGGAAGGCTCCGACGGGATGAGTCAGAAAGAGCAACAGGAGACCCTCAACGCCTTCCGCAACGGCGAGTTCGAGGTGCTCGTCTCGACCTCTGTTGCCGAGGAGGGGCTGGACGTCCCCGAGGTCGACCTCGTGCTCTTCTACGAACCCGTCCCGACGGCCATCCGCTCCATCCAGCGGAAGGGCCGGACCGGCCGCCAGACCGAGGGCAAGGTCATCGTCCTCATGGCCGAGGACACCCGCGACGAGGTCTACTTCTGGATCTCGCGCCGCCGGGAATCGAAGATGGAGAACGAACTCCAGAAGCTCAAGACCGCCGCCGACGAGTTGGAGCAACAGCTCGACAAGAGCCAGAAGTCACTGGGTGAGTTCAGTAACGGCGACGGGGGCGGCGAGAGCCGACAGAAGCGGATGCAGCCCGGACTGGCTGACTTCGACGGCCGGGACGGTGAGAGCGAGGACGACGCTGAAGCCGCCATCGAGACGGACGAGACCGCGACCGCACAGGCGACGGAGATGGCGGCCGAAGCCGTCGACGACACCGAGACTGCGAGCGACGGCGAGACCGACGTTGCCGACAGCGACGTTGCTGACGCCGATGCCGACAGTACCGACACCGACGCTGACAATACGACCGACGCCGACAGCGTCGTCGCCACCGCCGAGAGCGACCCCGAGGAGGAGACGGTCGAGATCGTCGTCGACCAGCGGGAACTCGACTCCAACATTGCGCGGGACCTCTCGCAGCGCGACGGCGTCCACACCCGGCTGGAGACGCTGGCCGTCGGCGACTACATCCTCTCGGACCGCGTCGCCGTCGAGCGCAAGTCGGTCTCGGACTTCCTCGACACGCTGACCGGCGGCGACCGCTCGATGTTCGAGCAGGTCCGCGACATGTCGCGACACTACTCGCGGCCGGTCGTCATCATCGAGGGCGAGGACCTCTACGGCGAGCGCAACGTCCACCCGAACGCGATTCGGGGGGCCATCGCCTCCTTGGCTGTGGACTACGGCGCGAGCGTCCTTCGGACCGAGAACGAGGGCGACACGGCCGACCTCTTGGAGGTCATCGCCTCCCGGGAGCAGACGAAACGCCAGCGGACCGTGAGTGCCCACGGCGAGAAGAGCGCGAAGACGCTCTCCGAACAGCAAGAGTACGTCGTCGAGTCAATCGCCGACATCGGGCCTGTCACGGCCCAGTCGCTCCTGGAGCACTTCGGCAGCGTCGAGGCCGTGATGATCGCGCCGAAAGACGACCTCCTGGAGGTCTCGGGCGTCGGGAAGGTCACGGCCGACCGGATTCGCGAGATAATCGGCAGCGACTACGAATAGTTGGCGCGGAGAGTTCTCTACCGACGCAGCGCGGCCAACGTCTCGGCGGCCTCGTGGGCGGCCGCGAGCAACTCGCGAGCACGTCGTGGGTCGTCGGTCTGTTCTGCTTCCTCGGCGTAGCGCGTCACCGTCCGCCGGAGCGACGCGCGGGCGGCGTCGAGGTCCGCGGTGCCTGTATTCGGTTGCGTCGTCGGCGGCTCGGCCGACTCGGACTCCGTCGCTGGCACCGGCGGCTGCGTCGGCTCGACGTCGGCTTCGGTGTTCCGCGCCGCGTCGTCTGTGCCGCCAGCCGCCGGTTCGGTCGTCGTCGCGTCGGCTGTCGTCGCTTCGGTCGCCGTCGCGTCGGCTGTCGCCGCCTCGGTCGTCGTCGCGTCGGCTGTCGCTGCCTCGGTCGTCGGCGACTCGGCGGATTGGGCGTGCTCGGATTGGCCGGTTCCCGTCGCTTGCGTGGCCTGCGTCGCCTGTGTCGTCTGCGCTGGCTCTGCGGCCTGTGCCGACTCGGGCCCCTGCTCTTGCTGTCGGCCCTCGGGGTTGCGGAGCTGAATCTGCCCGCCCGCGACGGTCGCGTCTTGGCAGGAGGGACAGAACTCCTGGCCGTCGAAGCGGAAGACCGGGTCGCCACAGCGGTTGCAGTGGCTGTTGGTCATCGTCGCGCCCTTGAGCAGCAGTTCGCTCATCCGCTTCGTGCTCTGGCGTTTCTCCTCGTCCTTGGCGAACTTCTCTCGCAACTTCTCCCGTTCGGCCTCCTTGTCGAACTCGCTCATGTCTCATCACTCGTTCTTCGCGTCGAAAAAGACCACGGCACGCATTTGTTCGACGTCTGTCGAACCCTCATGACGTCAGAGGGGGCGAGAGACGGCCGTTCCGAAGCGTTTAATCAGCATCGCAGGGCAGGTTTACGTGGTATGTCGAAAGTTAGCGTGGTCGGTGCCGCAGGGACGGTCGGTGCCGCCGCAGGTTACAATCTCGCGCTTCGTGACGTCGTGGACGAACTCGTCTTCGTGGACATCCCGAAGATGGAGGACAAGACGGTCGGGCAGGCCGCCGACACGAACCACGGGATCGCCTACGACTCGAACACGACGGTCGTACAGGGCGACTACTCGGCCACCGAGGGCTCGGACGTCGTCATCATCACGGCCGGGATTCCGCGCAAGGAGGGCCAGACCCGTATCGACCTCGCGGGCGACAACGCGCCCATCATGGCCGATATCGGCTCCTCGCTCGCGGAGTACAACGACGACTTCGTCTCCGTGACGACGTCGAACCCGGTCGACCTGCTCAACCGCCATCTCTACGAAGCGGGCGACCGCGACCGCCACAAGGTCGTCGGCTTCGGCGGCCGCCTCGACTCCGCGCGCTTCCGCTACGTCCTCTCCGAGCGGTTCGACGCGCCCGTCAAGAACGTCGAAGCGACGATTCTCGGCGAGCACGGCGACGCACAGGTCCCCGTGTTCTCGAAGGTCCGCGTCGACGGCCGCGACCCTGAGTTCAGCGAGGACGAGCGAGAAGAGATCCTCGGCGACCTGCAGGAGTCCGCGATGGACGTCATCAGCCGCAAGGGCGCGACGCAGTGGGGTCCGGCGACGGGCGTCGCCCACATGACCGAAGCCATCCTCCGCGACACCGGCGAAGTGCTCCCCGGCTCGCTCGTCCTCGACGGCGAGTACGGCTACGAGGACACCGCCTTCGGCGTCCCGGTCAAGCTCGGCTCGAACGGTATCGAGGAGGTCGTCGAGTGGGACCTCGACGACTACGAGCAGGAACTGATGGACGACGCCGCCGAGAAGCTCCGCGACCAGTACAACAAGATCGCGTAACCGGGCGACCGGACGACACCGCACTACGGCGACGACACCGCACCGCGGCCGTCTCGCCTGCACGCGGGCGGTCGCGACCCGACGCACCCGACGTTTTTTCGCCGCTGCCGTCCTCGGTAGTGGTATGTCCCTCCCCGTCTCTCCCGACGAGTCCGTCGAAACGCGGCGTATCGGGGTTTTTCTCGCCGTCGCCTACGGCGTCGCGTGGGCCACGGGCCTCACCATCTACGCCACCGGCGGTCTCGTCGACAGCCCCGAACTCCTCCCCGGTCTCGGCATCACGCTCGCGACCGTCCTCCTGCCGACGGCGTATATGTTTGCCCCCGCCGTCGGCACCGTCGTCACGCGCCTCGCGACCGGCGAGGGCTGGGCGAACCTCGGGGTCCGTCCCCGTTTCAGACCCTCGTGGCGGACCTACGCCCTCGCGTGGTTCGTGCCCGCGCTCTTGACGCTCGTCGGCGCGGCGGTCTACTTCGCCGTCTTCTCGGCGACCTTCGACCCCGAGCTGACGGCCTTCACCGAGGCGGTTCGGGCGGCCTCCGGCGGCGAACTCCCGCTCGACCCGTGGACGCTCGTCGCCATCCAGCTCGTCGCGGCGGTCACCATCGCCCCGCTCATCAACGCGCTGTTCGCCTTCGGCGAAGAGCTCGGCTGGCGCGGCTATCTCCTGCCGAAACTGCTCCCGCTCGGCCGACGGCAGGCGACGCTCGTCGTCGGTCTCGTCTGGGGGGCGTGGCACTGGCCGCTCATCGCGATGGGCTACAACTACGGCTTCAGCTATCCGGGCGCGCCGTGGACCGGCTTCCTCGCGATGTGCTGGTTCACGCTCACGACGGGCGTCTTCCTCGCGTGGGTGACGCTCAAGAGTGAGAGCGTCTGGCCCGCCGCCATCGCCCACGGAGCCATCAACGCCGTCGCCGCCATCGGCGCGCTGTTCGTCGCCGGGCAGCCGAACCCGCTGCTCGGGCCGACTCCCTTGGGCGTCGTCGGCGGCGTCGGCTGGACCGTCCTCGCGGCGTGGCTGCTCTGGCGGAGCGAGGTCTTCACGGCGTCGCCGCCGCTGGCCGAGACGGCTGGCGAGGTGACCGGCGACGCTACCACAGCAGAAATGCGGTGAGCACGGCGACGGCGAGGACGGCGACGCCGACCAAGACCGAGTTCCCAGTGAAGACCGCTCCGAGGACGAGCGGGAGGCCGACGAAGCCGACCACGAGACCGACGACGCCGTAGCCGTAGCTCTTGAGTTCCGAGCGAACCGCTCGCTGTGACTCCTCGCGTACGATGTCGCGCAGTTCGTCGTCCGACAGGTCGCTGGAGGGCATCGGAGTCGACAACGCGGAGACAGGTGAAAAGCGCGTCGCTCAGCGGGACGGCCACAGATCCGAGACGAGAAACGCGGTCCCGAGGGCCACGAGTGCGAGCGAGACGACGCCGACGTACCGCAGCGGTCCGATCGCGAACAGGGCGAGCGAGGCGGCGTTGATTCCGAGGATAACGAGCAGGACCGCCGCGACGAGATAGCCGAGCGAGGTCAGTACCGACCGGACGCTCCGCCGGATCTCGTCGCGGGCGATAGCGCGTATCTCGTCTTCGGTGGGTTCGGTGGAGGGCATCGGCTTTGCAAACTCGTGGTGGCGGAATAAACCGTTCGCCTACAGCCGCGACTTGAGTGCCTCGGCCGTCTTCTCGCCGACGCCCTCGACGTCCCGGAGGTCATCGACCGACGCCCCTCGCACGCCGTCGACGCTGCCGAACCGTCGGAGCAGCCGTTTTCGGGTCTCGGGACCGACGCCGGGTACGTCGTCAAGGACGGTCTTCACGTCGTCGCGGAGGGTCTGGTGGTACTGGACCGCGAAGCGGTGGGCCTCGTCGCGGACACGCTGGAGGACGTGGAGATGGGGCGCGTCCTTGGGCCAGTCGTAGACCCGTGAGTCGGTGATGACGAGCTCCTCGTCCTTCGCCAGCGCGATGGCGGGCACGTCCCAGCCGACCTCGTCGAGGGCGTCCTGTGCCGCGGCGAGTTGGCCGTCGCCCCCGTCGATGAGAAGCAGGTCCGGGTCGGGTCGGTCGTCGCGCCCCGAGACCGCGCGCTCGGCCCGCCACCGAATCAGCTCGCGCATATTGGCGTAGTCGTCGTTACGCTCGGTGAGTTTCTTTCTGCGGTAGCCGGACTTTTCTGCGGACCCGCCGACGAAACAGACGTCGCTGCCGACGACGGACTTCCCTTGGGCGTGGCTCACGTCGAAGCCCTCGATGCGTTCGATGCGGGGCAGTCCGAGCGCGTCGGAGAGCGCGCCGAGTTCGTCGCCGCGGGCGGGACCGCGACGGGCGTTCTTGAGTGCCAACTCGACCAGCTTGGCCTCCCGGCCCGCACCGGGCACCCGCACCGCGACGCCCTCGCTGTCGAGCCACGCCAGGAGTTCCTCGTCGTCGGGGCGTTCCGAGAGGAGAAGCGCGTCGGGCAACTCGCGTTCGGCGTAGTACTGTGCGACGAAGGCGGCCAAGACCTCGGCGACGCCCTCCTCGCTGCCCTCGGGTGCGTCGAGGCGGTGGCGCGAGCGGTCGACGAGCTGGCCGCGCTCGCTGTGGAGGCGGGCGACGGTGGCCTTCTCGCCCTCGACGGCGGCCCCCAAGACGTCGACGGCGCGCTCGCCGGACTGGGAGGCGACGGCCTCGCCACCGCCGCCGTGGAAGGATTCCACGACGTCGAGTCGGTCGCGCAAATTGGCGGCGCGCTCGAACTCTTGGGCCTGCGCGGCCGCCTCCATCTCCCGGCGGAGCGGGTCCGAGAGCACGCCCGTCTCGCCCTCGAAGAACCGCACCGCGCTCTCGACGTCCTCCCCGTAGCTGGCCTCCGTAATCTCGCCCGTGCAGGGCGCAGTGCAGAGACCCATCTCGTAGTCCAGACAGGGTCGGTCGCGGTTCGCGTACTTGTGGTCCGAACAGCCCCGCAGGCCGTAGGTTTCCCTAATCGCCTTGACGACGACTTCGACGCGTCCCTTGTCGGTGAACGGCCCGAAGACCGTCGCGGCCTCGTCGGGGTCGCGGGTGACTTCGATGCGGGGAACGGGGTGGGCGGTGAGCTGGACCAGCGGGTAGGACTTGTCGTCCTTCAGCCGGACGTTGTAGCGCGGCTGGTGGCGTTTGATGAGGTTCGCTTCGAGCAGCAGTGCCTGCGTCTCGGTGTCGGTGACGGCGAAGTCCAGCCGGTCGGCGCGGGCGACCATCCGGCGGATGCGGTCGCTGCGGGGGTCGGCGTAGGAGCGGACCCGACTTCGGAGGTCGACGGCCTTGCCGACGTAGAGGACGGTATCGCCCTCGTGGAACTGGTAAACACCGGGGTCTCGGGGGAACTCGCTCGCACGGGCGCGGACCTCGCTGACGTCCATCTGTGCACAGTTGTGTCCGCGGACGCTTGAGGCTGACGTCCTCGCCTGCCTGCGATTATCAGCACTGAAATTTGCCGCGAAAGGTTAAGGGTCGGGTCGCATCGATACGGCAACATGCTCCGCGAATCGGTCCGCCAGTTGTTCTCCCGACTCGGGTTGCGTGACCCGACGACAGCCTCGATGACCGACGGTGGCGTCACCGTCTCTGAGCCCGCAGGCGGCTCTTCGTCCGACGGCTCTGCTACCGCCAACTCCGCCACCGACGACGCGACGGCGGCCGCCGAGAGCGGCTTCGAGTTCCCCGACGACGCCGCGGCCGCTGGCGACCCGGACGCCGAGACCGCCGCCGACTTCGACGTCGACGACGAGATTCTCCTCGACAGCGTCGGGATGCCGGTCTTCATGCTCGACGTCGACGGCGCGGTCGTCGCCTGGAACTACGACATGGAACAGTTGACGGGCGTCTCCGCAGCCGACGCGCTCGGCTCGACGGACGCCAGTCGGGTCTTCTACTCCGAACGGGGCGGCACGCGGACGCTCGCGCAGAAGGTGCTCGAAGCACCCGAGTCGGCCGACCGGCGGTTCGGCGTCGACCGCGAGGCTGGCACCTCGGCCGCCTACGACGAGGGCGGCGCGCCGCTGTTCGTCGACGAGGAGACGCTGACCGACCGCTCCGGCGAGGACCGGTATCTCCGCTACACCTCGATGCCGCTGTACGAGGACGGCGACCTCGTCGCGGTCGTCCAGACCGTCCGCGACCGGACCGACGAAGTCCGGCGACACCGCGACGTCGAAGAACTCGTCGACGAGGTCCAACAGACGCTGCACGCGCTGGTCGACGGCCATCTCGACGCGCGGGCCTCCTACGACGCCGACGGCCGCGTCGTCGACGACACACTGCTCCTCGTCGTCGACGAACTCAACCGGATGGCCGAAGGGTTCGAGGACGTCGCCATCCGCGTTGACGACGAGACCCAGTCGCTCGCGCAGGCCGTCGAACGGACCGCGACGGCCGCAAACCAGATCGCCCGCAACGTCGAGGAGCAGAACGACCTGCTCGCGGAGGGAGCCAGCGAGATGCAGCGGTTCAGTGCCAGCATGGAGGAGGTCGCGGCCACGGCCAATCAGGTCGACGCCGCGGCGACGCAGGCACGTGACGCCGCCACCGACGGCCTCGACGCCAGCGAGGGTGCCCGGGAGGCGACCGAGGAAGTCGTCGACATCGGCGACGAGCTGGTCGACAGCGTCACCGACCTCGGCGACCGGATGGACGACATCGAATCCGTCGTCGAAGTCATCTCGGACGTGGCCGACCAGACGAACCTCCTCGCGCTGAACGCCAACATCGAGGCCGCCCGCGCGGGCGAGGACGGCGACGGCTTCGCGGTCGTCGCCGAGGAGGTCAAGAACCTCGCCGACGAGACGCGGAGCCACACCGAACAGATCACGAGGAGCATCGAGGAACTCCAGGCGCAGACGGACTCGACGGTCGACGCCGCCGAGGAGTCCCACCAGCGCATCGACCACGCGGGCGAGCAGATCGGCGACGTGCTCGAAGCCTTCGAGGAGATTGCGGCCTCCATCGACGAGGCCGCCGACGGCATCGCGGAGGTCTCGCGGGCCACCGACGACCAGGCGACGACGGTCGAGGAACTGACCGCGACCATCGAGAACGTCCAGGAGCGCGCCGAGGAGACGGAGGACGCGACGGGCCACATCGTCGACGCGACGGACGACGGGACCGCGGCCATCGACGAACTGAGCGCGACCGTCAAAGAACTGCGCGGCGAGACGTCGTACTGAGCGGCGACTGCTGACCTTTCTACCGGATTCGACTGATGCACCAGCCAGCGTGGCGCGTGGCTTCGCGGCGACGGCCGCGAGACACGCACGCGAGGGACGAGTGAGCGAGTGCAACGAGCGAAGGAGTCGGCTGGGGAGGACGTGGCTGTTGCTGTCGGGGAGGACTGAAAGGGGACGCGTTCTCGGCGAAGCACGACGATGCAAGCACCGCAGCCGAGTGAAACGAGACGATAAGCACAGCGAGGGTCTCGTGAGCGGAGCGAACGGGACTCAGCGAGACCGCAGGTCTCGCCAGACGCGCGAGCCGAGAACGCGTGGGCTTTCGAGGTATTCTGAAACTCGTCATTCCCAACTGAGAAAACAGTTCGTTCGACTCCCAGCATCAACGTCGCTAAGTGCCCGATGCCCCAACCCCTTCCCATGACCGACACCGTCCGCCTGTGGCTCGTGGAGCGCAGCTACGACGACCGGAACCTCATCACCCTCGTCTACGCGACGCCCGAGGGTGACGGGATGCTCCAGAAAGAGATCGCGGCGACCATCATGCACCAGCGCGGCTCGGCCGCCACCGCGGCCATCGACGTCGAACCCGACCGCGTCGACGACGTCGCCGACGAGGCGGACCGCGAACGCTACGCCACCGAGGCCGCCCGGATGGCCGAGCAGCACGACCCCGACGACGAGGTCTAACGCTCGACCAACCCACCGGACAGCAGCCGTTTTCCACCGTCTCGGCCCGTAGAACGCTATCAATCTGTTGGCTCTGTAGAGACCTAAACTCTTTATGCGGTGGTGGGACAACCGGCATCCATGGCCGCTATCGAACTCACCGGCGTGACGAAACGCTACGGCGACGTCACCGCCGTCGACGGCCTCGACCTCACGGTCTCCGAGGGCGAGGTGTTCGGCTTTCTCGGTCCCAACGGGGCCGGGAAGTCGACGACGATCAACATGATCCTGGACTTCGTCGGGCCGACCGAGGGCGACCTGACCGTCCTCGGACTCGACGCCCGCCGAGACAGCGTGGCGGTCCGCCAGCGGACCGGCGTCCTCCCGGAGGGGTTCGACGTCTACAACCGCCTCACCGGCCGCAAGCACGTCGAGTTCGCCATCGACTCGAAAGATGCCGACGACGACCCCGACGCTATCCTCGAACGCGTCGGTATCGCTGACGCCGCCGACCGGAAAGCGGGCGGCTACTCGAAGGGGATGCGCCAGCGGCTCGCACTCGGGATGGCGCTCGTCGGCGACCCGGACCTGCTCATCCTCGACGAGCCCTCCTCCGGACTCGACCCCGCGGGCGCAAAAGAGATGCGTGACATCGTCCGCACCGAGGCCGACCGCGGTGCGACGGTGTTCTTCTCCAGCCACGTCCTCGGGCAGGTCGAGGCGGTCTGTGACCGCGTCGGCATCATGCGCGAAGGGTCGCTCGTCGCCGAGGACAGCATCGAAGGCCTCCGCGAGGCCGCAGGCGGCGAGGAGACGCTGGAGATCACGGTCGACAGCGCGTCGACCGAGGACGTCGACGCCGTCCGCGAACTCGACGGCGTCGTCTCCGCGTCGGGCGATGGCGGCAGTCTCACCGTCTCCTGTGAGGGCGGTGTGAAGACCAAGGTGCTCTCGACGCTGGAAGACCGCGGTGTGACCGTGAAGGACTTCGAGACCGTCGAAGCCTCTCTCGAAGACTTGTTCCTCTCGTACACGGAGGACCGCGTCGACGCGGACGCCGAAGACGAAGAGGAGGTGACGGCATGAGCTGGCAGGCCGTCGCCCGCAAGGACTTCGAGGACGCCGTCCGCTCGCGGTGGCTCCTCGGGCTGACGACGCTCTTTACGCTGCTCGTCTCGCTGGCAGTCTACATCGTCCGACCCGCGGGCGGCGGGACGTTCAGCTCCAACGCCGTCCTCAACTCTATCGTCGTCAAGGACGGCGTGACGACGACGCTGATCCCGCTCATCGCGCTCGTCATGGCCTATAGTGCCGTCGTCGGCGAGCGCGCCAGCGGGAGCCTGAAACTGCTGCTCTCACTGCCGCACTCCCGCGCGGACGTCGTGTTCGGGAAGGTACTGGGTCGCTCGGGAGCCATCGCGCTGCCGGTCGTCGTCGGATTCCTCCTCCCGGCGCTGCTCTTGGCACTCGGCCCGCTGAATTTCGCGGTCGGCTCCTACGTCGGCTACACTCTGCTCACGGCGTTCCTCGGCTGCGTCTTCGTCGGTATCGCCGTCGGCTTCTCGGCCGCGATGGCCTCACAGCGACTCGCGATGGCGGGCGCGATGGGTCTCTACCTGCTCTTCGTCCCGCTGTGGGGCGCGGTGCAGTTCCCACTCCAGATCTACCTGCAACTCAGCGGCGGCGTCCCCGGCTGGCTACCGTTGACCGGCCCGGAGATATTCCGACTGCTCCGACTCCTCAATCCGACGGGGTCGTTCAAGATCGTCTCCGGCGCGTTCCTCAACGGCCAGCTGTTCACTGGCGGGAGCGCGAACCTGCACGTCGCGGCGGCGACGATGCTCGTCGGCTGGCTGCTCCTGCCGCCGCTTCTGGGCCTCTGGAAGTTCGAACGGGCTGATCTGTAGTCGGCGGAACGCCCGCTCGGTAACCGCTTTTACTCCTCGTCTTCCGGCGGATACTCGATCCCCTTCTCCGCGAGGAACTCGGCAAACTCCTCCTCCGTCAGAATCGGCACGTCGTTGGCCTCGGCGTCGTCGCGCTTCGACTGGCCGGGGTTGTCGCCGACGACGAGATAGTCCGTGTTGCCCGAGACGCTGCCCGTCGCGTTCGCGCCGTAGGCTTGCACGAGGTCCTGCGCCTCACCGCGGGTGACGTCGAGCGAGCCGGTGAAGACGAACGTCAGCCCGTCGAGCGCGTCGCGTCCCTCCTCGTCAACCTCTATCTCTGTCGGACTCACGAACGCTAGCAGGTCGTCGATGACGGCGGCGTTCTCGGGGTTGTCGAAGAACTCCCGCACCTTCTCGGCGACTTTCGGGCCGACGTCCGGCACGTCCTGTAGCTCCGCCTCGCTGGCCGCCCGCACGCGCTCGAAGCTCCCGAACTCGCGAGCCAGATTTCGGGCCGTCGCGCCGCCGACGTCCGGGATGCCCAGTGCGGCGAGGAAATCCCCCAACTCGGGTTCGCGGGTGGCCTCAATCTCGCCAACGAGGTTGTCCGCGCTCGTCTCGCCCCAGCCCTCCAGTTCGGCGACCTCCTCGCGGGTCAGCCGGTAGAGGTCCGGCAGCGTCCGGACGAGACCAGCCTCACGGAGCTGTTCGACGCGCTCGCCGCCGAGCCCTTCGATGTCCAGCCCGCCGCGACTGGCGTAGTGGATGATAGCCTGTTCCAGTTGCGCTTCGCAGGCCAGCCCGCCCGTACAGAAAGCGATGGGACCGTCGCGCTCGACATCGCTCCCGCAGACGGGACAGGTCTCCGGGAACTCGAAGTGTCCCTCGCTGTTCTTTTCGACGACCTCCGCGACCTGCGGGATGACGTCGCCCGCGCGCTTGACCCGGACCGTGTCGCCGACGTTGACGCCGAGGCTCTCGATCTCGTCGGGGTTGTGGAGCGTCGCCCGCGAGACCGTCACGCCGCCGACGTCGACCGGGTCGAGCAAGGCGACGGGCGTCAGCCGACCTGTCCGCCCGACTTGGACCACGATGTCCTCTATTGTCGTCACCTCGGCACGGGCGGGGAACTTGTAGGCGAAGGCCCACCGGATCGACCGCGAGGTCGCACCCAGCTCCTCGCACTGCGCGCGGTCGTTGACCTTGAGAACTGTTCCATCGATCTCGTAGTTCAGATTCTCGCGCCGCTCCTGCATCCGGTCGCGGTAGTCGATGGCGGCTTCGATGTCGTCGACGAGTTCCACGTCCCTCGTCGTCCGCAGCCCCCAGTCTTCCAGCTTCGCGTACTCCTCCCAGTTCGTCTCGGGATGTTCGGAGGCCTCCATCACGTCGTAGAAGTAGCAGTCCAGCGGCCGCTCGGCGACGACCGAGGGGTCGAGCTGGCGGAGGCTCCCGGCCGCCGCGTTGCGCGGATTAGCGAAGGGGTCCTCGCCCGCCTCGACGCGCTCGCGGTTGTACTCGGTGAACGCGTCCCGCGGCATATAGACCTCGCCGCGGACGGCGAGGAACTCCGGGTGGTCGCCGCGGAGCCGCTGCGGAATCGACCGAATCGTCCGCACCTGCGCGCTGACGTCGTCACCCTCCTCGCCGTTGCCGCGGGTCGCCGCGCGGACGAACTCGCCGTCCTCGTAGACGACCTCCAGGGAGAGACCGTCGAACTTCGGCTCGCAGACGTACTCGACCTCGCCCATGTCGCCGACCCGTCGTCGCACTCGTTCGTCGAAGGCGCGGACGTCGTCGGCCTCGCCGCTCTGGTCGATAGAGAGCATCGAGACGACGTGTTCGACCGTCTCCAGTTCATCGATTGGCTCGCCGCCGACCCGCCGAGTGGGGCTGTCCTCGGTCGGCAGGCCGAAGACGTCCTCCAGCTTCTGGAGCCGCGCAAAGAGCGCGTCGTAGGTCCGGTCGGCGATGGCGGGGTCGTTCTCGACGTAGTAGCGGTGGTCGTGCTCGCGGATGGCTTCTCTCAACACTTCGGCCTGTGCTCGTGCCTCCTCTTTGTCCAGTTCCTCGACGGCTTCGAACTCCGTCGCGGGGTCGTGCAGGTAGGGGTTCTCGTCGGACGCCTGCTCGCTCATTGGTGGGGGTTCGGAGACCGGTGACAAAAACGACGCGACGACGAGGGCACAGAAGACTTATTCCGAACTCACTGACAGCTGTCGTATGCGACGCGCCCTCCTCCTGCTGTTCGTTCTCGCGGTCGTCCTCGGCGGCTGTCTCGGTGGCCCGGTCGGCTCGCCGACCGACCAGACGAGTTCCCAGACGACCGACGTCTCGACGACGACAGCCGCACCGACCACGCCCAGCGAACTTACCGAAGACGATGTGCAGACACTCGCCCTCGACGCCGAACGCGCGGCAATTCGCGACCGTCTCGACGAGTACGACGAGTACGGTCTCGGCTGCTGTACGGCTTCGACCGAAGCGACCGTCGTCGACGCGAACGCGACGCACTATCTCGTCGACGTGCAGGTCGCCTACTGGTACACGGCCACCTACGAACAAGGGGGCAACACCACAGTACGCGACGAGGCCGACGGAGCCTCGCAGGCGACGTATCTCGTCGGTGAGGACGGCAGGGCGACCGAGTGGCACGGGTCGGCGACGCTCTCCGACTGAGTGACGACCACCCGCAGCCGTTGCCGTAACTACGGGTTATAAGTCACTTCAGAAATATGCGTCTGGTACATGACTCGCGGCTTCCACACCCGGAGCCTCCACGCCGGACAGGACCCGGACCCCGCCACAGGGGCGCGAGCCCCGCCCATCTATCAGACGTCGTCGTACGTCTTCGACGACGCCGACCACGCGGCTGCCCTGTACGCGCTCGACGAGGAGGGTGACGTCTACTCGCGGATTTCGAACCCGACGACCCGGATGCTCGAAGGGCGACTCGCCTCGCTTGAGGGCGGCGTCGACGCCGTCGCCACCGCCGCCGGGATGGGCGCGCTCGACTCGCTGACGAGCATTCTCGCATCTGTCGGCGACAACATCGTCGCATCCGCCGATATGTACGGCGGCACCTCCACCTACTTCACGAAGATGTCCTCGCGGCGTGGCATCGAGACGCGCGTCGTCGAGACCCTCGACTACGACCAGTACGAGAAAGCCATCGACGAGGACACCGCGTTCGTCCACGTCGAGACCATCGCCAACCCGTCGCTCGTGACGCCGGACTTCGAGCGCGTCGCCGAAATCGCCCACGAGCACGCCGTCCCGCTCGTCGTCGACAACACCTTCGGCACGCCCGCGCTCTGCCGACCCATCGAACACGGCGCGGACATCGTCTGGGAGTCGACGACGAAGTGGCTCCACGGGTCGGGGACGACCCTCGGCGGCGTCGTCGTCGACGGCGGCACCTTCCCCTGGGACCATCCTGAGGCCGACTACCCCGAGATTTCGGGCGAGAACCCCGCCTTCGGCATCGACTTCACCGAACGCTTCGGCGAGCGGGCCTTCGCGATGACCGTCCGCCAGCGCGCCGTCCGCTCGCTGGGGAACCAGCAGTCGCCGTTCGACGCCTGGGTGACGATGCAGGGCATCGAGACGCTTCCGTTGCGGATGCGCCAACACTGCGAAAATGCAAGAACAGTCGCCGAGTTCCTCCGCGACCACGACGAGGTCGGCTGGGTGCTCTATCCCGGCTTCGAGGACCACCAGACCCACGACAACGCTTCTAAATACCTGGACGGCGGCTACGGTGGTATGATTACGTTCGGTCTCGCGGACGGGTTCGAGGCCTCGAAGCAGCTGTGCGAGCAGGTCGAACTCGCCTCCTTCCTCGCCAACATCGGCGACGCGAAGACCCTCATCATCCATCCGGCGTCGACGACGCACGCCCAGTTGAGCGAGGAGGAGCAGCGTGCCGGCGGCGTCCGGCCTGATATGCTTCGACTCTCGGTCGGTATCGAAGACGCAGACGACATCATCGACGACCTCGCTCGGGGCATCGAGCGGGCGACGGAGTGACCATGCCGGTCGACGCCGTCGCCGACGTCGCCGAGTTGGGTGAGTTCCGCTTCGAGTGCGGGGAATCCATCGACGAACTGGAAGTCGCCTACGAGGCCTACGGCGAGTTCAATGGGTCGAACGCCGTCCTCGTCTGCCACGCGCTCACCGGGAGCCAGAACGTCGCCAGCCACCGGACGCAGGGCACGGCCGGACAGGCGCGAGCCTGGTGGTCCGACATCGTCGGTCCCGGCAAGGCCATCGACACCACGGAGTACTACGTCGTCTGCGCGAACGTGCCGGGGTCGTGTTACGGTACCTCCGGCCCAGCCAGCGACGCGCCGGACGGCGAACCCTACGGCACGCGATTCCCGCCGGTTACCATCGGTGACTGGACGCGCGCCCAGCGTGCTCTGCTCGACCATCTCGGCGTGGGCCGACTCCACGCCGTCGTCGGCGGCAGCGTCGGCGGGATGAACGCGCTCGACTGGGCCGTCCGCTACCCCGACGACGTCCAGCGCGTCGTCTCCGTCGCCGCCGCCGCGCGCCTCGACCCGCAGTGTCTCGCGCTCGACGGCATCGCCCGCCGCGCCATCACGACCGACCCCGACTGGCAGGGTGGCGACTACTACGGAACTGGAGAGAAACCGAAAGACGGGCTGGGCCTCGCCCGACAGATCGGCCACGTCATGTATCTCTCGAAGGAGTCGATGGATCAGAAGTTCGGCCGCCGGTCGGCCGGTCGCGACATGGTGCGCGACGCCTTCCCCGCGGACCCCGCGGCGGACTTCTTCCCGTACCGCGACGTGGAGTCGTATCTCGACTACCAGTCGGAGAAGTTCGTCGAGCGGTTCGACGCCAACTCGTATCTCTACTTGACGCGGGCGATGGACGACTACGACCTCTCGGAGGGCTACGAGTCCGACGCCGCCGCGCTCGCGGCATTCGAGGGCGAGGCACTCTTGATGTCCTTTACCGCCGACTGGCATTTCACGACCGACCAGTCCGAATCCGTCGCCGAGGCCTTCCGCACTGACGACGTCCCCGTCGCCCACCACGTCGTCGAGTCCGACCACGGCCACGACGCCTTCCTCGTCGAACCCGAGAACGTCGGCCCGCCGCTGCGGGACTTCCTGCAGTCGGGCGTTCGCGGCCGGGCGGTGACGGACACCGAAAAGGACGACGACGCTGGCGAGGAACCCGACTTCGCGCCGGTCCACAACAGCCTCTTCTCGGGGTGAGCGGGCGGCTCACGGTCGCCACCGCCACCGCGACTTCCTGCCGTCGCAGATAGTGGCAGCACCTGTGTCTGTGCTACGGTTTTACACTCTCCCGGTGTGTGTCGTCGCGTATGTCCGACGACGAACCCGACACTCGTGGCTTCGCGACCCGGAGCCTGCACGCCGGTCAGGAGAAGCCCGACTCGGCGACGAACGCCCGCGCACCGCCGCTCTACCAGACGACCTCGTACGTCTTCGACGACGCTGACCACGCCGCCAGCCTGTTCGCGCTCGAAGAACCGGGCAACATCTACTCGCGGCTGATGAACCCCACGTCGTCGATGCTGCAGGAGCGTCTCGCGTCGCTGGAGGGCGGCATCGGCGCGCTCACGACGGCCTCCGGGATGGCGTCGCTCGACCTCTTGACCTTCCTGCTCGCCTCCGTCGGCGACAACATCGTCTCGGCCTCGTCGCTCTACGGCGGGACCTACACCTACCTCACCCACACCGTCGAACGTCGCGGCGTCCACACGCGCTTCGTCGACACGCTCGACTACGAGGCCTACGAGGAGGCCATCGACGACGACACCGCCTACGTCCATCTCGAAACCATCGGCAACCCGGCGCTCGTGACGCCCGACATCCAGCGCATCGCCGACATCGCCCACGAGCACGGCACACCGCTCGTCGTCGACAACACCTTCGCGACGCCGTATCTCTGCAACCCGTTGGAGCACGGCGCGGACCTCGTCTGGGAGTCGACGACGAAGTGGATTCACGGCTCGGGCACCACCGTCGGTGGCGTCGTCGTCGACGGCGGCGAGTTCCCGTGGGACGAGTACGCCGACGACTACCCCGAAATCGCGAAGCCGAACCCGGCCTACCACGGCGTCAACTTCTCGGAACGCTTCGGCGCGGCGGCGTTCACCTACGCCGGAATCGCCCGCGGCCTGCGCGACCTCGGGAACCAGCAGTCGCCGTTCGACGCCTGGATCACGATGCAGAAGCTGGAGACGCTGCCGATGCGGATGCGCCAGCACTGTGAGAACGCCCAGGTCGTCGCGGAGTTCCTGGAGGACCACGAGAAGGTGTCGTGGGTCAACTACCCCGGCCTGGAATCCCACGAGACCCACGAGGAAGCCAGCGAGTATCTCGACGGCGGCTACGGCGGCATGATCACCTTCGGTCTCGCCGACGGCTACGAGGCCGCGAAGGCCACCGTCAACAACGTCGACCTCGCGAGTATGCTAGCCAACGTCGGCGACGCGAAGACGCTCGTCATCCATCCGGCGTCGACGACCCACCAGCAGCTCAGCGACGATGAACTGGCCGCCGCGGGCGTCACCAGCGACATGATCCGCCTCTCGGTCGGTATCGAGGACGTCGAAGACATCGTCGCGGACCTGGAGCAGGCAATCGCCACGGCAACGCAGTAGACACCGATCAGCCGGGTTCGACACCGGCGAACTCGGCCGACCACCTGCCGCAACCGGTTCTCTTTACTCGCCGACTCGCACAGACAGGGATATGAGCCACTTCCCCGAGTTCGAAGTCATCCCCGCCGTCGACATGCAGGACGGCGAGGTCGTCCAACTCGTCCAGGGCGAGCGCGGCACCGAGAAGACCTACGGCGACCCGGTCGAGGCGGCCGAACGCTGGGTCGACGAAGGCGCCGAAACCCTCCACCTCGTCGACCTCGACGGCGCGTTCGAAGGCGAGCGGAAGAACGCTCCCGCCGTCGACGCCATCCTCGACGCCGTCGCCGTCGACGTCCAGCTGGGTGGCGGCATCCGTACTGCCGAGGACGCCATCGACCTCTTGGACCGCGGCGTCGACCGCGTGATTTTGGGTACTGCTGCCATCGAGAACCCCGACATCGTCGAGGAGATTTCGGACGCTCATCCCGACAGCGTGATGGTCTCTCTCGACGCGAAGGACGGCGAAGTCCTCGTCTCGGGCTGGACCGAGTCGACGGGTCTCGACCCCGCGGAGGCCGCCGAACGCTACGAGGACCTCGGTGCTGGCGCGATTCTGTTCACCGACGTCGACGTGGAGGGGCAGTTAGAGGGCGTCCAGACCGACACTGTCCAGCGAGTCACCGAGGCGGTCGACATCCCGGTCGTCGCCTCAGGCGGCGTCGCGACGCTGGAGGACGTCGCCGCGCTCCGTGAGGCCGGAGCCGCCGCTGTCGTCGTCGGGACGGCACTCTACGAGGGACGGTTCACGCTGCGCGAGGCGATTGCCGTCTGAGCGGCGAGGAGGGTCAGGCCGTCCGCCAGACCCACTCCCAGACGCGCTGTGAGAGGTCGGGGACGACCGAGGCGATTGCGAGCACGACGAGCGGGAGACCGAAGACGACGCCCTCGACCGTGAGCGAGCTCACGAAGAAAACGCCGGCAACGAACGTCAACGCCGTCAGGGCGACCCGCTTCATATCCAGACCGTTCGGGACCATGATATATCAATCCGAAGCAGACGCGCGTCTGACGTTCGATAACGGGGGCTGTCATGCTCACAACGAGCGCAACCGTATTACCACAGGGCGACAACCCTGAGATATGACCGACCGAACCGCCTCCGTCACCCGCGAGACGGCCGAGACGACCATCGAGGTCACGCTCGACGTCGACGGGTCCGGCGAGAGCGACGCCGAGACCGGCGTCGGCTTCTTCGACCACATGCTCGACGCGTTCGCCAAACACGGCCTGTTCGACCTCACGGTCGCCTGCGACGGCGACCTCCACATTGACGACCACCACACCGTCGAGGACGTCGCCATCGTCCTCGGCGAGGCCTTCGCGGAAGCCTTGGGCGACAAGAAGGGCATCGTCCGCTACGCCGACCGGAAGGTCCCGCTGGACGAGGCCGTCGCCTCGGTCGTCGTCGACATCTCGGGTCGCCCGTTCTTCGAGTTCTCGGGCGACTTTTCGCAACCCTCTATCGGCGACTTCACGAGCCACATGGCCGAACATTTCGCCATGTCGCTGGCGATGAACGCCGGGCTGACGCTCCACATCGGCGTCGAGGGCGACAACGCCCACCACGAGGTCGAGGCGATGTTCAAGGCACTCGCCCGGAGCCTCGACGACGCGACCCGCATCGACGAGCGTCGCGCCGACGACACGCCGAGTACGAAGGGCGCGTTGTAAGCGACCTAGTTCTTCCGCAGGACGCCGCCGTCGACGACGATGACGCCACGTTCGTCCGCGTAGTCGATGATCTCGGCGACGTGGTCGTCGTCCAGTTCGTAGGCTCCCGCCGCGAGCTCGGCGAACTCGGCGCGGTCGACGGGGAACTGTCGGTTGTTCAGGAGCCGCATCACCTTCCGGAACTGCTTGGGTTCCGTGGGCGTCTCGGACGCTGCTGGTTCGTCGTCCGTTGGCTCTACTGGCTCTGCTGACTCCTCCGACGCGGACTGGCCGTTGAGAATCGCGTCGCTGGCGGCCAGCGGGTCGTCTTCGTCACCTTCGTCGTCTTTACTCCGGCCGATGGCGATTCCCTCGGCGCGGGCGTCGGTGTCGATGGCGGCGTTCGTGGCCGGTTCGTCGGCGTCGTTTTCACTCTCGTCGCCGACACCGTCGACACCGTCATCGTCGTCGGCTGGCTCCTCGGCGGCAGCCGCGTCCTCGTCTGTCGCGCTCGCGCCGTCGAGGAACGGTTCGAGCACGGTTTCGAGCGTGTCGTAGCAGTGCGAACAGAGGGCGACGCGACGCTGGTCGGCGTCGGTTCGGATGCGTTCGTCGGGGACGACCTCGTAGGTCCCGACCGCGTCGTCGCCACAGAAGTCACAGGAGTGGACTGCGCGCATGGCCGGGAGATGGTCGGTCGGGGCGAAAAGTGTGGGGGGTCGGCCGGACACACCCACACCGTTAAACCGCCCGCTGTCGCACTGAAAAGCGAAACCATGTTCGACGAGATAATGGGGAAGTTCGAGGGGAGTCCGAGCCAGCAGGCCGTGATCCGCCTCCTCCTCGAACGCGGCTTCTCGGTCAACGACGAGGGCCGCGTCGTCTCCGGCGGCATCGAGATTCCCAACACGGGCATCGCCCGCGAGATCGGCGTCGACCGCCGCGTCGTCGACTCGACGACCAACGCCATCCTCGACGACCCCGAACTGAAACGCATCTTCCAGAACATCTCGTCGATTCCGAGCCTGATGGACCTCGCGCCGGTGCTCGACCTCACCGTCCTCACCATCGAGGTCGAGGACGCCGACGAACCCGGCATCGTCGCGAAGGTGACGACGATGCTCGCCGAGGGCGGTATCAGTATCCGCCAGACCATCAGTGAAGACCCCGAGTTCACCGACGACCCCAAACTCTACCTCGTCACCGACGACCCCGTCCCCGGCGACCTGCTCGTCGAGATCCGCAACCTCCCGTTCGTCCGTAAGGTCGAGTTCTGACCCCTCGACCGCCGCTTTCGAAAACTGTACCACCGGATTTCGGCGGAATAGGCAGCTTCTTTGGTCTCCTCCGTCCAGCGCGGACATGGACGAAACCACCGAGTCGGTCCTGCACTTTCTCGGCGTGCAGGGTACCCTCGTTTCGGCGTTGATTCATCTCTGGCTAGGGCTTCCGCTGCTCGCGATCTACCTCCCGCTCTGGGAGTTCGCCGACGTGCGCGGCTATCTGTTCGTCCCCTCGGCACTCCTTCTGCTCGTCGTGCTCGCCGGACTCTACTTCGACCGAGCGGTCCGGCCCCTGCTGGCCGTCGGCGTCGTCGTCCTCCTCGGCTACGTCGCCGGCTACGTCTGGTGGCATCTCGGCGACCACGGCGGCTTCGTCCCCGGCGGCCACAGCCACGCCTCGCCCGTCTCGCTCGTCGTCGAGCACTTCGTCGACGACCCGCTGGCCTTCTTCGCTATCGTCGTCGAACTGGTCGGTGCGAGCGCGTTCGTCGGACTACTGGTCGGCGGGTACGGACAAGATTGACCCAACTGACGACGGACAAGACACTTACCGCCGACGGCCATCTCGCCGCCCGTGAACTACCGCCGAACCGCCCTCGCCCTCCTGGTCGTCGGCCTGCTCCTCACGCCCGGCGTCTGGTACGTCTTCGCCGTCGACGACCTGACCGGGCCGGACCGCTACCGGTCGTCGTCCGGCTACACCGCGACGCCGGTCGACGTCTCGAACGACACGCTGCTCGCCGACCGCTACGACAGCCGGCTCACTGTCCGTGCCGACTCCCTCCGGTATCGCCACGTCGCCGACGACTACGCCGCGCCGAACGAGACCCGGCGCGTCCTCGCCGAGGCTATCGAGACGGGCCGTGCGACGACCTCCAACGACTCCGTCCGCGCGGACCTCGTCGCCATCGACGAGGAGTATCCGTTCGTCGCGAACGAGAGTACGAGAGACGGCGTGTACGCCCTCGAACTCTCGACCGACGAGGGCACGACCGTCGCCCGCGCGACCCGCGCCAACGACTCGGCCGTCGCCGACGCCGTCCGCCGCGACCTGCTGGTCTCCTACGAGGCACTTCCCACCGACGAGCAGGCGACGTTCGACGCGATTCGGAACGCGACCGTCCACGACGACTGGTACCGGCCGTGGTCCGACGAGCCGGTCCCCGACGAACCGCTCGTTCGGAAGGGCGACACTACCTACGCCGTCGCGGCACCCGTCGCCGTCGACGACTTCAACTTCCCCGACGGACTCCTCGTCGGTCTCGTCGCCTCCGCGCTCGGCGTCCTCTCGCTCCTCGCGGCCGGACTCGTCGCCATCGTCGGCTACGTCCGGAGCGAGGAGAGTCAGGAGGTCGAGGTGGACACCTGACGCGGACGGCTGAGTGTGCGAATTCTTTTGCCGTCCGACCGACCACTCCGTGACATGACCGACGCCTACCGGACCGTCGCCGACCGCGCCGAGGCCTCCTTCGAGGTCCAAGGCTCCGAGTTCATCGGCTACGTCGCCCCCGCCGACACCGTCGCGGAGGCGGAGGCGTTCATCGACGAGATCGAGGAGTTGCATCCCGACGCGACCCACAACGTCCCCGCCTACCGCGTCCCCGCCGGTGAGGCATCGAGCAAGCGAGCACCCGGCGATGTCATGCTCCGAGAGTATCAGAGCGACGACGGCGAACCGACCGGGTCGTCCGGGAAACCGGCTCTGAACGTCCTCGTCCAGCAGGACATCCGTAACGTCGCCGTCGTCGTCACGCGCTATTACGGCGGGACGAACCTCGGCGTCGGCGGGTTGGCTCGGGCCTACTCCCGCGCCGTCAAGGAGGCAGTCGAGGCCGCGGGCGTCGTCGAGGAGGTTCCCCACGAACGCCTCGAACTCGTCACCGAGTACGACGACTCGGGCACGGTTCGCGGGATTCTGGAGAGTACAGGCGTCGAGTTCGAGGCGGCCTACGAGTCCGACGTCCGCTTCGCGGTGCGCGTCCCCGTAGACGACGCAGACGAACTCCGCGACCGGCTGCGGAGTGCGACGAGTGGTCGCGTAAAAATCGAGTAGTCGGCTGGACGCTTACTCGGCAGTCGCTTCTGCGGACCCACCGACGGGACTCGGCTGGTCGCCCCGCTTGCTGCTGTCGCGGTTCTTCAGCGTCAGGATGCCGAACAGCACGGCACCGACCGCGCGCAGGCCGAGGTCGTAGACGAGCGTGTTGTCGGCGATGCCGCCACCGCTGAGCGACAGGAGCGTGAACACCGGCGTGAACACGAGTGCGGGTGCCATGAGCAGCAGTGCCGAGACGGCGAAGAGCACGCGCTCGGTCCGGCCCACGTGGGTGTAGAAGTAGCCGATGATGGTCGGCCCGAGCGCGAGAACGCCGACGAAGACGCAGACGATGGGGATGAGGACCTCCGGGATGAAGAAGCCGAGGTCAGCCACGTCCGCGAGCGTCAGGACGTTCACGTCGTCGCCGTCTCCCACTCCGCGGATGAGCAGGATACCCGGCGAGAGGACAAACGCGAAGGGCACGATGGCCTTGTTCAGGGAGAGCGAGAACGCCTCGACGCCCGTCTCGAAGGGGTCGGACTTGGCGACCCCGGAGGCGGCGTAGGCCGCGACGGCGACGGGCGGCGTGATGTCGGCGATGACGCCGAAGTAAAGGATGAACAGGTGGGCCGCGAGGATGGGAATCGCGGCCGCCTGCGAGATGGGGGCGGCGAGCATCGAGACGAGGATGATGTACGTCACCGTCGTCGGCATCCCCATCCCGAGGATGATCGAGGAGATGGCCGTAATCACGAGCAGGAGGACGAGCGAGCCGCCCGAGATGTCGAGCAACAGCGCGGTGAGGTTCGGGCCGAGACCGGTCACGGAGATGACGCCGGGGATGATCCCCGCGGCGGCGACGGCGATGACGACGGTCGTCGCGGTCCGCGCGCCGGAGTCCATCGACTTCACGATGAAGGTGGTGAACTTCGCGGCCTTGTTGTCGGCGAGATTCGGGATGAGCGACTCGGCGGTGTCGTCGACCTGGTCGTCGTAGTCGAGCAGCGGCGACCCGCTCTTCGGACTGAACAGGAGCGTCGCGAAGCTGACGAAGAGGATGATGGTCCCGAGCGTCCCCGCGGCCGCTTCGACGGCGGCCAGCGGTGCCAGCCCCGCACCGCCAGTGCCCGTCACCGCACTGACGAGGTCGACACCGGTGACGAGGAACGCGGCGGTCTCGGCGACGAACAGGCCGCTGATGGCCGCAAAGAGGGGCAGCCGGGTCCGCTCGTTGTACGCCGCCATGAGCGCGATGAGTGCGATGATGGCGACGATGGTGAACCACGCCGACCGCGCGACGGAGAGGCGGGCGACGATGAGGTAGTAGAGCAGCAGCCCGAGCGGGACGAGGTAGAACCAGCCACGCTTGAGGTGCGACCCGAGATTGACCAGTTCACTCGGGTCGATGCCGCCGATGCCGACCCGGGAGGCTTCGAGGTGGACCATGACCCAGACCCCGAAGAAGAAGACGATAGCCGGGATGGCGGCGGCGGTGATGACGTCGCTGTAGGGCGTCCCGGTGTACTCGACGATGAGGAACGCAGCCGCGCCCATGACCGGCGGGAGAATCTGCCCGCCGGAGGACGCCGACGCCTCGACGGCCCCCGCGAACTCCGCCCGGTAGCCGGAGCGTTTCATCAGTGGAATGGTGAACGCGCCGGTCGTCACGGTGTTGGCGATTGAGGAGCCGGAGATGGTCCCCATGAAGCCCGACGAGAGGATACTCGCCTTCGCGGGGCCGCCCTTCCGCGAGCCGGTCGCGCCGTAGGCGAGGTCGATGAACCACTGGCCCGCCCCGGACATCTCCAGGAACGCCCCGAAGAGGATGAAGATGTAGATGAACTGCACCGAGACGGTGACGGGAATCCCGAAGACCCCGTTGTTGGTGTTGTACCAGAGGTCGGTGATGATGCTCGACCACTGCCCCGGCTGAATCGAGAGGACGCCGACGAACGGCGCGTCCAGCGGGATGAGATAGCCGTAGCGCGCGTAGACGATGAACGACGAGACGATGAGCATCAAGTAGAGCCCGAGCGTCCGCCGCGTCGCTTCGAGGACGAGCAACACGCCGGCGACGCCGAGGACGAAGGCCCACGAGACCTCGTTCAGCGGGATGCCGACGAGCGAGATCGCGTCCGCGATTGGGGCGAGATACCAGTGAATCTCACCGACCGTCCGGCCCGCGTCGAGGCCGAGTGCCCGCATCCGCTGAATCTCGTCGAACTGGGTGAGCATATACTGTCCCGTTGCCAGCGAGAAGAGGATGAACACCACGTCGAGCGGCGTCACTCGGTTGCGTTCGGGGTCGCCGGCGATCCACGCGACGGCCGCTCTGAGGCCCTCGACCGCGCCGGTCACCGGGCTGTCCTTGCCGGCCCGGTCGCGGACTGCCGGGGGAATCGCCTTCAGCCGTCGTGAGACGAAGCCGTCGCCGGTCGAGGCCGGAAACAGCAGGAACGTCAACACGAGCGCGAAGACGACGTGGATGGCGTTGATCTGGAGCTGTTGGAGTGCGAAGCCGACCTCGCCGAGTCCGGGAAGCATCACCTCGAACTCGAAGCCGCGAGCGGCGATCCACATCTGATAGGCCGAAAAGAGGATGCCGACGACGGCGACGACGACGGCGGCGGGACCACGGAGCGACCGTTTCCGCTCCAGCTCCTGCAGGAGTTTCTGTTTCTCTTCTTCGGTCAGTTCCTCTGTCTCTGTGTCGGTGTTGGTTGTCATGGCGTGAGCCTCTCGATTCCCGTCCTCAAGAGCGACCGTTGGACGACGTGGAGTCGGACGGAGTGTTCGCCCCCGGCGACGGTGACGAGGTCGTACGTCCGGTCACCGACGTGGAGCCGGTGGTCTGCGACGGTCCCGGGCGTGACGTACAGCTCGCTAAACGACCCCTCGGGGTCAAAGACGAACGTCCCGTTCTCGTTGGTGACGTTCGCCCGGGCGGGCAGCCCCCAGCCGAACGACTCGAACTCCATCCGCGTCATCACGAGTTCGTCGTCGCGAACGGCGTAGACGTCGAGGACGGGCGTCTTCTCGACGCTGTGGGTGTACTCCAGCGCCACGACTGTCTCCTCTTCGACCGGCACGGTCAACAGCGTCTCGCCGGTCTCGGCGTCCTCGACGACGAGTGCCTGTCCGCCGGGAACGGCGGCGGCGACACCGCTGACGACGACGAGCAGGGCGAGCAGTCCGGCCGCTAGTCGAACCGGTTTGGAGTCTGTCATGACGTAATAAGTGGATGTGGGTGTGGTCGAACGACGGTACGTCTGCCGTGACGAGGAGGGTTATCCCTCGAAGTAGGCTGCCGCACCGGGGTGGAGTTCGATGGACATCCCGTCCTGTGCGGAGTCCGCGCTGATGAAGTCCGTCTTGATGGTCAGCTCGGAGACGTTGTCGAAGATGGCCGCGGTGACCGCCTCGACGACCTCGTCGGGCTGTTCGGAACTCGTCGCGATCATCGCCTGGACGGCGACCGTCTGTCGCGGCTCGTCGACACCGTTGTAGGTGCCGGCCGGAATCTCGTCGTCGGCGAAGTAGGAGCCGGACTCCTTGACGGCGTCGCGGGCGTCGCCGTCGACTTCGACGATGGTCAGGTCGTTCGAGGTCGCGAGGTCCTCGATGGCACCGACCGGCCAGCCGCCGACGACGAACGCGGCGTCAATGTCGCCGTTGCGGAGCTGGTCTGCGGCCTGCGAGAAGCCGGTGTTCTGCTCGTCGTAGTCGGAGATGCCGACCGCGTCGAGAATCTGGTTCGCGTTGACCTGCGTGCCGGAGCCGAGGTCACCGGTGTTGATGGTCGCACCTTCGAGGTCCGAGACCGTCTCGATGCCCGTGCTCGCCAGCGAGACGATGTGGATGGTCTCGGGGTAGAGCGTCGCGACACCACGGAGGTTCGGGATGGCGTTGCCGTCGAAGGCGTCGATGCCGGTCCCGTTCTTCGCGAAGAAGGCGACGTCGTTCTGGATGAGCGCGAAGTCGGCGTTGCCGGAGCCGAGGTTGCCCGCGTTCTCGACGGACGCACCGGTCGACTGCACCTGCAGCCGGTAGTCGGTGTTGGCCTCGACGACCCGCTTGAACTCGTTCGACAGCGGGAAATACGTCCCACCGGTCCCGCCAGCGTGCCACGAGAGGCGCGTGTCGGTGCCGCCGTCGCCACCGTCGCCGCCGTCTCCACCATCTCCACCGTCTCCACCACTAGTACAGCCGGCCAGACCGGCCAGGCCGGCAACTCCTGTCGCTGCGATAAAGTCACGGCGGTTTATGTCGGTACGCATGCTAGTTACTAGTTACAGTTACTATTTATGTTTGTCCATGGGTATTGTTGTTCAAGTAGCGTCGTTCCCCGGCAGCGTTCTCCCGTCCAGCGGTCACCGGCCGCCATGCTGGTGACCCCGCCCCACGACTCACCGGGTGCCAACGGTCTCGACCGGAAACGAAGGGGTTCGCCCCCGTCACACGCCTCTTCCGCTTCCCGCAGGACTATCTAACCGAAGCCCGACCCCGTCGCATGAACCCGATCACCGCGGCCGATTTTCACGGGCTCGTCAAACCGAGCGACCCTCGGCTCTCGCCCGACGGCGAGCGGGTCGCGTTCGTTCGCTCCGTCCCGACGGACGACGAGACCTACGAGTCGACGGTCTACGTCGTCGACAGCGAAGGGGGTGACTCCCGACAGTTCACCGTCGCGGAGGGCGTCGACAGCCAGCCACGGTGGAGTCCGAGCGGCGACCGCCTCGCCTTCGTCTCCACGCGCGGGGCCGACGACGACCGACCCCAACTCTGGGTCATGCCGACCGACGGCGGCGAGGCCCGACAGGTGACGGACGTGCCGGGCGGCGTCGTCGGCCCGGTCTGGAGTCCCGACGGCACCCGCATCGCCTTCACGCAGGCGGCGACCGAAGCCGAACGCGAGGAGGGACTGGACCTCGACATCGGCGAGGAGGAGGAGTACGAACGCGAGACGCCCGACCCGCGCGTGGTCGACCGGCTGGTCTACCGTCAAGGGGCCAAGTACATCGACGGGACGCGGAGCCACGTCTACGTGCTGGACCTCGCCAGTGAGGAGGAGACACTCACACGCCTCACCGACGGCGACTACGACCACAACGGGGTCGAGTGGGGCGACGCGACGACGCTCTACTACGCCAGCAAGCGGACGGACCCGACCGACGACTCGGTCGTCGTCGACGTGCTCGCCTCCGATACCGAGGCGGGCACCGAAGAACTGGTCACGCAGACGACGGGCTGGGGGGCGGTGCTCGCCGCGACGGAAGACGGCCGGGTCGCCTACCCTCGAACCCCGGAGGAAGGGCTGTCGATGCGGGGGACCGACCTCGAAGTCTACGACCGCGCGACGGGAGAGACGACGGTCCTCACCGCCGACCTCGACCGGACGGTCGACCTCACGGCCGGCATCGCGTGGGACCCGAGCGAGGAGCGACTGGGCTTCGTCACGCCCGATGAGGGGCGCGTCGTCGTCCGCACCGTCGCCAGCGACGGCACGGAGTTGAAAACCGTCGTCGGTGAGGGCCACGTGAGCGGATTCAGCGTCGGCGACGACGCGGTCGCGGTCGCACGCTCCGAGTGGGACCATCCCGGCGACGTCTTCGTGGCTGGTCGGAGCGGTGACCACGAGCCGACCCGACTCACCAAACTCAACGCCGACTATCTCGCTGCCCACGAAGTGCGCAAACCCGAGGAACTCCGCTTCGACTCTGACGGCCACGAGATTCAGGGCTGGCTCTTGACGCCCCCGGGCTTCGACGAGCGCGAGGCGGACGAGACGTATCCGCTCGCGGTCGAGATCCACGGCGGTCCGCACGCCATGTGGTCGACGGCGGGGACGATGTGGCACGAGTTCCAGACGCTCGCGGCGCGCGGCTACGTCGTCTTCTGGTCGAACCCGCGCGGGTCGACCGGCTACGGCGAGGCCCACTCGATGGCCATCGAGCGCGACTGGGGGGCGGTGACGATGGCGGACGTGATGGCCGGTGTCGACCTCGTCTGCGAACGCGACGGCGTCGACGCCGACGACGCCTTCGTCACCGGCGGCAGCTTCGGCGGCTTCATGACCGGCTGGATCGTCGGCCAGACCGACTTTTTCACCGGAGCTGTCGCCCAGCGCGGCGTCTACGACCTCTCGTCGTTCTACGGCTCGACGGACGCGTTCAAGCTCGTCGAGTGGGACTTCGGGACGACGCCGTGGGACGACCCCGCCTTCCTCTGGGAGCAGTCGCCCGTCGCCCGCGCCGACGAGGTGACGACGCCGACGCTCGTCATCCACGCGGACAACGACTTCCGGGTCCCCGTCAACAACGGCGAGATGTTCTACCTCTTCCTGAAGAAGGCGGGCGTCGACACCCGGCTCGTCCGCTATCCGCGCGAGGGCCACGAGCTATCGCGCTCGGGCGAACCCGGCCATATCGTCGACCGCATCGAGCGCATCGTCCGCTGGTTCGACGGCTACTCGGCCCACCACGACGTCCCCCGCGCGCTCGACCGCGGCGACGACGGCCTGTCGGCGGGTGAGGAGACAGGGAACGAGGACGACGCGGATGCTGGTGAGGACAGTGACAACGCGGACGACGGCGAGGACGGCGGCGACGACGCTGGCGACGACGAGTAAGCCGACTCCCAGATATGGGGTCGGCTATTGTCGGCTCCGGAGTCTCCGTGGGGGCGTTTCGGGAGCAACACCTGCGGCGACGAACCGGCCGCTCTCTTCGGGTTTTCGACCCGAAGCGAGGGGGTTGTACGCGCGCGGCACAGCCGCCAAACGGCTAACTTCCTCCCCCGCCTCGTCTCTCCTATGAGCGACGCCTGCGACTACTGTGGCTGTGACGTGACGGCCCACGACCCCGTCTACACGTTCGCCGACGCGACGGGCGACGAACAGGAGGGACAGTTCTGTAACTACGGCTGTCTCGCGGCCTACATCGAGCGCGAGGGGCTCTCGCGCGGGACGACCTGTTCCGTCGACCTCTAGCTCAGTCGACGATGATGTCGGCGTCGCTGTCGACGGGTTGGCTCGTGTCGTCGGGCTGCATCTCGCGTTCGTAGCGGGCGATCCAGTCGGCGAAGCAGTCCGGGCAGAGCCGTTGGGAGTCGATCTGCGAGCGGTCGACGCTGAGTCGGACAGTCCGGGCGAGCGCGTCGCGGACGGCGTCGCCACAGGCGTCGCAGGCGTCGTCGGTCACGCCCCCCACCTCGTAATCGTTGACATAGGGGGTCGTGCGTGCGACTGTGGTATAACGGTTTGTGTGGGTGCGACTGGTGAGAGTGAGCGTGCCGGACGCGACCGGCGAGAGCGAGCAAACAGAGCGAGCGGAGAAGACGAGAGACCGAGTTACTTCGTGCGGAACGCGCGGTCGCCAGCGTCGCCGAGACCGGGGATGATGTAGCCGTCGTCGTCGAGGTAGTCGTCGATGGCGACCGTCAGCAGGTCGGCCTGCGGGAACTGCTCGCCGACGCGGAGCAGGCCGTCGGGCGCGCTGACCGCCGAGAGGACGAACAGGTTCTCGTAGTCCGGTGCCTCCGCGAGCACGTGGTCGAGGACGGTACACATCGTACTGCCCGTCGCGAGCATCGGGTCGGCGACGATGACGGTGTCCTTCTCCGAGATCTCGGGGAGCTTCACGTAGTCGATGGTGATGGGGAACTCGCCGTCCTCGTTCATCCCCGCCTCCTCGTTGCGACCGGCACTGATGACACCCTGCTTCGCGCGCGGGAACGCCTTCAGCAGTCCTTCGACGAACGGCGTCGCGGCGCGCAGCACGTTGATGATGACCACGTTGTCGAGGCCCTTGACGCGCTCGCCGGTCGTCTCCTCCAGCGGCGTCTGGATGGAGACGTACTCGGTCCCCATCGCGCCGTCGATGATTTCGTAGCCACAGATGCGGCCGAGTTTGACCAGGCCCTTCCGGAAGGCGACCTGCTCGGTCTCGACGTCGCGGAGCTTCGAGAGCGTGTCCTTGGCCAGCGCGTGTGTGATGAGATACGCGTCATCTCGGTCTTCGATAGGCATTACCTGAAACGCGGTACGCCGAGTGACTTAAATCGCCTCATCGGCCGCTGTGGCTCCGCTACCGAGTCACGAAGTGCGTCAAAACCATCAACAGCGCGGCGGCGACGGCGACGTTCCTCGCGGAGAACGCCAGGACACCGATGAAGTTCAGCCCCCAGACGATGACCCACGCAAAGACCGAGGAGAGCACGAGGTTCATCACGAACAGCACTCGGGGGTCACCCTGCGAGTTGGCCATGGGGCCTCTGGTCAGGGCCGGGACTTAGCTTCTTGGTCGTCCGTCCACTCTCTCCCGTATGCGTCTCCGGAACCGCGAGGGCGTCGCCGTCGACCCCGTGCCCTACCTCGTCGTGGTCTCGGCTGCCTTCCTCCTGAGCTTCTCGTTCGGCCCGGGCTATCTGCTCTCGTTCGGCGTGTCGCTCCCTCGCGCACTCGTCGTCTCCGGCGTCGTTTTCGTCGCCCTCGCGGCCGTCGCTTACCACCAGATGGTCTGGCTCGCCCGTCCCGACCTCCAGGGCGAGGTGCCCGCGGCCTCCCGCCTCCGGCGGCTGTTCTACCTCATGCTCCTGGTCGCCCTGCTCCTCCTCGTCCTCTCCTCGCCCTTCCTGCTCGCGCCGCCGCCGGAGTACGGTGCGGGCGACGCCCTCTGGTTCTGACCCCGCCGTTTTTGTGCCCCCACTCGATACCGCTACCAATGCGCGAAGTCGAGGTCTCGCGGTTCGTCCGTGCCACGCCCGCCGAAGTCCGCCGGGCGTTGACGCCGACCGCACTCGTCGAGTACGAGGGCAGTTTCTCCGTCGTCGACGTCGAGGAACGAGACGACGCCACCGTCGTCACCGCCGGCTCCCGAGGACTGGGTCTCGCCCTCCGGTTCGAGGAGCGCGACGGAACGACCTACTACACCCAGGGGGGCGACGCCGGGCCGTTCGACGCGATGGAGACCTGGGTCACCGTCCGCGCCGAGGACGACGGCTCGCGCGTCACCATACGCTCGGCCGTGAGCCTCGGCCTTCCGCTCCCGAATCTCACCGACCGCCTCGCTGCCTGGAAGCGAAAGGGCGAACTGAAGCGGGCACTGTCGTCGCTTTCGGCCGACCTCGGCTGAAGCGACCGCTCAGGGTTCGGCGACGACAACGGCCTCGCCCTGTTCGCCCGCAAAGGGGTCCGCGAAGTCCCACTCGTCGTCCATCTCGGCGTCCGTCAGGAGACAGTCGTCGAGCGCGGCGCGAATCGCTTCCTCGTCCATCGACTGGCCGATGAAGACCAGCTCCGTCCGGCGGTCGCCCCACTCCTCGTCCCACTCCAGGTTCTTCCGGTTCGAGCGGTAGAGCTCTTGGTCGAGTTCGGGGAGGCTCGCGACCCACGGCCCGGTCGCCTCGACGCGAACCGACGGGCCGGCCTGTCCCATCACCTGCTGGAACTCGTTGCCAGCGACCCAGCAGGTGCCCTTCGAGCGGATGACGGAGTCAGGGAGGTCCGCGAGGAAGGCGTCGAGGCGACCAGGGTGGAAGGGTCGGCGGCGACGGTAGACGAAGGGGGTGACGCCGTAGACCTCGTCGGGATGGGCGTGGTCGTGGTCGTCGTGAGCGTGGCTGTTGCCATCGCCATCGCCGTGAGCGTGGCCGCGTTGGTGATTCTCTCCACTCTCCTCGTCTGCTGCCAACGCCTGCCTCCAGCCCGCCGCTTCGGCGGCCGTCGCCGGGTCGTACAGTTTCCGACCCAGCAACTCAGCGGGGGCGACTCGGCCGAACTCGCTGCGCAGGACGACGGCGTCGGGTCGCAGGGTCTTGACCAACTCCTCGACGGTCTCCAACTCCTCTTCGGAGAGCAGGTCGCGTTTGTTCAGGAGGACGAGGTTCGAGAACTCCACCTGTTCGACGAGGAGGTCCGAGAGCGGGCGAGTGTCGTCCTCGTCCGTCCCCCGCCGCTCGACCGTCCCGTCGCGGCCGAAGGTGTCGTAGAAGAGCCGTGCGTCGACGACGGTGATGAGCGAGTCGACCTCGTACATCGCGGCCGCTCGCGACCCGGTGGTGAACAGTTTGGCGACGGGTTCGGGTTCGCTGATGCCCGAGGACTCGACGACGAGATGGTCGAAGTCGCGGTTCTGTGCGAGGCGGACGACGGCGGTGTTGAGGTCGTCCTGCAGTTCACAGCAGATGCAGCCGTTCGAGAGTTCCGTGACGCCGTCGTCGACGTCGAGTTCCGACCCCTCGCTGACGAGCGAGGCGTCGATGTTGACCTCACCCATGTCGTTGACGAGGACGGCGATGTCGCGGTCGGCGGTGTGCAGGAGATGGTTGAGCAGCGTCGTCTTCCCAGCACCGAGACTCCCGCTCAGCACCGTCACCGGAATCGCGTCACGTGCCATATCCGGTGTGTGGTCGATACTCGGTATTATACTGTTGGATGTGCGCTATTGGCACGTTCGGCACGAAATGTGCCGAATCGTGCCGCGACAGTACAGCCGACAGTACTTCGCCGCCGATTGTGCACGAAGAACACTGAACGATACCCTTTTGCCCGCGAGACTAGGAGGTTGTCACCATATGACACTCGCAGACCGCATCGAGGAGTTTCGTCGCGTCCTCGACGAGTGGCTCCGCGGACTCTACCACGGGATGATCTCGCATCCGGCCTACGAGAAGATCGAGCAGGAGGCCGAGGACATCGAAGACACCTTCATGCTCGCGTGTTTCCCCGACGCCTTCGGTATCCCGAGTCCCGTCTCCTACTACACCGCCGAACTGCTCCCCTACCTCGAAGACGAGTTCGAGGCGTGGGAGCGGCGGATGTGGGACCGCGGGTCGCTGCTCGAACGCAAGGGCGAACAGTACCACTTCTGATGCGCAAGTTCGTCTTCTTCGGCGGCAAGGGTGGGGTCGGCAAGACCACCGTCTCCAGTGCCTACGCGCTCAAGTGCGCGAACGCCGGTCTCGACACGCTCGTCGTGTCGACCGACCCGGCGCACAGCACCTCCGACGTCTTCGACCAGCAGTTCTCCGACACCCCCCAGGCCGTCGACGGCGTCGAGGGGCTCTGGGCGATGGAGATCGACCCCGACGACGAGGTCGAACGCCATCTGATGGAGACCAAACGCGCCATGGGCGACCAGGTGAGCGCGGCGATGGTCAACGAGGTCGACCGCCAGATCGAGATGGCCCACCAGACGCCCGGCGCGTACGAGGCCGCACTGTTCGACCGGTTTATCGACGTGATGCGGAATTCCGAGGAGTACGACCGCGTCGTCTTCGACACGTCGCCGACGGGCGGGACCCTGCGACTGCTCTCCTTACCGGAGTTCCTCGAAGGCTGGATCGACCGCCTGCTCGCCAAGCGCAAACAGAGCGTCAAACTGTTCGAGCGCGCCGCCATCGGCAACAACGAACCCCGGCGGATGATGGACGGCGACCCCATCATCGCCCGCCTGGAGGCCCGAAAGGAGCAGTTCGAGTTCGCGGGCGACGTCCTGCGCAACGAGGCGGCGTTCTTCCTCGTCGTCAACCCCGACGAGCTGTCGCTCCGCGAGACGCGACGGGCGGTCGACGGACTCGACGACTACGGGCTGGACGTGCGGGGACTCGTCGTCAACAAACTCTCGCCGGAACCCGGTCCCGACGAGGAGGGCGTCGGCGCGCAGTTCCTCCGTCAGCGTGTCGCCACGGAGCGTGAACGCCTGCGGGAACTCCGCGAGGACTTCGAGACGCCCGTCGTCGCCGAGATTCGCCTCCGGGTCGCCGAGGTCAAGGGCGACTTCCTCGCCGACGTGGCCGAGGAACTCGGTATCGACGTGGTCGTCGAAGCCGACGCGGTCTGAGCGTCCCGGCCACCACAAAGTATTCACCGAACGTTTCGTGACGGATATTCTATAGATGAATATTCGGAATCCTGTAATCCGTCGACAGCGGGGCTCTGTCGGGAATTCATTGCTGATTTCTCACTAATTATCAACGAGGTATTTCCTAACGTTTAAGTGAGCCATTTTCCATGACTGTTAATGAGGTTCACACACATGGTACAGGTTGCCGTGCTGGTCGTGCTGTCACTCGTCACGTTCACGGTGGGGTATGTCGCGTATTCGCGCTACCTCGCACAGTTCGTGGAACTCGACGAGGACGCAGAGACACCGGCACACAAGTACGAAGACGGGCAGGAGTACGTTCCGGCCAAGAAGTCCGTTCTTCTGGGGCATCACTATTCGAGTATCGCGGGCGGGGCACCCATCGTCGGTCCCATCACGGCCGCGGCGGCCTTCGGCTGGCTGCCGGCGATTCTCTGGATCGCCATCGGGAATCCCCTCTTTGGGGCGGTTCACGACTTCATGTCCCTCTCGGCGTCGGTCCGCCACGAGGGGAAGTCAATCGGCTACATCATCGGCGAGTACGTCGGCGAGCGCGGGAAGAACATGCTGTTGTGGTTCGCGTTCCTGACGATCATCCTCGTCATCGCCGTGTTCGCACTGGTGGTGGCGGTCGTCTTCAACGCCTTCCCGTCGTCGGCGACGGCGAGCCTCATCTACATGGGGCTCGCCCTGGCGTTCGGGATCTATCTCTACCAGCTCAATCTGCCGTTCCTGCCCGGTGCCATCGCCTTCGTGGCGATGGTCTTCGCCGGGGTCTGGGTTGGCCTGGAGTATCCCATCGTCCTCGTCGGCGAGAGCGGACTGCTCGGAGCCGCGGCGACGTGGAGCTGGCTCCCGCTCGCCGGTGCGTTCGGCGCGAACGTCGCCGCGTGGGTGCCGGTCGTCGTCATCTACGGCTTCATCGCCAGCGTTCTCCCCGTCTGGGTCCTGCTCCAGCCGCGTGACTTCCTCACGTCGAGTCTGCTCTACGCGGGCGTCGGCGGGATGCTCCTCGCGGTCATCGTCGGCACGGTGCTCGGCTTCAGCTCGGTCACGGTCGACGGGACGAGCTACTCGGCACTGACGACGAACACCGCGGCGTTCAAGGGCTTCACCAGCTCGCTCGGCCCCATCTTCCCCTTCCTGTTCGTCACCATCGCCTGTGGGACCATCAGTGGCTTCCACTCGCTGGTGTCGTCGGGGACGACGGCCAAGCAGCTCAACAACGAGACCGACGCCCGTGCCATCGGCTACGGTGCGATGCTCGGTGAGGGGCTGCTCGCGACGACGGCGGTCGGTGCGTTCGCGCTCGTCGGCGTCTCGGAGTTCTCCTCCGGCGTCGTCGGCGCGCTCGCGAACTTCCCGACCGGCGGTGCCATCATGCTCTCTGCGGGCTCCAGTTCGCTCGGCTTCACCATCCCACCGGCGGCCGGTGCGGCCTTCATCGGGCTCGTCTTCGTGAGCTTCCTGCTCACTTCGACGGACACCGCCGTCCGTCTGGGACGCTACATGTTCGACGAAATCGTCGGCGTGCCCGAGACCAGCGTCCAAGAGACGGCGACGAACCGCTACGTCAACGCCGGTGTCCAGTGTCTCGGCGGCTACGTGCTCGTCGCCTCCGGCACCTGGAGCAGCCTGTGGCCGCTCTTCGGCGGTGCGAACCAGACGCTCGCCGCGCTCGCCCTGCTGTCGGCGACGCTGTGGCTGGCTAACTGGAATGACTCGAAGCAGCTCATCTCGACGGGCGTCCCGATGGCCATCATGCTGGCGGTGACGCTCTCCGCGTTGCTCTGGATCGGCCTGTACCGCACACCGCTGGCGGCGATAACGGCACTCGGTGAAGGGTCCACCCTCGAAGCGGTCTCCTTCGCCATCCAGTCGCTCATCGCACTCGCGATGGTCTATCTCGCCTCCTCTATCGTCTGGATGGGGTACAAGAACCTGCGCGACGTGCGCGGAAGTCTCGGTGCCGTCGCCACCGACGGCGGCGAACCGCGCGACGACTGAACCCCTCCGTTTCCACTCGAACGTCGCTGTTTTCCGCCTCGCTCGGAGCGCGCGTTGCTTTGCCCGCGAGCGATAGTCTCGTCCTGCCCGCGGCACACCGTTCTCGTGTCGAGTGTGGACGGTAGCGTCGGTGAGAAGCGAGCGGTCAGCGCTTCAGTCGCCGGAGGAGCCGTCCGAGCAACCCCGGTCGGTCGAGCGGGTCTTCGTCCCACAGGACGAACGCGCGGGCGGGGTCGGCGTTGCGGCTCGCGACAACGTCCTCCACGTCGGGCGCGACGACGGCGAGGTTGAGTTCGTAGTGGCCGTAGTAGCCGTACTTGATGAGGTTCCGGTCTTGGAACCCCGCGACGAACGAGCGGACCTCGTCGGGGATGTCGGGGGCGACGACGACGAAGGTGAACTCCGTGCCGTAGTGTTCCTCGTTCGCGTCGATCCAGTCGTCGGCGACGTCGTGGCCGAGGTCGGCCAGCCGTTCGAGGTCGCGGACGGTCACGCTTCCAGCAATCCGGCGGGCGAAGAGATGGTGCCGTTCCTTCTGGTGGCCGTAGGAGAGTGCGGAGGTGAGAAACTGCTTGTGGCTGTCCATCCGGAGTTCGCCGTAGAGGTCGAAGGTCTCGCCGTCGACGCGGAAGTCCCTCTCCAGATCGAAGTTGAACATCAGGTTCGCGCCGACGCGGTCGAGATACTCGTCGTCCCACTCGGGGACGTCCTCGGGCAGCTCGTACTCGCGGCCGTCGACCTCGACGACCTGTCGGCCGTCGGCTTCGGCGTCGGTGTCAGTGGCTGGCGCGTCGTCGGCGTCAGCGGTCCGTCCGCTCTCGCCGTCGGTACGACTCTCGTCGGCGTCGGTGACCCGTCCGTCTCCGCCCTTCTCCGCGCTCATGCGTCCGGATCGTAGGCGTGGGCGTCGTCCGCCGCCGGTGGCGCGCCGACGGCGACGACGGCGACCGGCTCCTCGGCCTCCTCGGGATTGAACGCCCGCTGGGGGCTGCCCGGCTCGACGGCGAAGAGCTGGTCGGCCTCGACCGTGTAGGTCTCCTCGGGCGTCTCGACGTGGAGCGTCCCCGAGAGGACGTAGAAGACCTCCTCCTGCTCGTCGTGGTAGTGGTAGGCCAACGGAATCTGCTCGCCCGGTTCGGCGACGAAGCGGTTGACAGCCATCTGTGTCAGTCCAGCCGCTTCGGAGAGTGCCCGCTGCTCGCAGGGGCGGTCCGGCGCCGGCTCGACTGCGTCGGTGTCGACGACTCGATAACCCATACGTGGTGAGACAGCAGTACCCACACAAAAGTCCGTCGGGAAACCTTCACGGACGATAACGCTTAATTGGCTCCTGCCCCAACGTCCGTGCGAGACAGACACATGGGAAAGCAGACCGAACACTGCGGGCGGTGTGCGATGTCGTCGGTCGTCGGCGTCACGGGCGACGGCGACGGAGACGACGAGACGAGTACCGACCGCGACCCTTTCGGGACCGCGCGTATCGAGGTCGACGACGCCGACCTCCGGAAGCTGTCGCCGGGAGCGTGGCTCGGCGGCGTCAAGCGTCGTCTCGACGATGTCGCGACGCAGCTCACCTACGGACGGTAACCCATCCAAAACCACGAGAGATGTTCACATGACCGATAGCCGCTCACACACGGCCTCGCGGCCGGTCACGCTTTATAGGTTGGCTCACTGTAGTCACAGCTAACGCGATGGAAGAGAGTATCTCCGGCTTCAAGCAGCGTGGGTCGTGGGGCGACGTCGTCGAACACGGCGAGCGGATCACTCGCGCGCTCCGTGACGCAGGTGCCGACGGGTCGCCCTTCACCGACTGGGACGAGTGGCGACCGAAGGCACACGAACGTCTCAGCGAGGACGTCAACGAGAAGACCGCAGAACAGGCCGTCGTCGGCGAGGGCGAGGGTGAAAAAGCGGGCAAGGGCCCCGACGAGGACCTCCAGACCGCGGGCGAGAAGATTTCGGAGTCCTACGAGAAGGTCGGCGAGGGTGACAACGAGGGCGCGCTCGACTCGTGGAAGGACTCCATCGACCACGTCGCCCGCGCCGCCGACTCGGCGGGCCGCAAGGCCATCCGCGCCGTCGAGGGGACGGTCTACCGGAAGGTCATGACGCAGCTCGCGCCCTACTACTTCGACAACGAACTCGTCAGTGCCAACATCCAGAAGTCCACCCGCGGCGAGGGCGAGCCGACGTTCATCTTCGAGGTCAACGTCAACGACGACACGATGAAAGAGGAGGTCAGCCGTCGTCTCGGCGAGTACGAGGACGAGATCGACCGCTGGCACGTCGACACGCCGAAAGAGACGGAGAACGTCGAAGCCGTCGAAGGTGTCGAAACCCCCGAGTCGGGGGGGACGCCGAACTCGACGACGAACTAGTTGCTGCTTCGTTTGTTCTTGTTCGTGGTTTCGTGAGTGCTGTCACAGGTAATCCAGTGAATCTCCAGAAAGCCCACGCGCTGTCGACTCGCGCGGGTCGTCGCGCTCCTCGTCACTCGCTCCGCTCACTCCTGTGGTGCTTACGTCCCCGTGCTTCGCCGACAGCGCGTCCCCTTTCAGTCCCGCCCGCAACAGCCACACCCTCCCCAGCCGATTCGCTCACTCACTCCGTTCGTTCACTCATCCCTCGCGCGAGTGGCTTCGCGCTGACGAGACAGCGCGAAGCCACGCGCCACGGTGGAATGTGAGACTGGCGTCCCCGAGCTACCGTCACACCGACGCCGTCAACGACCGCAGATTCTCGATTCGCTCCGCCAGCGACGGATGCGAGCGCGTCGAGACGCGGAACTCGTCGTCGCGCTCCGTGTCGAAGCCGTGCGGGAGGAAACACAGTCCCCGAACGGTCTCGGTCGCCCGGAGGTCACCCGTGGGTCGCTCGTCGCCGCCGTCCAGCCGTCGCAGGGCACTGACCATCGCGGCGGGGTTGCCCGTCGCCTGCGCGCCAGCGTGGTCCGCGACGAGTTCGCGCCGTCGCGAGAGCCGCCGCGAGAGGAAGACCACGGGCGAGGAGAGCAGGCCGAGTGCGACCCCGCCGAGCAGGACCGTCAGCGTCGCCGTCAGCGCGAAGCTGACGAGCGAGGTGATGCCGAACGGCGTGCCCGGCAGATGCGGCAGGCTCAGGCCGTAGGCGACGACGAGACCGACGCCGAAGAGGAGCGTCGACGCGCCGCCCAGCCGAGCATCGAGGCGGTCGAAGACCGCGTAGTCGCCGTTCGAGAGCGCGGGGAGAAAGGAGGCGAGCGTCAGAATCGCGGCGTCGTTGTTCCCGACGTGCGCGAGTTCGTGCGCGAGCACGGCGTCGAGTTCGTCGCCAGAGAGTGCATCGAGTAGGCCGGTCGAGACGACGACCGTGGCGTCACGCGGCCCGCCGACGGTGAAGCTGTTCGGGACCGGTGAGTCGACGACGGCCGCGGTCGGCGGCCGGACGTCCATCTGGCTGGCGAGGCGGGTCAGTCGCGTCACGAGTTCGGGATGCGTTTCTCGAGTCGCTTCGGTCGCGTCCACCTCGGCGAGCAGTTCCCGGCGGGCGTAGCGCAGTTGGAGCCAGAGTGCCAGTCCGAGCAGGGGGGCGACGAGGAGCGTCCACTCGGCGACCCGCGCCGCCAGCGGTGGGAGCGAGGCGGTCAGCCCCGTCGTCAGCGGTACCAGCCACGGGCGGAGGAGGAACGCGAACGCGAGGACACAGAGGAGGTTCACGGCGAGGACGAGCGCGAGCGTCCCCGCCATCCGGAGGGTCAGGGCGGTGTCCGAGGACATCTCTGTCGGTACGTCGAAACGCTCGCTTAAATGTTTTCTCAGAGGGACAAGGATTTTAACCGATTGCGACGCAGCATGACCGTGGCTTACGACCCCGCTCGTGCCGCTCTCGCCCTCCTCTGTGTGCTGGTCGTCGCCTTCGCCGCGTCGCTGTTTCCCGCGACGGGCTTCGGGACCTATCCCACCAGCGCGGACGGTGGGGGCGGCCTCACAGACGCCCCGCTCGACGGCGCGTCCACGCCGTCGGACCCCGCACAGTTTACCAGTACCCCCACAGCGACACCGGAGCCGACGTCCGACGAGGCGACCGCGACGCCGACGCCCGAACCGACGACCGACGAGTCGACGCCAGCGGCCGGCTCGCAGGTTCGCACCGACGGTCTCGGTGACTTCCTCGTCGCGGTCCTCCTCGCGGGGACCGTGCTCGTCGTCGGCGGCGTCGGCTTCTTGCTCGTCCCGCTCGGCAACGAACTCACTGTCGCCGGTGTCGAACTACCAGCCCTTCAGGCCCGACTCCGTGGCGTCGTCGGCGCGGTCCCCCGCCGGACGATGACGTTCGTCGTCGGTCTCTCGGCGTCCGTTCCCGGCCTGCTCGACAGCCTCGGCAGTCTCACGACCGAAGTCGCGAGCAGCCTCGGCGTCGTCGCCGCCGGTGCAGGTCGCGCGGCACTCGGCTCCGTCCGACTGTTCACCGCTGGCTTCGCGGCCGCCTTCGTCTCGCTGCCCCGCGCGCTCGGCGGCGGTCTCTTCTCGATGGCTGGCAGCCTCTCGCGGGTCGGCGGCTCCTTCGGCCGCGGCCCTCGCGGTGACGGCGACACCGACGAGGGGACCGCCGGACGCGACACCCCGAGTCCAGAACCCGGGGACGACGCGCCCCCGAGCACGGTCCAGGAGGTCTGGGCCGCGATGGTCGAGGTCGTCCCGGTCCCCAACCGCCGGAGTGCGACCCCCCGCGACTACGCTCGGGCCGCCATCGACGCCGGCTTCCCCTCTACGGCGGTCGAACAGCTGACGACGACTTTCGAGGAGGTCCGGTACGGCGGTCGGCCGTCGACGGCAGACCGCCTGCGAGCCGCCCGCGCCGCGCTCCGCCGTATCCTCGACGGAGGTGACGGCGAGTGACTCTCGGTAGACTCCTCGGCCGCGGTGCTGGCCGCCTCACCGGCACGCTCGCTAACGTCTTCACGCGGCTCGTCGACCGCGCGAGCGACGCCCTCGGCTCCCGCGAGGCGGCACTCGCCCTCGGCTCGGTCTCGTTTCTCCTCGCGGTCCTCGTCGCCGCGCTCCCGGCGGCGTGGCTGCCACCGGCTGTCCCGCTCGCGGGCGACCTGCTCCTCGCCAACCGTCGCGCTATCTTCGTCGTCGGTGTCATCACGGGTATCGCCGGCGTCTGGTGGCTCTCCGAGCGTTCGGAGCCCGCCGACGACCCGGCCGTCACAATCCCCGACCGCCACCCCGAGTTCGCCTACTTCACCGAGGGCCGGGCGGTCGGCGAGGCCATCGACCGCGCGACGAGCGGCGAGGAGCTCGCACAGTGGGAGACGAACAAGTTCCGCCGTGAGACCTACGACTCGCTCTACGAAGCGGCCGTCGTCGCCATCAGCGAGGCCGAGAACTGCGCGCCGCAGCTCGCCCGGAACCGCCTTGCCGAGGGCACGTGGACGGACTCCCCGCGGGCAGCACGGTTCCTCGGCGACCAGAGCGAGACGCGACTCCCCCTGTCGGTTCGTATCCGCGACTGGGCCAGCGGCGAATCCTACCGGCGACACGTCCGCGACACCGTCGAGGCCATCACCGCCATCGACCCCGAGTATCGCGACGTCGGTGAGGACGTGACCCACACGACGGCCGACGCCGCGACCGACCGTCGAGCGCGCGAGGAGCGCGCCCCCCAGCCCGTACGCGAACGGTCGACGGCCACCGCCGCTGCCGACGACCGTCGGTGGGCACCTGGTGACGATGCCGACGACACGGACGACGAGTCCGACGACCGCGACGGTACCGTCGCCACCGACAGCACCGACGGTGCTGCCGAGGAGAGCGACGGGGACACCGACCGCATCACCGACCACGAGGTCGCCACTGGCGTGGGGGGTGACCGGCCGTGAGCACCGAGAACGAGCGTGACTCCGTCCGCTTCACCGGCGGCCCGGGTCGCTGGGACGTCGGACTCACTGTCGGACTCCTCGCCGGTGTCTCGGGGCTGGTCGTCGGCAATCCGGCGATGTTCCTCTCGGCCGCCGTCGGTCTCACGTACGCGGGCTACCGCTACGCCACCCGGCCGCCGGAACTCGACCTCGCGGTCGACCGGACGCTGAGCGAGACGTCACCCGCGCCCGGCTCGACCGTCGAAGTGACGCTCACCGTCACCAACGAGGGCGAGGGACCGGTCGCGGACCTCCGGGTCGTCGACGGCGTTCCCGAAAGGGTCGCCGTGGAGGACGGCAGTCCGCGGGTCTGTACGAGCCTCCGCGCGGGCGAGCGCGAGACGCTCACCTACACCGTCCGCGCCTCCCGCGGCAGCCACCAGTTCGACGAGACCGTCCTCGTCGCGCGCAACGTCAGCGGCGGCGCGGAGAAGCGACTCGCGGTCGAGGTGCCGACGACGCTCACCTGCGAGGCGGGCGTCGAACGGCTCTCGCTGGCGGCCCAGACCGTCGCCAGCAGCGGCCGCGTCTCGACCGACGTCGGCGGCCAGGGCCTGGAGTTCTACGCGACCCGGAAACACCATCCCTCGGACCCGATGAGCCGGATCGACTGGAAGCGCTACGCCCGGACGGGCGAGCTGACGACGGTCGAGTTCCGCCAGGAACGCGCCGCGACGGTCGTCCTCCTCGTCGACACCCGACCGCCGGCCCACGTCGTCCGCGAGGCGGGCGAACCCGACGCCGTCTGGCTCTCGGCGTACGCGGGCGAACGGCTCACCGAGGCCCTGCTCGACGCGAGCAACCGGGTCGGTGCGGCACTCTACGGTCCCGAGGAGGCGTATCTCGCTCCCGGCACCGGCCGCGACCAGGCACTCCGGGTCGGCCAGCTGTTCGAGACCATCGAGCCGCCAGCCGACGAGCCCGATATGTTCGGTGCCGACGACCAATGGGGCTTCGACAGCCTGCTCAAGCGGCTGCCGAGCGCGGCGCAGGTCGTCTTCCTCTCGCCGCTCGTCGACGACGAGCCGACGACGGCACTCAGACGGCTGCAGGCACACGGTCACAGCGTCACCGTCGTCACGCCGAACCTCTCGGGTGAGACGCTCGGCGGGACCGTCGCCCGACTGGAGCGCGCCCGGCGGTTCTCGGACCTCCGGCGACGCGAGATCCGCGTCGTCGAGTGGTCGCCGGACGAACCGCTCTACACTGCCGTCGACCGCGCCACGGCGAGGTGGTCGCCGTGACCCGCGAGTTCGAGACGGCCGCGACCCGGTTCGGTGCCTCGCTGGCACTCGGCGTCGCGGCGGTTGCGACCGTCGCACTCGTCGCCGGGACCGGCTCGCTCCTCCGCGGTCTCGTCGGCGTCGCGGGTGCGGTACTCGTCGGCCGGAGCGCGAACCTGCTCGACGGCGAGTCGAACCAACGGCGCGCCATCGGCAGCGTCGGCGTCGTCGTCGGCTCGGCGTTGCTCGTCGGTGCCGTCGTCGTCGCCGACACCGCCTCCGGTCTCGTCGCACTCGCCGGACTCGCCGTGATGGCGACGGCACTCGACGCGACGGGCGGACTCGACGAGGACACGGGCCGCGAGCTGTTCCGGGCGATTCTCGACTCGGGCGTGGTGCTCGCGGGCTTCGTCGCGCTCGCCGCCGCCGTCGCGACCGGTCTCGTCGCCGCGGTCGCACAGGGCGTCCTGTTCGCCGGCGAGACGCTGCTCGCACAGAACAGCTTCGTCCTTCTGCTGTCGGTGCAACTCGGCGTGTTGCTCGTCGTCCTCCTGCTCGCGCGGGCACTGCCCCGGTACGACGAGTGGCTGCCCGACGCGTGGCTGCCCGAGCAGCGGGCAGTGCTCGACCAGCTCGCGACCGAACTCTGGGAGGTCCCGCGGTGGGTCTGGCTCGCACTCGGCGGCCAGGTCGTCCTCGTCGGCACCGACTGGGCACCGCCGCTGGTCGAACGACTCCTCGGCCTGCTGTCGGTCTTCGGCGAGGCGATTCGGTTCCTCCTGCGTTCGGGTGTGTTGCATATTCCGCTGGCACTGCTCGTCACCCTGCTCGCCGGGACGGTTCTGGCCGACTACGTCCGTCACGCGGTCGTCGTCTGGGCGGGCGACGAGCCGCCGGAGACGCTCGCGAACGCGGGCGGCGGGCTGGTCGTCGGCGCCGTCGTCGGTCTCCTCACCGCGATTCCGCCGCTCGTGGCACTCGTCGTCTCGGGCTTCCACCCCGAGTCGTCGGCGGCGACGCTGAGCGCGGCCTTCGGTCTCGGCGCGACCACGCTCGGTACCGTCGTCGCCGCGCTCGTGGCCGTCCTCACGACCGTCGGGACCGCGCTGTGGCTGTCGGAGACGTCGTACGTCCCGGCCACCGCGGGCGGCTTCGCCATCGGCAGCGGCCTGCTGTTCGTGGCCGCGCTCGCCGGGACCGTCAGCGGCGTTCCGGCGTTCCTGACGTTCGTCGGCGTCGCCGCCGCGTTGCTCGTCTGGGATCTCGGCGAGAACGCCGTCGGTCTCGGCCACCAACTCGGCGTCGAGGCCGAGACGCGCCGCGGTGAGGTGGTTCACGCGACCGGCAGCCTGCTCGCCGTCGGCGTCGGTGTCGTCGTCGCGCTCGTCGCGATGTACGGTCTCGGCCCGCTGTCGGTGCCGTCGGGCGGCCGGGCCGCCCTCGCACTGGCACTCGCGCTCGTCTCGCTCGTCGCCTTCGTCGTCGCCATCGAGCGCGGCGACGGGAATGACGGCGAAGACAGTCGAAGGGGAGCCGACGGGGTCGCAGAAGGGCAGGAGTAATAGTCTCGGCTGCCGATTGCTCTGCCGATGGCCGAACCGCTACGTGTGAAGTCGGGTGAACTGTCCGCCGAGGAGATCCTCTCGGCACTCAGAGAGGGACGGCGCGTCGTCGTCGAGGCCGAGATGCTCGGCGGGGTCCACGAGGTGACGCTCCGCATGGACGACAACTTCTACTACTGTGACACGCCGACGACGCTCCACAAACACCCCGACGAGGACGGGATGCGTGCCTGTATCGACAAGATGGGATACGCCAAGCGCGAGGAGTGACACACGGAGGCGAGCCGCGTCGACGGAGTGGTGACGAACCGACGGCGGTGCCGTCCGGCGGCGAGGCGGCACGACGTGCGGGGAACGGGGAGTTTTAATCCCGGCCACTGCGAAGAGCCAGCCATGACCGACCGGCCGGATATGGAGGACCTCCTGCAGACCGAGGACCCCAGTTTCCAACACGTACTCGCCTGCGTCTTCGGCATTCAGGACCACGAGAGTCGGACGTATCTCGTCCTCCGCGACAACCCCGGCAGCACTGTCGCCGAGTTGGCCGAGAAACTCGAACGCGACCGCAGCAACGTCAACCGCTCGTTGACGACGCTGCTCGAAAAGGGGCTCGTCGAACGCCGCCGTCGCCTGCTCGACCCCGGCGGCTACGTCTACCAGTACACCGCGACCCCGCTCGACGAGGCGAAGGAACTGCTTCACGACGCCCTCGACGAGTGGGTCGAGACGGTCCACGCCCGTATCGAGGAGTTCGGCGGCGAAGAGTAGCCGACCCGTCCCTCTTGTCTCTCCCTGACTGTGACGAGCACCGGCGCAGCCGTCCCGGACGTCCCTCGCCAAATTTCCCCGAAACCGCCCCCCTTTTGGTCGCCGCCGCCAACGACCGAACCAATGAGTCTCGAACTGACGACGGAGTCGCCGACGGAACCGGCCGACGCCGTCGACGGCATCTGGCTGGAGTGCATCGAGTGCGGCGAGACGTTCGCCCCGTTCGACGACATCCGCTACACCTGCGACGACTGCGACGGCCTGCTCGAAGTCAGATATTCGAATCTGCCGACGTGGGACGACTTCGAGGGGACGGGCGTCTGGCGGTACTCCGCCGCGCTGCCGTTCGACGACGCCGTCACCATCCCCGAGGGTGACACGCCGCTGCACTACGTCCCCCGACTGGAGGAGGGCGTCGGCGTCAACCGCCTGCGCATCAAACACGAGGGGATGAATCCGACGGGGTCGTTCAAGGACCGAGGCATGACAGTCGGCGTCACCGTCGCCCGCGAACTCGGTGTCGACCGCCTCGCGTGTGCCTCGACGGGCAACACCTCCGCCGCGCTCGCCGCCTACGGCTCCCGCGCCGGACTGCAGACGCTCGTCCTCCTCCCCGAGGGCAAGGTCGCCGCCGGAAAGATCGCACAGGCCGCGCTCCACGATGCACGGATTCTGGAAGTCGCGGGCAACTTCGACGAGTGTCTCGACATCGTGCAGGACCTCGCCGCCCGCGGCGAGGCCTACCTGCTCAACTCGCTGAACCCCTTCCGGCTGGAGGGCCAGAAGACCATCGGCCTGGAGATCCTCGAAGAGTTCCACGCGGACCACGGCCGCTACCCTGACCGCATCGTCCTGCCCGTCGGCAACGCGGGCAACACCTCCGCGCTCTACAAGGCCTTCCGCGAACTCGTCCAGTCCGGCGCGCTCCACCCCCGCGACGTGCCGAAGCTGACCGGCGTGCAGGCCGAAGGCGCGGCCCCGATGGTCGAGGCCATCGAGAACGACGCCGACGAGGTCCGCCGCTGGGAGGAGGTCGAGACGAAGGCGACCGCCATCCGCATCGGCAACCCGGTCAACGCGCCGAAGGCGCTGCCCGGAATTCGCGAGACAGGCGGGACGGCCGTCGCCGTCTCCGACAAGGCCATCACCTCCGCCCAGCGCGCGCTGGCGAAGGAGGGCATCGGCGTCGAACCCGCCTCCGCCGCCTCCGTCGCGGGTCTCCAGAAACTCGTCAACAAGGGTGTCGTGAGCGAGGACGAGGACGTCGTCTGTCTCACGACCGGCCACCTGCTGAAGGACCCCGACGCGGCGTTCGAGGCCGGCAACAAGCCCGAGCCGGTGCCCAACGACACCGACAAAGTGCTCGCGCATCTCGAAGGCAAATCCGGCAGTGGTGCCTTCGGGAAGCTGAAGGGCCTGCTCGGCCGGTAGACGGCCGCACACGACACTCGCTTGACTCGTGACGCGCGCCGGCAGACGGGCGTCAGTTGCTCGTCTGACACATCCTTTTGCTGCTGTGGTACATCGTAGCACATATGCTCTCCAGTCGACTGCCGACGGGGACCGTGCGCCGCGACGACACGGAGGGGCGCACCTATCCACGAGAGAAGCGTGACAGACCACCCAGCGACGTAGACCGGACGGCTCATCCCCCCACTGCTGGGGGCGGCGTGAACGCCGACGGACTCCGTGCCGAGAACGAGGCACTCCGTCGACAGAACGAGCGGCTCCGAACCCGGCTCGACACCGAACGCGAGGACCGACAGGCCGTCATCGACCGCTACGAGGGCGTCGTCGCCGACGTCGAGGACCAGTCTACACCCCGCCGACGCCAAGACACCCCGTCCGGCCCGGTCGCGTCGCTCCTCGGACGGCTCCGCGGTCTGCTATCTCGGTAAAAAAAAAACTCCCTCTGCGGCTGTGGCTGTTTTGCGGTTACTCGTCGCCGTTGAGCGTGATGCGCTTGACGTCGGCGATACGCTCGTCGGCGAGCAGCTCCGCGACGACCTCGTCGGAGACGGCCGAGTCGAGGTTGTAGACGGTCAGTGCCTCGCCGTTGGTCTCGTTGGTCGAGCGGCGCGCGTTGAACATCCCGGCGATGTTGATGTCGTGGTCGCCGAGGACGGTCCCGATGAGGCCGATGACGCCCGGCTTGTCGTAGTTGCGGGCGACGAGCATGTGGCCGTGCGGGATGGCGTCGACGCGGTAGCCGTCGATGCGGACGATACGCGGGTCGTCACCGGCGAAGAGCGTCCCGCAGACGCCCAGCGAGTCCTCGTCGTTGCCGACGGTGACCGTGATGAGACTCTGGAAGTCGTCGGTCTGGCGGGTCTTCGTCTCCGTCACCTCGATGCCGCGCTCCTCGGCGATGCGCGGGGCGTTGACCGAGTTGACCTGCCACTCCAGCGGCTCGAAGACACCCTTCAGCGCGCTTGCGGTGACGAGTTCAATATCTTCAGCAGCGATGTCGCCCTCGTAGCGGACCTGGACCTCCGAGATGCGGCCGTCGAAGACCTGCGCGGCGACCTTGCCGGCGGTCTCGGCGAGACCGATGTAGGGGCGGATACGCGGGAACGCGCTCTCGTCGACCGAGGGCGCGTTGAGTGCGTTCATGACGGGCTCTTCCTTGAACGCGGCCGAGATCTGGTCGGCGATGCTCGTCGCGACGTTCTCCTGGGCCGCCGAGGTCGACGCACCGAGGTGGGGCGTGACGACGACGTCGTCGACGGCGAGAAGCGGGTTGTCGTCGTCGACCGGCTCGTCGGCGAAGACGTCGACTGCGGCGCCGTCGAGGACGCCGTCGTCGACGGCCTGTGCGAGGGCGGGCTCGTCGACGACGCCGCCGCGGGCACAGTTGACGAGGTAGCCGCTACCCATCGTCTCCAGCTCGTCGGTCGAGATCATGCCCTCGGTCTCGGGCGTCAGCGGCGTGTGGACGGTGAGGAAGTCCGCGCGTTCGAGACAAGTCTCGAACTCGACGAGTTCCGCGCCGAGCTGGTCGGCGCGCTCCTCGCTGATGTAGGGGTCGAACGCGACGAGGTCCATGCCGAGGTTGCCGAGCTTCTTGGCGACCTCCTGGCCGACGCGGCCGAGGCCGACGACGCCGAGGGTCTTGCCGTTGACCTCGGTCCCCAGATAGTCGGACTTCGCCCATTCGCCGTTCTTCAGGCGGGCGTGTGCCTGCGGGATGGAGCGGGCGGCGGCGAAGGCCATGGCGACCGTGTGCTCTGCCGCTGCACGGACGTTGCCCTCGGGGGCGTTGGCGACGATGACGCCGTGGTCGGTGGCGGCGTCGATGTCGATGTTGTCGACGCCGATACCGGCGCGGCCGACGATGACGAGGTTCGGCGCGGCCTCGAAGACCTCCTCCGTCACTTCCGTCCCGGAGCGGACGACGAGTGCGTTCGCGTCGGCGACGGCGTCCAACAGGGCGTCGCCCTCGACGTCGTAGGCTGTCTCTACCTCGTAGCCCGCATCACGCAGCCGTTCGAGCCCGGCGTCTGCGATGGGGTCCGTGACGAGTACCTTCATGATTCGTGTGAGCCATGCCCGGTGGTTAACGCTTTCTTCCTGTGCCGAACATGCCGCCTTTCGCGGTCAGTGCCACGGGTTCTATTCACATATGTGGGTAGTGTCAGCCTCGGTGGCGCGAAAACAGTCGGAATCGTGGATGGCCGTTCGCGGCTCGCCGCTCACTCGAACAGTTCGCCGAACACCTTCGACTCGGCGACCCGGAGATGCTGGAGGAACGTCGACCGCGAGATCCCCAGCGACTCGGCCACCTCGGCGGCCGACTGGAGCCGCGGCCGCTCGAAGTAGCCGCCGTAGTACGCCGTCCGCAGTGCCTGCAGCTGCCGTTCGGTCAGGTTCGCCGGCAGCGTCGGCTGGAGCTGCCACTCCCGCAGCCGGTCGACCTCGTGGTGTCGCCGGACGGTCAGGTCCGGCATCGACGCCCGGAGTTCCTCGGTGACGGCGTTGGCGTCGACGACCTGTGGGAACTCGACGACCAACTGCACCGAGCCGCGGTCGACCTGCTGGGAGCGGACGACGACGCCGCACTCCGTCAGCACCGTCGCCAGCGACGGCTCCTCGACCGACAGCCGGAGCCGGGGCGTCCGCTCGTCGTCGTCGAGGACGGCCCACTCCGTGACGCGGTCGTTCGCCTCGGCGTGCTCGACGAACGTCGCGGCGTCCGTCCCGTCCAACTCGACGAAGTAGACGACCCGGTCGTCCGCCTCCGGAACCACCGCCGAGACGTCGATGCGACAGCCGCTCGCGACCGACAGCTGTGCCAAGGGTGTCGTCGCGTCGTTACTCGCGAGGACGACCTGGACGACACGGTTGGCCGAGAGCGAGGCGCGCCGACCGATGACGTCGACCGCGCTGCCGAGCGACGCCGCCGTCTCCGTCAGGAGCCGCCGGTCCGTCTCGTCGAAGCCCTCCGGGTCGTCGGTGTAGACGACGAGGACCCCGTATGGGATCGTCCCGTGGGTGACCGGCAGGGCTGCGACGCCGGTGAAGCCGCGGGCGGCCGCCTCGGCCAGCCACGCCGCGTCGTCGTCTCCCGCCTGTCGCTCGTCGGAGCCGTCGGACTCGTCAGATTCGTCGGAGCCGTCGGAGCCGTCGGAGCCATCGTCGACCCCCGGCACGGCGACGAACTGGGGTTCGTTCGTCCGGAAGACGGTGTCGCTCGGTCCGTCGACGGTCTCGCCCGTTTCGCGGCGGCCGTCCAGATAGTCGTCGTCGTCACCGGCGGCCGCGCCGACCGCGACACTGTCGTCGGGCGACTGGCGGCCGACCCACACGAACCGGTAGCCGTCGGACTCGACGAGCCGCTCGACGAAGGCCGTCTCGACTTCGGTCCGCGAGGAGGCGTTGACGAGGATGTCTCTGACCTCCTGTGTGGCGTCGCGTTCGGCTTCGAGCAGCCGCTCGCGCTCCTTGCTCGCGGTGATGTCGGTGTAGTGGCCGTAGACCTCTCTCGTGCCGTCCGCCGTCTCGTCGACGAAGAGTCGTAGGTGGTACTCGCGGGGGCCGTCGACGGTCCACCGCGTCACCTCCGCGTCGCGCGTCCCGTCCAGGTCGACGTCCTCGGGCACTCCGAACAGCTCGTCGTCGTCACCGGCGGGCTTGAGATAGTCACCGAGCGGTTCGCCGACGATCTGGTCGGCGTCGTGGCCGAAGACGGCCTCGAAGGCAGGATTGACCGTCCGGACGACGAGATCAGGCCCGTGGGCGACGACGACGGGGTCGGGGACCCGCTCGAACAGCCGTTCGAACCGGTGGTCGCCCTCGTCGGCCGCCTGCCGTGCGTCGACGCGCTCGACCGCCTGGGTGATTCGCGTCGCCAACTCGTCGCCCTGGTCGGTCCGCGGGTCCTTCACGAAGTAGCCCGTCGCCCCCGCGGCGGTCGCCTCGCTCGCGACGCTCTCGCTGCCGGTCGCGGTCGCGAGGATGAACGGCAGGTCGGGGTCGGTCTCGCGGACGGTCGACAGGAAGGACAGCCCGTCGCCGCCGGGCATCCGGTAGTCGCAGACGACGCAGTCGAACGACTCGGGGGCGAACAGCGCTCGTGCGTCGACGACGCTGTTCGCCGTCGTCACGCTGAACGCGTCGTCGACCCCTTCGAGGAGCCGCGCCACGAGGGTTACCCACTCGTTGTCGTCGTCGACGAGAAGCACCCTGATACTCGTGTCCGTCTGTCCACGTTGGCTCCCCACTCTCTCTGCCATGTCAGTTGTTCTCGTTTTCCGGTCGTTCTGCCTGGCTAAAAATTCAACGCCTGTCGGGTGTTCGAATCTGAAGATATCGGGCGAAGCACGGCCCATGACAGCTGTTTGTCTCGTTCAGTCGACTGTTCTCTCTCCCGGGAACGACGGCGTCTCCGCCCGTCCGTTCCGTCGATCCTTTCCCTGTCTCCGCTACCGTGTGGCGGGGGTTGAAATAGGGGAGGACCATACAATCGACTCATGCAGCCTCGGAGGGTCGACGGTGGTGCTGAGACACTCCCGTTCGACGAACTGGACCCTGGGACGAACGTGCTCGTCACCGGCCCGGTGATGACCGGGAAACGTCGCCTCATGCACGCGCTGCTCGCGCAGGACTCGCCGAACGAACGCGGAACGATCGTCGTCACGACCCGGAAAGACGCGACGCGGACGGTTCGGGACTTCGAACGGGTCGCCGGAACCGTCGACGACGACCGTCTCGCTATCGTCGACTGCGTCGGCGACAGCCGCGGCTTCGGCCGTCGCCGACCCACCTCGAACGTCCAACACGTCTCGGACCCCGGCGACCTCACGGGTATCGGAATCGGCGTCACGAAGTTCATGCGTCGGTACTACGACGAGGGGACCGGTGCCCGACTCGGGCTCCACTCGCTGTCGACGATGCTGATGTACTCCGACCTCCGGCGGGTCTTCCAGTTCCTCCACGTGATGACCGGCCGCATCAGCTCTTCGGGCTTCGTCGGCGTCTTCACGCTCGACGATACCGTGCCGGACAACGCCGACGTGAGCATCCTCCGACAGCCCTTCGACGCGCTGGTCGAGGTGCGGGAGACACCGGAGGGACAACGAGAAGTACGGACCCGCGGCGCGGATATCGGACCACGGCACTGGACGCCGGTCGACTACTGAGTCGCTCTTTCTCTCTCTCGTCTACTGGCTACTCCAACTCGTCGAGTGCCGCCCCGACGAACGGGGAGTCGCCGCGGTCGAACGTCGCCACGACGCCCGTCCACTCGCCGGTCGGATAGCAGGCGACGACGACGTCGTCGAACCACCGGAGCGTCGCGTGCAACGAGCCGAAATCCGACAGCTCCTGCTCTTCGGGCGGGTCGCTGAGTCCCTTCATGACGAGCGTCTTCACCTGCTCCTCGAACGCCTCGTCGTCGAGGTCCGTGCCCACGTCGTCACGCGTGTAGAGCACCGTGTGTTCGTCGCCATCGTACCGCACCACGAGCCGCAGGCTGTCGTCGGACTGCGTCCGCAGCGTCTCGACGAACGCCGACAGCGGGGTCTCGCTCGTCGCGGTGGCGACTTCCTCGTCGAGCGCGTCTTCGACCTCACGCCGTGCCTCGGAATCCATACAGGTCCCACATCGGGCTTCGATAAATAACTGGCCGAACCGGTCGGCACGGTCAGTGGATGCCAAGCGGTCCCTCGGTGGGTCAGTCAGTGAATCCCACAGGGGTCAGTCAGTGAACTCCTCGGTGGGTCCACCGGTGAAACCTGACCGCTTCAGGTGGTTTCAAATCGGCCGAGAGTGAGTTTGAGATGTGAAACTCATCGCCTTCGACTTCGACGGGACGCTCTCGGACTCGGAGATGACCGTGCTGCTCGGCGAACGCATGGACGTCGCCGACGAGATGGCCGACATCACCGAGCGCGCCATGAACGACGAGATCAGCTACGCCGACAGCCTCCGCAAGCGCGCCTCGCTCCTGGAAGGACTCGAAGAAGAGGTGGCCGAAGAGGCGTACGGAGAAGTCGAACTTCGCCCCGGCGCGGCCGACGTCATCGAACGGCTCAACGACTACGGCCACCACACCGCTATCCTCACCGGCGGCTTCGACCGCGGCGTCGAGCGCGCACTCGAAGCCGAGGGGGTCGACGTCGACCACATCGTCTCGAACCGCCTGCCCGTGAAGGGCGGTCGACTCACCGGCGGCGTCGAGGGGCCGCTCATCGAGGGGACGAAAGACCGTGAACTCGAAGCCCTCGCCGACGAACTCGACGTCGAGATGGCGCACACGGTCGCCATCGGCGACGGCGCGAACGACCTGCCGATGCTGGAGGTCGCCGGACTCTCGGTCGGCTTCAGCCCGAAGCCCGCCGTCGAACCCGCCTGCGACACGGTCGTCCACTCGATGCACGCGCTGGCCGATCTCTTCGAAGAACGGAACATCCTCCGCGCGGACGACGAGTAGCCCCTCGCGAGTATCGACCTTGCCACGACCATCCCCCTTTTTCGCCTGTGTGATTCCACCACGGAGCCTCCGACGTTCGGAACGGCTTTGATGCCGCGCCCTCCATGACCCGGTAATGAAGCTATTCGGGTCGAGCGGGACACGCGGGGTAGCGGGTGAACAGCTCACCCCGGAGTTCGTTCTCCGCGTCGCGAAGGCCGCCGGGACCGTCTGGGACGAAGACCGCGTCGTCGTCGCCCGCGACACGCGGACCACCGGCGAGATGTTTACGAACGCCGCCGCCAGCGGTCTCGCTAGCGTCGGCGTCGACGTCGACCGCCTCGGCGTCTCGCCGACGCCCGCGGTCGTCCGCTACTGCGACGTCGAGAACGTCCCCGCCGTCCTCATCACGGCCTCGCACAACCCGCCGGAGTACAACGGCGTCAAACTCGTCGGTGCCGACGGGGTCGAACTCCCCGTCCCCCGTCTGGAGCGCGTCGAAGAACACATCCTCGCCGAGACGTTCGACGTGGCCGAGTGGGACGAAGTGGGAGAAACCCGCCGCGTCGAGTCGGCCAACCGCGACTACGTCGACGAGATGCTCGCCACCGTCGACCGCGAGAAGATCGCCGACGCGAACCTCACCGTCGCACTCGACCCCGGCCACGGCGCGGGCGCGCTGACCAGCCCCGACTTCTACCGCGAACTCGGCTGTGACGTCGTCACCCTCAACGCCCAGCCCGACGGCCACTTCCCGGGCCGCGAACCCGAACCCGTGCGAAAGAATCTCGGCGACCTCGGCCGACTCGTCCGCGCGACCGACGCCGACGTCGGCATCGCCCACGACGGCGACGCCGACCGCGCCATCTTCTTCGACGAACACGGCGAATACATCCAGGGCGACACCTCGCTGGCCGCACTCGCCGCGGCACATCTCGACGAGGGCGACACGACGGTCGCCGCCGTCAACGTCTCCCAACGGCTCGTCGACGTCTGCGACGACGTCGGCGCGACCCTGGAACTGACGCCCATCGGCTCGACGAACATCATCACCCGCATCCGCGAGCTGTGGGCCGAGGGTGCGACCGTCCCCGTCGCCGGCGAGGGCAACGGCGGCATCTTCTTCCCCGACTACCGGCTCGTCCGCGACGGCGCGTTCATCGGCGCGAAGTTCCTCGAACTGCTCGCCGACCGCCCCGCGAGCGAGGTCGCCGCCCCCTACACCGACTACCACAACGTCCGGGTCAACCTGACCTACGAGACCGAAGCCGAACTCGACGCGATGCTCGGGGCGGCCGAGGAGTACGCGCGCTCGGCCGACGCCGAACCGAACACGAAGGACGGCTACCGCCTCGATTACGGTGACGCCTGGGTGCTCGTCCGACCGAGCGGCACCGAGCCGAAAGTCCGCATCTACGCCGAGGCTCGTGACGAGTCGCGCGCGCAGGACCTCGCCGACGGCGTTCGTGAGGCACTCGAAGCCGCACGGTAGTCGCGCCGCGAAAAGCAGTTTTCTCTCTCCTACCGCCGCGGATACGTCTCCAGTGCCTCCTGCAACTGCTCGCGTTCCGTCCGCAACGTCGACAGCTCCTCCTCTACCGCGCCGCTGGCCAACTGCTCGCGCTCCTCGTCGGTCAGTTGCTCGCGAGCCTCGGCCGACGTCCGCAGCCGCTCGTAGTCCTCACGGGTGGTGAGGTCGCGGAGCTCGCGGGTCTGTGCGACCGTCTCCTCGGAGGCGAACCGGCCGACGACGGCGACGAGTTCGTCCACCCGGTAGCGCAGTTCCTCGGCGGGCGCGGGCGGCCACTCGACGGTGAGCGGCGTCGCGTCCAGCCGTTCGAGGTAGGTGCGGTGGACCGCGACGTTCGTCTTGAGCGCGCTGGCGTCCTCGACGTAATGTGAGAGCTTCGAGGCCGAGTAGTCGGCGTAGTCGAGCAACTGTGCCACGGACTCCTCGCCTGCAGGGTTGTCGTCGACGTAGCCCCGGAGGTCGTCCGGCGGCGTCTCGAAGTCGACGAGGGGGTACGCGGTCGTCGCGTCGAGGAAGTCGAAGAAGTCGCGCGCGCTGGCCTCGCGGCGGAAGGTCTGAAAGTCGCTCCGGACCGCGTCGTTGTAGGCCACAATGGGCTCGCGGAGGTCGTCGACGGGCGCGTCGAGGTCGGCGTCACCGAGCCGCTGGAGCCGTTCGAGGTCGTCGAGGCGCGTCTCGACGTCGTCCAGTCGCTTCTCGACGTCGCGGCGCGCGCGGCTGTAGCCGTCGCGGGCGTCCTCGCGGTCGGCGAGCAACTCGGCGGTCTCGGCGGCGGGTTCCAGCGTCTCGCGGGCGAAGGCGAAGTCACCCTCGCTCAGCCGGCGTTTGTCCATCCGGTCGCTGGCGGTCTCGAAGGCGTCGTAGTGGGGGATGTCTTCGGGTAACTCGTCGACGAGCCCGATGAACTCGTTTTGGAACTGGAGGTAGGCCTTGAAGTCGCCGCTGCCGGTCGCGGAGTCGGCGTAGTTATCCAGCAGTTTCGTCGCCTGTCGGTGGGCATCGGCGACGCGTTCGACGGTCGACTCGCCGAGGTCGTCGACCTCGCGCTCGACGGTTTCGAGTCGGTCGTGGGCGGCCCGAAGCTCGGCGACTGAGGCGGGAACGTCAGCGTCGGCGTCGGCGGGGGCGGAATCGCTCATGGCTCACTCGTAGACGGTCTCGGGGTCGAAGACTTTCTCGCCCACCTCGTCGCCGTCGACGGTGCGGTAGAAACACGAGCGGTGGCCGGTGTGGCAGGCCCCACCTTCCTGGTCGACCAGATAGAGTAGCGTGTCGGCGTCGCAGTCGACGCGGACCTCCTGAATCGACTGGAGATGGCCGCTCGACCCGCCCTTCTTCCAGAGTTCGTCGCGGCTCCGGGAGTAGTAGTGGGCGTAGCCCGTCTCGCGCGTCCGTTCGAGTGCCTCGGGGGAGACGTAGGCGAGCATCAGCACCTCGCCCGTCTCGGCGTCCTGTGCGACGGCGGGCACCAGCCCGTCGTCACCGAAGTCGACGTCGACTGTCATTGTCGAATCCGAAGCGCGTTCGGCCGATAGGTCTTGTGCCTAGACTCCGAGCAGCGTCACCAGCTCGGCGACGCCGACGAGACCGAGCACGCCGAAGAGGAGGTCGCCGTAGGTGAGTGCGACGAGGAGACCACCGAACATCGGGACGACGAACGGGAGGCCGGGCGAGATCCAGACCGTGTCGCGGGCGGCGACGAGTTCCAGCCCCTCGCGGAGCGACTCGGCGGAGGTGCCGTACGCCGTCCCCTCGATCTCGTCGAGGAACCGCTCGGCGGCCCACGCGTCGTCGCCTGCGACGTCTGCGGGTTCGACGACGTCGTTGTCGCTCACCGAACCCCCGTCCGCGACGGGGTCGTCGCCGACCGCGCCGTCCGTCGGCTCGAACGTCTGGCCGACGCTCGCGGGGTCGCGGTGCTCGTCGGGGTTCGTTCGGACGTCGGCGAGCGTGCTCCCGCGCCAGCGGAGATACATCCGGAGGGCGTCGAGGTCCAGCCCGCTGCGGGTGAACCCCTCGCGCGTCTCGAACAGCCGGCCGTGTTCGGTCCGGAGGTCGTCGACGGCCGTCCGCCGCCCGAGAAACATCACGGGCGCGACGTCGCCGACGGCGAGGTTCCGGACGAGAAGGAGGAGGGGATAGACGAGCGCGACGACGACCGTGTTGGTCAGGATGGTCATCGAGAAGACGCCGAGCAGCGGTTCGACCATCGGGAGGTCGAGACTGCCGACGGTGTAGGTCGGGAAGGTCGGAAAGACGACGGCGAGCGTCATCAGTGCCTTCGCGTCCGCGCCGCCGAAGCCGCCGATCCACCAGAAGCCGTAGCTCAGCGGGACGACGAAGAAGAGGCTGAAGCCGACGCGGATGAGAAACAGCCGGTCCTCGAAGCCGGCGAGCGGCCACCGGCCCGCGAGGTCCCACAGGAGGAGACAGACGCCGAGCGCGACGAGCGGATACCACAGGCGGTTGGGGAGCCGTCTGGTCTCGATGTCGCGGTAGGCGGCCCACGCGAAGACGGGGACGACGAGGAGCCGGAGGAGATCGGGCGTCGTACCGAGCATACAGACGAGGCGTCGGCGGAGGGATTCAACCTTTGGATGCGGAGAGCCACGGCTGGTCGGGCGAGCGCGAAAAAATACTGGATAGGCTCGACTTAGATGACGCGGTTCTGGAGGTAGTCGAGATGCTTCGCGTTGTAGACGATGCGGACGTTCTCCGCTGCCGGCGAACCGATGCAGGTCAGGCGGACGCCTTTCTCGTCGACTTCCTCGTCCGAGAGGATCTGCTGCATGTCCATCTCGATTTCGCCTTCTTTGATGATGGACGCGCAGTTCGCACACGCACCGGCGCGGCACGAGAAGGGCCAGTCGTAGCCCTGGGCCTCTGCGGCTTCGAGGATGTACTCGCCCTCGTTTACCTCGAGGGAACCGAAGTCCTCTGCGTCAAGGCCAGCGTCTGCGGCCTTGTCGAAGAGGTCGTCATCGTCCATGTCCCATCCCTGATCGTCGAGCACTTCGTAGTTGAGGTATTCTACCGTGGGCATCAGCCGAGGATTGGATTCCCTCCTCATTAGGCTTTGCTGTTCGTGTAGGGAAAGGTTCCGCCACGTCGGCTATCTGTCGGGCGGTTCTCGGCCGACTATTTCGACTCGTAGGCTACCGGGCCGCTACAGCGGTACGAACGCGAACAGCAGATACGACGCCAACGCCGACAGCGACGGCGTCAGAATCCAAAAGAAGATGACGCGGCCGGTCGTGCCGGGGTTGAACAGGTCCTCTGCGAGCAGGTCGTCCTCGCGTTCGCCCATCGGGCGGACCTCGTCGGTCTCGGCCGCCAGCGCGTTGACCGAGACCTCCGGCCCGTTGCCGCGGACGGCGTCGCCGAGTTTGACCGTCCGGGTGGCTCGCCCCCAGCCGAGACCGACGATGCACATCGTCGCGCTCACGGCGAGGCTCGCGGGGATGCCGAGATACGAGAGGAATGTGATGATGCTCGCGCTGACGACCTCGACGATGAGTGCCGCGAGAATCGGCAGGTCGGTCAGGTCGTTGCCGACGGTGTCGAGCGTCCGGCGGGCGATGGTGAACGCGCCCAGCCCGATGGCACCGGCGGCGAGCAGGATGCCGACTTCGATGTCGATGGCACCGTTGCCGACGAGCGGGGCGACGGCGTTGGCGGCGTTCGACGCGCCCGCGGAGAACGCCATGTAACACGCGATGACGACGACGAGCACCATCCCGACGACCTCGCGAGTCGTCGTCGAGTCGGACAGTCGCGGCCGCGGCAGTCCGCCGTCGGTCCGGATCTCCCACACCGGGCCGTCCGAGCGGTCGATGGCGAAGCGGGCGTCGAGATAGGGGTAGACGTACCGGCCGATGACCGCACAGACCCAGAAGGCGAGGATGGGTGCGACGATCCACCACGAGATGATTTCGAGCATCACGCCCTCGTCGAGCGTGCCCGTCGCGACGCCGAGTCCGGCGATGGCACCGACGGCCGTCATCGACGTGGAGGCGGGGACGCCGAAGGTGTTCGAGACGAGGAGCGCGAGGCCGACGAAGAAGAGAACGGCGACGCTTGCGACCAGCGTGAACTCGCTTTGGGGGACGATCTGTCCACCCATCGTCTCGATGACCTCTCGGCCGACCGTCCAGCCGCCGAGGAGCGCGAAGACCGTCATCAACGCGGCCGCGGTCAGCTTGCCCACCACGTTGCTACCGACTGCGGGACCGAACGCCACGCCGGTCGACGAGCCGCCGATGTTGAAGCCGACGAACACCGCAACGAGAAGACCGACTGCCAAGAGAGGTGAGAGCACGACTACCACTTGGCACGTCCCGACACTTATGTTGCACCGTCTGGCGTCCGCCACGTGCCGGGGTCTGCCGGCCGAGACAGTCGGCCACCACGTCCGGTTTACGCGGACACTCCGAGAGTAGCCGGATACTGTGTCGCGAGAACGATCGACGCGGTTTATCGCCGTTTCAGCCGATTCTTACAGTCTATGCAGCACGCCGCTGCGGTGGCGACACTCCTCGTCGCCACCGTCGTCCTCGCTGGCTGTAGCGGCTCGCCGGGACCGTCCCTGCCCGCCCCGATGGTCGACCGCGTCGCCGGGACGACGACGGCCGACACGGCCGAGACTCCGGACCCGGAGCCGGTGGCCCCAGCCTCGGCGACGGCCGACGGTTCGCAGGTCGTGACTGTGACGACCCCAACGGCGACGGCAGCCGCGACGACCCCGGCGGCGACGGTGACAGCTCCGCCACCGTCGACAGGGACGCAGACGCCGACTCCGACGGCGGAGGCGTGCCTCCGCGAACGGGGACAGGACGGTCTCGCTTGCGACGAAGTTGAAGAAGACTGAAAAGTCGGACGTCGGCCGACCTACCGGTTCAGCGTGTGGATGGCCTGGCCCATCGCGTTCTCGGCGGCCTCCATGACCGACTCGGCGAGCGTGGGGTGGGTGTGGACCGTCGCGGCGAGGTCTTCGAGCGTCGCGCCCATCTCGATGGCGAGCGCGACCTCGGCGACGAGTTCCGAGGCCTCGGGACCGACGATCTGGCCGCCGAGGACGAAGCCGCTCTCCTCGTCGGCGACGATGCGGACGAAGCCGTCGGTGTGGCCCGTCGTCATCGCCCGCCCGCTTGCGTTGAACGGGAACTGGCCGACGACGGGCGTAAAGCCCATCTCCTCGGCCTCGGCTTCGGTCATGCCGACCGTCCCGATTTCGGGGTCGGTGAAGACCGCGGCGGGAATCGCTTGATAATCGAGCGCGGCGGGTTCGCCGGCGATGACCTCCGCGGCGACGATGCCCTCGGTACTTCCCTTGTGCGCGAGCATCGGCTCGCCCGCGACGTCGCCGACGGCGAAGATGCCCTCGACGGCGGTGCGTGCCTGCTCGTCCGTCTCGATGAAGCCCCGCTCGTCCGTTTCGAGACCGGCGTTTTCGAGACCGAGCGTGTCCGTGACGGGACTGCGGCCGACAGCAACCAAGACGTCGTCGGCGACGTAGCTCGACTCCTCGCCGTCTTCGGTCTCGGTGGTGACGGTGATAGCGTCGCCGTTGTCCTCCCAGCCCGACGCGCCCTCGCCGAAGTGGAAGTCGATACCGAGCGACTCCGCGCGTTTCTTGACGACGCGAGCGACGTCGTCCTCGTAGCCGGGCAGGACGTCGTCCAGCATCTCGACGACGGTGACGTCCGCGCCGAGCTTGGCGAAGACGGTCGACAGCTCCATCCCGATGTAGCCCGCGCCGACGACGACGAGGCGGTTCGGGACGTACTCCAGTCCGAGCGCGTCGCGCGACGACAGCACCTCGTCGTCGGCGAACTCGAAGCCGGGAATCTGCATCGGACGGCTCCCGGTCGCGATGATACAGTGCTCGAACTCGATGGTCTCGCTTCCTTGGCCCTCGCCGCCGTGGGCGACGCGGACACTCGACTCGTCCTTGAACGACGCCGTCCCCTTGACGAGGTTGACGCCGTTGGCCTTACAGAGCTTCTCGACGCCGCCGGTCAGCTGGTCGACGACGCCGTCCTTCCACTCGCGCATGGCCGCCATGTCGACGGCGGGGTCGGCGTGGATGCCCATCTCCTCGGCGTTGCCCGCGTCGTAGGCGAGGTTCGCGCCCGTGATGTAGGCTTTCGAGGGGATACAGCCGTGGTTCAGGCAGGTGCCTCCGTAGGCGTCTTTCTCGACGAGCGTCGTGTCGAGACCCTTCTGTGCGGCGCGGATGGCGGCCACGTAGCCGCCCGGTCCCGCGCCGATGACCAGTACTTCGGTTCCGGTTGAGATGTCTCCGACGACCATATTATTCGAGTAGCAGCAGTTTGGGGTGTTGCAGGTACTCCATGACCTTGTTCGCGAACTGCGCGGCCACCGCACCATCGAGGATGCGGTGGTCGATAGACAGCGACAGCGGCAGCGTGTGGCGGGCGACGACCTCGCCGTCCTCCACGACCGGCCGCTCCGTCAGCTCGCCGAGACCCATGATACCGACCTCGGGATAGTTGATGATGGGCGTGGCGTACTCGCCGCCGACGACGCCGAAGTTGGTGATGGTGAACGTACTGCCGCGGAGTTCGTCCCGCGAGATGGAGCGGTCCCGAGCCCGCTCGATCTTGTCGTTCATGTCTTCGGCGATTTCGAGCAGTCCCTTCTTGTCGACGTCCTCGACGACCGGAACCATGAGCCCCGCGTCCGTCGCGACGGCGACGCCGATGTGGTACTCGTCGCGGAGGACGATCTCCTCGTTCTCCTCGTCGAGCGTCGCGTTCATGTAGGGATACTGCTTCAACGCCGCCGCGATGGCCTTCATCACGAACGGCATGTAGCTGAGCTTCACGTCGCGCTCTGCGGCCACTTCCTTCAGCTCCGCACGGAGTTCGACCAGCGCGCTCACGTCGGTGCTGTCGTGGTGGGTGACGTGCGGCGCGGTGAACTTCGAGTTCTGCATCGCCTCGCCGATGGTGCGGCGGACTCCTCTGTAGGGGATGCGCTCACCCGACAGGCCACCCTCGCCACCAGCGGGCGCGGCTGCCGACGGCTCGGCGTCCGTTTCGGTCTCGGACGCTCCCGCTTCCGAGACGGCCTGTGCGTCGGCCTCTTGCGCCGCTCGCTGGGCCTCGGCGTACTCCGTCACCGCGGCGGCGGAGACGAACGCCTCGCCGTCGCGCTGTTCGGTCGCGGGCACGTCGTTCAGGTCGACGCCCTGCTCGTTCGCCAGCCGGCGCGTCGCCGGTGCGGCCAGCGTCCGGTTGCGACCCGCTGCGTCGGGGGCATCCGACGGCGTCTCGCCGTTGGCGGCCTCCTCGCGCTTCGTCACCGAGGATTCCCCGTCGTCGATGTCGACGTCGCGGGGACCGTCGTCCTCGTCCGCTTCTGCCGTCTCTCCGCCAGCCTCGCCAGCCTCGGCGGCCTGCCGGACGTCGGCGTCGGTCACGCGGCCGCTCGGGCCGCTTCCCTCGACCGTCGCGATGTCGACGCCGAGTTCACGGGCCAGCCGTCGCGCGCTGGGTGCCGCGAAGACGCGGCCGCCCTTCGCCGACGACTCGGCCGGTTCGGCGTCCTCGGTCGCTGCTTCGGCCGGTTCGGTCTCTGATTCCGCGGGTTCCGCTTCCGAAGTCTCCTCGGGTTCGGTTTCGGCCGCTGGATCGGCAGGCTCGTCGCCCTCGCCTGCGACCTCGTAGGTGATGATGACGTCGCCGACGGGGACCATCGTCCCTTCCTCGACGTGCAGCTCTTTGACCGTTCCATTGTACGGCGACGGCACCTCGACGAGTGCCTTGTCGGTCTCGACCTCGGCGACGGGCTGGTCCTCTTCGACTGTGTCGCCGGGACCGACGAGCCACGAGACGAGTTCGCCTTCCGCGACACCTTCGCCGACGTCGGGGAGTTTGAAGTCCTTCGTTCCCATGTTAGAACCCCACTGCGTTGCGGATTCCCTCCTCGATGCGGGCGACCGAGGGCAGGTAGTAGTCTTCCAGCGCGTACAGCGGGAACGGGACGTCGAACCCGGTGATACGCTCGACCGGTGCCTCCTGGTAGAGAAGCGCCTCCTCCTGAATCACGGCCGTAATCTCGCCGGCGAGACCGCCCTTCTTGGGTGCCTCGTGGACGACGGCCGCGCGGCCGGTCTTCTTGAACGATTCGACGATGGTCTCCTCGTCGAGCGGGGAGACCGTCCGGAGGTCGACGACCTCGACGCTGACGCCCTCCTCTTCGAGGTTCTCGGCGGCCTCGACCGTGGGACGGCTCATCGCGCCGTAGGTGAACACGGAGATGTCCGTGCCCTCGCGGCGGACGGCGGCCTCGCCGATGGGGACCTCGTAGTCCTCCTCGGGCACCTCACCGCGGAACGCGCGGTAGATGAGTTTGGGTTCGAGGAAGATGACCGGGTCGGGGTCGCGGATGGCCGAGATGAGCAGTCCCTTCGTGTCGTACGGCGTCGAGGGGATGACCACCTTCAGGCCGGCTTCGTGGGCGTAGAACGCCTCCTTGGACTCGGAGTGGTGTTCGGGCGCGCGGATGCCGCCGCCGTAGGGCGCGCGGACGACCATCGGACAGGTGAACCGCCCTCGGCTCCGGTTGCGCAGGCGCGCGGCGTGGGAGACGATCTGGTCGAACGCGGGGTACATGAACCCCGAGAACTGCATCTCGGGGACCGGCTTCAGGCCGTAGGCGGCCATGCCGATGGAGGTCCCGACGATGCCGGACTCCGCGAGCGGCGTGTCGATGACGCGGTCCCCGCCGAACTCGTCGTAGAGACCTTCGGTGGCGCGGAAGACGCCGCCGTTCTTGCCGACGTCTTCGCCGAGGACGACCACGTCGCCGTCCTGCTTCATTTCGGTGTAGAGACCGTCCCGTACTGCTTGGACTATGGTGAGGTTTTGTGCGCTCATGTGGTTCGCTTACTCTCTCAGGAATGCTTCGTCGCCGAACTGGTCGCGCAGGGACTCGAGGTCGTCCATCTGCTCGCGGAGATGGTCGGGCATCTCGCTGTAGACGTGCTCGAACATCTCCGAGGGCTCCGGACGCGGGACCGACTCGGCCTCGGCGATGGCGTCGGCCACCTGGTCCTCGACGGACTGGGTGACGGCGTCGACGGACTCGTCGTCGAGCCGTCCCGTCTCGCGGAGGAACGTTTCGAGGCGTGGAATGGGGTCCTTCGCCTTCCACTTCTCGACCTCGTCGCTGTCGCGGTAGACGGTCGGGTCGTCGGCGGTGGTGTGCGCACCGAAGCGGTACTGGACGGCCTCGATGAGCGTCGGTCGGCGGCGGTCGCCGGGGTTCTTCGCCTTCTCGACGGCCTCGCGGGTGACCTTGTAGACGGCCAGCGGGTCCATCCCGTCGACCTGCACGCCCTCGAAACCGTAGGCGTGGGCCTTCTGGGCGATGGTCTTCGAGGCGGTCTGTCGCTCGCGGGGGACCGAGATGGCCCACTGGTTGTTGTTGCAGAAGAAGACGTTCGGGGTGTCGAAGACGCCCGCGAAGTTGAGCCCCTCGTGGAAGTCGCCCTCGCTGGTGCCGCCGTCGCCGAAGTAACAGATGAACGCCTCGTCGTCGTTGCCCTTGAGCTTCGACGCCCACGCCGCGCCGGTGGCGTGGAGGATCTGCGTCGAGATGGGGACGGCGACCGGGAAGACGTTGACGCCCTCAGCCATCCTGTTGCCGTCCTCGTGGCCCATCCAGTAGAGCAGCGTCTGGGTCAGGGGGACACCGCGGACGACCGCGCCGCCGTGTTCACGGTAGCTCGGGAACATCCAGTCGTCGTCGTCCAGTGCCATGACGCTCCCGATCTGGGCGCCTTCCTGCCCGGAGAGCGGGGGGTAGGTCCCCATCCGGCCCTGCCGCTGGAGGCTGACGGCGCGTTTGTCGAAGTGTCGAGCCAGCCGCATCGCACGGTACATCTCGACGAGTTCGTCGTCGGCGATATCCGGTACCTCACCGACGACACCGCCGTTCTCGTCGAGGACCTGTACCTGTTCCTCGGGGTCCCGTTGCAGCGTACTCACGGTCGCACCCTCCATTGCATACGCGAAGGGTCACTCGCCCGCATTAAATGATTTTCGTAAATAGTTTACTATAGTTAGGATTCTTGCCAGTCTCGGTCGTATCTGTCCAATTCCGCCGCAAGAAACGGACGAATTTTCTGTGCTTGTCCGGAATATGGACGAATCGTTAGACGGAACGACCGTTCGGGGGTCGTTAATGGACGAACGGGAAGAATTCCTGACAGGCGTGTGGTGTGTGGTCGTGTCGCAAGCAGGTCGTCCAGACAGAAATCGGCTGACGGCGTCGGCAACGGACGACTCACGCCGAATTGACTGCTCAGTGACTCGCCGCGCGGGCCTCCGCACGGGCCTGGTCGACGCTCTTGCCGTCGCGGAGCAGGGCGTCGACGAACAGTTCGCCCGCCTTGTACGACGAACGGACCATCGGTCCCGAGGCGCAGTAGAGGAAGCCGAGTTCGTCCTCTGCCACCTGTTGCCACGTCTCGAACGCGTCGGGGTGGACGTACTCGAACACGTCGAGATGTGAGCGCGAGGGCTGGAGATACTGCCCGAGCGTCACGATGTCGACGTCGGCCTCCCGGAGGTCCGAGAGCGTCTGGTAGATCTCGTGGTCGTACTCGCCGAGCCCGAGCATGATGCTCGTCTTGGTGTAGATGTCCGACTCCCGCTCGACCTGTTCGAGCACCGACAGCGACTGGTCGTATCTCGCTCTCCGGTCGCGCACCGGCCACTGGAGTCGCTCGACCGTCTCGATGTTGTGGGCGATGACGTCGGGTCCGGCCTCGATGATCTGGCGGACGCAGTCCGGGCGGCCCTGGAAGTCAGGGATGAGGACCTCGACGAGGACCGAGGGGTCCCGTTCCTTGATCTCCCGAATCGTCTGCGCGAAGTGGCTCGCACCCTGGTCCGGCAAGTCGTCGCGGTCGACGGAGGTGAGGACGACGTAGTCGAGGCCGATGTCGGCGACGGCCTCGGCGACGTTCGCGGGCTCGTCGGGGTCGAGCGGCTCCATTCCACCTGTTTGGACGTCACAGAAGTTACAGCCGCGCGAACAGCGGTCGCCCATCAGCATGAACGTCGCCGTGCCCGGCCCGTCGCGGCCGCTCCAGCACTCCCCGAGGTTGGGGCAGTTGGCCTCTTCGCAGACCGTGTGGAGGTTCCGGTCGCGGAGGCTCTGTTTGATTTCCGTGAAGCGCTGGCCCGCCGGTGGTCGCATCTTCAGCCAGTCCGGCTTGCGCCTGCTGCTCATGATGCTCCCTTCGGGCCGGGAGCCAAAAACGTGAGCATTACGTCTGCGGCCGCGTGGCCGCTGGCCGCGGCTCCCATGCCAAACACCGACAACCATTTATTCTACCTCGCCAACGACAAATTCATATCATGTTCGACCTCGCGAAAGACGAGATCACCGAGGGGTCGATTCCGCGCGCGCTGCTCGTTCTGGCGGCCCCACTCGTCGCGCAGAACTTCGCGTTGGTCGCCCAGCAGGTCGTCGACATCTTCTGGGTCGGCCGCCTCGGCGAGGAGGCGGTCGCCGCGGTCGGACTCGTCATCCCCTACACGGCCCTGCTGATGGTCCCGCTCATCATGCTCTTCGTCGGGAGCCAGATACTCACCGCCCAACGCGTCGGTGCCGAAGACATCGTCGGCGCGAGGCGCGTCCCGTTCAACGCCATCGCACTCGCGCTCCCCATCGCACTCGTCCTCATCGGCGTCGTCGTCGTCTTCGGGGAGGAACTCGTCGGTCTCCTGAACCCCTCGGCGGCCGTCGCGCCGCTGGCGCTCACGTATCTCACCGCACACGCGGTCTACGCGCTCGTCCCCTCCGCGCTCAGTGACACGCTCGAGAGCGGCTTCACCGCCTGGGGCGACACCCGGACCGCGCTCGTCATCAACCTCGTCGCCATCGTCGTCAACCTCGTCCTCGACCCCTTCCTCATCCTCGGCTACTGGGAGTTCCCCGCGATGGGGCTCGAAGGAGCAGCCCTCGCGACGGGTATCGGCTACGCTGTCGGCGCGCTCGTCGCCCTCTGGTATATGACTCGCGACAGCAACGAGTTCACGCTCACGCGCGAGTCCATCTCGCTCCAGCCGGACCTCTTTCGGGACCTCGTCGAGGTCGGCTCGCCAATCGCGGTCCAGGAGTCTGGCCGCCAGTTCGCCCGCCTGCTCATGGTCGCGGTCGTCTCGCTGGCTGGCGGCGCGGCCGGTCTCGCCGCGTACACCATCGGCGCGCGGGTCGCGACCATCGCCTTCGTCCCCGCGAGCGGCATCGGCCAGGCCGCCACGAGCGTCATCGGACAGAACCTCGGAGCCGACCAGCCCGAGCGTGCACAGCACGCGACGTGGTTCGGTGTCGGTCTCGCCGTCATCGGTCTCTCGGCCATCGGCGTCGTCCAGTATCTCTTCCCGGCGGCCATCGCCCAGCTGTTCGTTCCCGACATCTCCGGGGCGGCACTGGAGTCGACGGTGCTGTATCTCCAGATTCTCGTCTTCGGCTACTGGGCGCTCGGCGGCATCAAGACGCTCGAAGCCGGGTTCAACGGCGCGAGTCGGACGAACGTCAGTATGTGGTCGACGGTGGTGCAGTACTGGGTGGTTCGGCTGCCCATCGCGGCCGGTGGTGCCTTCCTGCTGGGGCGGGGCGTCGAGGCGGCGTTCTGGGCGGTCACGCTCTCGAACGTCGCGGCGGCGGTCTGGCTCGGCGTCTACTACTGGTACTCCACGCGTGCCGGGATGCTAGAGCGGGCGGCCGAACAGGCGTCCGGTGCTCCGGCGGCCGACTGAGTCGCCTCACCGTTCCGTCCTCCGGCCGTCCACAACGCTCATACACGTCCCCCGAGTCGTCTTTCCGTACAAGATGGTCGCCGGTAGTACTGCCGTCCAACTCGGCATCGTCGTCGCGACGGTGCTCGGGCTCTGGGTCGGCGCACGACTCCTCGTCGACTCGGTCGTCCGACTCGCCCGGCGTGCCGGGCTCTCGGAGCTGACCATCGGGCTGACCATCGTCGCGGCTGGCACGTCCACGCCCGAGCTGGTGGTCACCGCCGACGCCGCACTCAACGGGCTGGGCGACATCGCGGTCGCCAACGTCCTCGGTTCGAACGTCTACAACCTGGCGTTCATCCTCGGTGTCGTCGCGTTGTTCCGGGCCATCCCCATCGCCGAGACGCTCGTCCGGCGCGACGGCGTCGTCCTCCTCGCGAGCACGCTCGTCGGCGGGGCGGTCCTGTTCGACCTCACCGTGACGCGCCTCGAAGGGGGCGTCCTCCTCGGCCTGTTTCTCGCGTACACCGGCTATCTCCTCGCGAGCGAACGGGCGACGGCCGCGGAGACGTCGCCGACGGGTGAGACCGAACGCGACGACGCCGTCTCGGCCGTGACGCGCAAGGTGACAGAACGGGTCGCGTTCCCCGGCCGGGACGTCGTCTTCCTGGTCGTCGGACTGGCGATTGTCCTCGTGAGCGGCGACCTCCTGGTGGGGGCCGCGTCGACACTGGCCCGCGGGGCGGGCGTCTCCGAGTGGGTCATCGGCGGGACCGTCGTCGCGGCGGGGACGTCGACACCGGAGTTCGCCGTCTCGCTCGTCGCCATCCGTCGCGGCAGCCTCGGCGTCTCCGTCGGCAACGTTGTCGGCAGCAACGTGTTCAACGTCCTCGCCGTCATGGGTCTCGGAGCCGTTTTCCGGCCGCTGACGGTCAGTCCGGCCGCATTGGAGACGCTCGGCTGGCTGCTCGTCGTGTCGGCCGTGATGGTCGCCGCGCTGTGGACGGGCCGGGTGCTCTCCCGCGTCGAGGGAGCGCTCTTTGCGGGGTCGGAACTCGTCCGGTGGACGCTCGGGCTGCTCGGCTGACTCTCCGACGCCACCCCGGACGGAAACGCCTTTGCCCCCGTAGTGCCGGATTCCATCCGATGAGCGTGTCCCCAGTTTCTGCGGGTGGTCGCCGGTGAAGGTCGCCGAGGCCGTCCCGGAGTTCGCCGACGCCTTCGGCTTCGACGAGTTCAACCGGATGCAGCGCGAGGCGTTGCCGGCTATCCTCGACGGCGGCGACAACTTCGTCGCCAGCGCGCCGACCGCCAGCGGCAAGACCGCCCTGGCCGAGTTGGCCATCTGCCGCTGTCTCAGCAAGGGGGGCACTGCACTCTTCATCGCCCCCATGCGGGCACTGACGAACGAGAAGGAGTCGGAGTGGGAACGCTTCGAGTCGCTCGGCTACTCCGTCTACGTCGTCACCGGCGAGCGCGACCTCAACCCCCGTCGGGCCGAACGTGCGGACATCCTCGTGATGACCCCGGAGAAGACCGACTCGGCGACGCGGAAACACGAGTCGCCGCGCTACTCCTTCATCACGCAGGTCGACTGCGTCGTCATCGACGAGGTCCATCTGCTCGACTCCGAGAAGCGCGGCGGCGTACTGGAAGTCACCGTCTCGCGGCTCCGACGTCTCTGCGACCCGCGCATCGTGGCACTGTCGGCGACGATGCCCAACGTCGAGGACGTCGCCGAGTGGCTGGACGCTCCGCCCGAGTCGACCTTCGAGTTCGGCGACGAGTACCGCCCGGTCGACCTCCACGCGGGCGTCAAGACCTACACGCACGGCGAGAACTCCTTCGCCGACAAGTACCGCAGGCTCTACCGCGCGCTCGACCTCGCGGAACCACACATCCGTGACGGCGGCCAGTCGCTCGTCTTCGTCGCCTCCAGACAGGACTCGGTGATGGCCGCCCGGAAAGCCCGCGACGAAATCGCCGAACGCGACATTCCTATCGGTGCGCGCGGCGACTACGACTTCCACAACGACGCGAAACAGCTGTCGAACGACACCCTTCGGAAGTCCGTGCTGGACGGGGTCGCCTTCCACCACGCCGGCCTCGGGAAGAACGACCGCGACCTGGTCGAACAGTGGTTCAAGGAGGGGAAGATCCAGCTGCTGTTCTCCACCTCGACGCTCGCGTGGGGGGTCAACCTCCCCGCCCGTTGTGTCGTCATCCGCGACACGAAACACCACGACCCGCTGGAGGGCGACGTCGACATCAGCCCGCTGGACGTGCTCCAGATGCTCGGCCGCGCCGGCCGGCCGGGCTACGACGACGTCGGCTACGGCTGGGTCGTCTGCGACCGCTCGGAGGCCGACAAGTACCGCCGCCTCCTGAAAGAGGGCAAAGAGATCGAGTCCCGGTTGGCAGAAGACCTCGACTCGCATCTCAACGCCGAGATCGCGATGGGTACCATCGGCGACCTCGACGACGTGATGTCGTGGCTGGAGACGACGTTCTACTACGTCCGCGCCCGCAACAAGCCCGAACACTACGACTTCGAGGACCTCCGCGAGCGCGTGCGCGACACCTTGGAGACGCTCGTCTCGCGGGAGTTCATCGCCACCGACGAGAACCTCGGGCTGGACCCCACGCCGTTGGGTAACCTCGCCTCGAAGTACTACCTCCGCCTGGAGACGGCTCGTCGGTTCCGCGACCTCTGTGAGCGCGAGACCATCACGGTCGACGCCGTCCTCGAAACCGTCGCCGCCGCAGCCGAGTTCGACTCGGTCTCCGCGCGCCAGTCGGAGTCCGACGCGGTGGAGTCGGTCATCTCCGGCGAGACAGACCTCGAAGACGGCCACCGGAAGGTGTTCGCCATCCTCGAAGCCAGCATGACCGGCTCCGTCCCCTCGGACCTCCGCAGCGACGCGTGGGTCATCCGGCAGAACGCTCTCAGGCTTCTTGCGGCACTGCAGGAGTTCCTCGACCGCTTCACCGGCCCCCGCGCGGCCAACCTCGCGGCCCGCGTGGAGGCCCGCGTCGAGAACGGCGTCGACCGCGACGCCGTCGCCCTGACCGCCATCGACGGCGTCGGGTCGGGCCGCGCGGAGACGCTGGCGACGGGTGGTCTCACCTCTCCTGCAGACGTCGTCGACGCTGGCGTTTCGGAACTCACCCGCGCGGGGATGTCCGAGGGCGTCGCCGAACGCGTCCTGAAGGCCGCGAAGTCGATGCCTCGCATCGAGGTGGAGTGGGGCGACTTCCCGACGAGCATCACGCTCGGCGACAACGAGATGTGCGACGTGTCGGTGCGGAACGTCGGCGGCGCGGCGCGGGCGGGGATTCGCGTGACCGTCAACGACGTCGAGATGAGCCAGTCGTCGACCTACCTCTCGGATGTGACGACCGTCCCGGTCGGTGTCTTCGGCGCGAAAGACGAGTTGGAGTTCACGGTCGAGGTGACCTTCCCCGACTTGCCGCTGATGCCGTATCGGGAGTCGCGGACGGTCGACGTCGAATAATCAGTCCAACAGCTCGGCCCGCAGTTCCTCGGGCCCGTTGACGACGACGTCCGCCAGCGACAGGTCCGTCTCGGCGTTCGGGCCCGTCCGGTAGCCGACGACATAGGCACCCGCCCGCGACGCCGACGTTACGCCGTTCTCCGAGTCTTCGACGACGATACAGTCGGCGGGGTCGGCGTCGATCTCGCTCGCGGCGTGCTCGTAGATGTGGGGTTCGGGCTTGCCGGGCGCGTCGATGTCCTCGGCGCTCAAGACGAGGTCGAACGGGCCGAGCGAGAAGCGGTCGACCGTCGTCTCGATCCAGGATTTGGGAGCCGACGAGACGATGGCGAGCTTCGCGCCGCGGTCTCTGAGGGTGTCAGTCAGCGCGTCGAAGCCGTCCATCAGCGCGACCTGTTCGCCGTAGATTTTCGTCGCCGTCTCGTTGTACAGCTCGATGAACTCGGTTTTCGTAATCGTCGGCTCGTAGTTCGTCTCGAGATAGTCGTAGATTTCGCGGTAGTTCATCCCCGTCACCTCGTCGAGGTCGGGATGGTCGCCCGCGAGCGTCTCGGGGAACAGCGTCTCCTCCTCGAAGGCGTGCCAGTAGGTCTCGGAGTCGACGATGACGCCGTCCATGTCGAAGAGGACGGGCGGTTGGTCGGTCATACTCGACAGGGCGGCCCCCACGGAGAAAGGCGTTCTGTCCATCCGGCTCCGCTCCGTAGGTTCAAATCCGAGAAGGCGGCCAGACCTCCCGTGACAGACACGATGCGCATCTTCGCTGGCGACTGTACGACGACCTTCGAGGGGACCCGCGACCGGACCCAGCGCGGCCACGTCGTCGTCGTGGTCAAACCCGACAAGACGGTGCTCGTCCACGACGCCGACGGCTACCAGCCCGTGGCGTGGCTCACCCGCGCCGACAGCGTGACCGTCGAAGCCGACGACGACGGCTTCGGCGTCACCGCGCAGGCGGGCGACCAACTGCTCCGCGTGGTTTCACACGCGACGACGACACGCCGGGACGTCCCCGTCTCCGCCGCGGGCGTCCCGGTCGGGACGTGCCCCGACTGCGACGGCGCGCTCGTCCGGGCCGGCGGCGACGTCCGCTGTCTCGGCTGTGAGGACGAGTACGGCCTCACGGCCGCCGCGACGGTACTCGACCGGACCTGCGGGGACTGCGGGCTCCCCCTGCTTCGGGTCGAACGCGGTGAGGTCTTCGAGGTGTGTCTCGACCCGCGGTGTGAGTCGCTGGCCGACCGCGTCACCAAGCGGTTCGACCGCGAGTGGACCTGTCCCGACTGCCACGCCGACCTCCGTATCGTCCGCGGCGCGGGCGGCCATCTCGTCGCTGGCTGCGACGCCTATCCGGACTGCGAGACGGCGTTCTCGCTGCCGGCGGGCGTCGTCGTCGACGAGTGTGAGTGTGGGCTGCCGGTGTTCGAGACGGGTGCGGGGCGGCGGTGTCTGGACGGGACCTGTGAGCGGTTTCAAACCTGACTGATTGGCGTGACCCGCGCCCACACCGACGCCCCTTTGTCGTCGTCGGCACGTCCATAGCCCATGGACGGACATCTTCAGGGCGACGTCGTGCGCCTCGGCGGCGACGCACGCCAACGGTTCCACGACTCGCGGGGCTACGGCCGACCCGCCGGGGGGAACGACATCGACGTCTCCCGTGTCGAGGCCGCCCACCTCCTCTTCCGCGGCGACGTAGAGTCCATAGACGGCATGGACTTCCGCGAGTTCTTCGTCGCCTCGACCGAGGCCAGCGACCGCTTCGCGCTCCGCTTTCTGGTCTACATCGACCTCCGCGGGCGCGGCTTCTACCTCTCACCGACGCGCGAGGGCTGGCCCGGCGCGCGGGACGACGACAGCGACCTCTCGCGCGACGACTACGACTTCGTCGTCCACCCTCGCGGGACTGGTCCCGGGGAGGGCGCAGTCGAACACCGCGTCCGCGTCGTCGGCGAACGCCAGCCGGTCCCGGCCGAGGAACTCCTGACGGAGGACCTCGTGCTCGCCGTGGTCGACGAGGAGAGTGAACTGACCTACCTCGAAGCGACGACGCCGACGCTCGACGGGAAGACGGAGTACACCCCGCCGAACTCGCTCGCGGGCGTCCTGCTCGAAGACCGTGTCGTCGTCTGGGACGCACCCGAGTCGCTCTACGAGTACGGTTTCTACGGCCAGCCGCTGACGGGCCGCGACGCCGACATCACGGGCGCGATTCAGCTCTCGCTCGTCGAGGCGGCGTCGCTCGCGGCGGACGGCGTGTTGTCGCTCGACGGTTCCGAAGACGACTACGCCGCCATCGTCGCCCGCGGCCGCGACGTCGAGGGTGACCGGTTCGACCGTCGGCTGGCGGTCTACGCGGAGCTTCGTGACCGCCGCGTCGTCCCCAAGACGGGCTACAAGTTCGGCGCGGACTTCCGGACCTACGCCGAGGTCGAGTCGGTCTCGAACCTCTCGCACTCCGAGCATCTGATTCGGGTGCTCCCCCCGGAGCACGTCTTCGCACCGCGGGATTTAGCGCTGGACGTCCGCCTCGCTGGCGGGGTACGGAAACGAATGGTTTTTGCGCTGACCGACGCCAACGAACGGATAGACTGGCTGTCGGTCGCCCGACTCACACCATGACCCGAGACACGGACCCCGAGACGAACGTAGAGGAAGAGATGCGGACCGACGGCGGCGACGTCGACACCGCCGGTGCCGACGACGTCCAGCTCGACCCGTGGGGTTCGTCCACGGTCTCGGACTACCGCAAACTGTTCGAGGAGTTCGGCATCGAGGAGTTCGACGAGGTACTCGACGAGATTCCGCGGCCGCACTACCTGATGCGTCGCGGCGTCATCTTCGGCCACCGCGACTACCGCCCCGTCGCGAAGGCCATGCGCGAGGGCGACGACTTTGCCGTACTTTCGGGCTTCATGCCGACGGGCGACCCCCACATCGGCCACAAGCTGGTATTCGATGAAATCATCTGGCACCAACAGCAGGGCGGCGACGCCTACGGTCTCATCGCGGACCTCGAAGCCCACTCTGCCCGCGGGCTGACGTGGGACGAGATCGACGAACACGCTCGGGACTATCTCCTCTCGCTCATCGCGCTCGGCTTCGACGCCGAGGACGGCACGCTCTACCGCCAGAGCCAGAACCGCGACCTCCAGGACCTCGCGTTCGAACTCGGCGGCAAGGCCAACTTCTCGGAGTTCCAGGCCATCTACGGCTTCGACGGCGAGACCAACGTCTCGCATATGCAGTCGGTCGTCACGCAGATGGCGGACATCCTCTACCCGCAGATGGACGAGCCGAAGCCGACGGTCATTCCCGTCGGACCTGACCAGGACCCCCACGTCCGCTTCGCCCGCGACCTCTCGACCCGGATGCGGTTCTTCAAGGTGACCGAGGCGTACGCGAGCTTCGAGGCCGACGACGCCGAGCGCGAACTGCTCGCGGCCGCCTACGGCGCGCTCCGCGACGACGTCGACGAGGACGAGATGGTCCGCTGTGAGGACGCCGCCGACTGGCTCGAAGCCGAACTGACGCCGGATGACGTCCGCGACAGTACGGTGAAGAAGCTCCGCGCCGCGGGCAAGGAACCCCTGCGCCCGCGAACGCGGTTCCTCGACAGGAACGCCACGGACGAGGCCTTCGAGGCACTCATCGAGGCTATCGACGGCGAGAAACGCCGCTACGACGAACACGTCGACGCCTTCGACCTTTCGCGGACCGAGGCCGACGAACTCGCCCGCGAGGTCGAACTCGACAACGAGGGCTACGGCTTCATTCCCCCCTCCTCGGTCTACCACCGGTTCATGACCGGCCTCACGGGCGGGAAGATGTCCTCCTCGATCCCGGCGAGCCACATCAGCCTGCTCGACGACCCCGAAGACGGCTACGACAAGGTGAAGTCGGCGACGACGGGTGGCCGCTCGACGGCCGAGGAACAGCGCGAACTCGGCGGCGAGGCCGACAAATGTCCCGTCTACGAACTCTACGCCTACCTGCTCTCGGGCGACGACGACGAGTTCGCGAAGAAGGTCTACGACGAATGTGTCGGCGGCGAACGCCTCTGTGGTGGCTGCAAAGAGCAAGCAGCGGAGTTGATGCGCGAGTTCCTCGAAGAGCACCAGGAGAAGCGCGAGGAGGCCGAGGAACTGCTGGAGGACCTCGACTTCTCGCTGGAGTCCGACCGTCGCGGCATCGCGCCGAACGGCGAGTAAGTCTGTCATCGCCTCGCCGATTCTGACGACGCTGACTCGCTCCTTCCGAACGTTTTTGTCTCGTGGCGGTCTTCTCCCGAGTATGACGTCCGAATCCGACGTTGTGACGCCCGTGCGCCGAGCGACTACCAGCGGGTTCGGGTTCTTTTTCGACGCCTGAGCGGGGCGGTGGACTCCGTCGGACTCGCGGTGTTCGGTTCACCCCGACACCGCCGACCCGGCGGACGAACCCGCTCCGATTCGGCGTAGGGACAGGAGACGACTGTCCCGGAACTGCTAACTGACGACCACACGGTATCCGAAGCAACGACGATATGCGACTCCCGGAAACACAGGTCGCGGTGTTAGAAGCCGCGAGCGCGACGGACGCACAGACAATCGACCAACTGGCGGAGGCGACGGGCCTGAAACCCGAGACGGTGACGGGTGCGGCCTTCGACCTCCGCGACGACGGCCTCGTCGCCGTCGACGAAGAACTGGAGACGAGTGCCTCACTCACCGAGGAGGGCGAGGAGTATCTCGACGACGGCCTGCCGGAGGTCCGCCTCTACCGCGCCGCCATCGACGCCGGTGCCGACGCAGAACCGGTCGAGATGGGCCAGCTCATCGGTGCCTCGGGCCTCGGCGGTCCGCAGGTCAACATCGCCCTCTCGAACTTCGCCCGGAAGGGCTACGGCGTCATCGACGGCGGAGCAGTCGACGCGAACGCCGACGCCGACCCGGATGCGGACGAGGAAGCCGCCGCACTCTCGGCTGTCGCCGACGACGAGGCTGGCGACGTCGCTGACGACGTGCTCGACCAACTGGAGAGCCGTGGCCTCGTGGAGCGCTCTGAGCGCACCGTCCGACTCGTGACACTGACCGACGACGGCGTAACCGCGCTGATGGAGGGCGTCGAAGCCGCCCAGACCGTCGACCGCCTGACCCCCGAGATGCTGACCTCGGGTGAGTGGCAAGACGTCGAGTTCACCGAGTACAACGTCGAGGCCGACGCCCCGACCGCACAGGGTGGCAAGACCCACATCCTCCGACAGACCGCCGACCGAGTGAAGGACACGCTCGTCGGGATGGGCTTTCAGGAGATGGAGGGGCCGCACGCCGACGCGGACTTCTGGATCAACGATTGTCTCTTCATGCCGCAGGACCACCCCGCGCGAACCCACTGGGACCGCTTCGCGCTGGACGTCCCGCCGATTCAGGAGATTCCGGCGGACCTGGTGGATAGAGTCGAGAGTGCTCACCGCGAGGGTGTCGGCGAGGACGGCGACGGCTACCACTCGCCGTGGTCCGAGGACTTCGCCCGCGCCATCGCGCTCCGTGGTCACACCACGTCGCTGTCGATGCGCTACCTTTCGGGCTACGCGCAGGGCGACCTCGAACCGCCGCAGCGGTATTTCAGTGTCGAGAAGGTCTACCGTAACGACACGCTCGACCCGACGCACCTCTTGGAGTTCTTCCAGATCGAGGGCTGGGTCATGGGCGAGGACCTCTCGGTACGGGACCTGATGGGGACCTTCGAGGAGTTCTACCGCCAGTTCGGCATCACGGACATCCAGTTCAAGCCGCACTACAACCCCTACACGGAGCCGTCGTTCGAGCTGTTCGGCCGCCATCCCGAGACGGGGGAGCTGATCGAGATCGGCAACTCGGGGATGTTCCGCCCGGAGGTGCTCGAACCGCTCGGTATCGAGTGTGACGTGATGGCGTGGGGCCTCGCGCTCGAACGCCTGCTGATGCTGATGTACGGCTTCGAGGACATCCGCGACGTCCACGGGACGTTGTGTGACCTCGAACTGCTGCGGGAAACGGAGGTGCTTCACTGATGCCTGTCGTAGACGTCGACCCGGACGAACTCCGCCGACTCACTGGAAAAGAAGACAAGAGCGACGACGAACTGAAAGACGACCTCTTCGCGCTCGGTCTCGAATACGAGGGCGACACCGAGGACGGCCTGATGCAACTGGAGTTCGGTCCCGACCGGCTGGACCGACTCTCCGTCGAGGGCGTCGCCCGGTCGCTTCGCTACCAGTACGGAGACGACCGCGGTGTCTACGTGCCCAAGACGAACGACCCGGACTGGACCATCGAGGTCGACGAGTCCGTCCCCGACGAGCGGCCGTACGTCACCGGCGCGGTGATTCGCGGTGCGAACCTCTCGGAAGCTGGCTTGGACTCCATCATCCAACTGCAGGAGAAACTGCACGCGACGATGGGTCGCAAGCGCGTCAAGGGTGCCATCGGTATCCACGACCTGACGATGCTGAAAGGCGAGATGCTCGGCGAGGAGGGTGGCAACTCCATCACCTACAAAGGCATCGACCCGGAGGGCGACACCTTCGTCGCGCTTGACTCCGACCGTGAACTCTCACCGGCGCAGGTGCTCGACGACCACCCCACTGGCCAGAAGTACGCGGACATCGTGGCCGAGTACGACCGCGTGCCCGCCATCTACGACGAACTCGGGCTGTTCTCGTTCCCGCCGGTCATCAACGGCCGTCGGACCGAGGTGTCGACGGACTCGCGTGACCTGTTCGTCGAACTCACCGGGACCGACCAGTGGACCATCGACCATATGTGCAACATCATCTGCTACGCCCTCGCCGCACGCGGGGCGACAATCGAGCAGGTGGAGGTCAACTATCCCAGCGGAACGGCCGTCAAGCCGGACTTCGAGGTCCGGACGAAGACTGTCACCCACGACCGCATCGAGACGATGCTCGGTCTCGAACTCGACGAGCAGGAGACCATCGACCTGTTCGAGCGTTCTGGGCTGGATGCTGAGGCGGCATCGGACGCCGCCGAAGTGGACGCCGAACTCGACGACGAAGCCGAGGACCTCGCCTACGAGGTGTCGGTTCCGCCGTACCGCGTCGACGTGCTCCACCCCATCGACCTCGTCGACGACGTCGGCCGCGCGTACGGGTTCAACGAACTCGTCCCGAAATATCCCGACATCGGCACCGTCGGCGGCCGCCACGAGCACTCGACGCTCGAAGACGCCGCCCGTCGGAGTCTCGTGGGACTGGGCTTCGAAGACCTGCTCAACTTCCACATGATCAGTGGAGAAGAGAACTACGAGCGGATGCACGTCGACGCCGGCAGCGACGTCGTCGGCGGCGGCGAGCCGGTCGAGATCACGGAACCCTACAGTGAGGACTACACGCAACTCCGGTCGTGGGCACTCCCGTCGCTCATGATGGTGCTGGAGAACAACACCCACCGGCCGTATCCGCAGGACCTCGCGGAGATCGGCCTCGCGGCCGAACGCGACGACTCGGAGAACACGAACGTCGCCGAACACCGGACGGTCGCCGGCGCGCTGGCCCGCTTCGACGCGACCTACGAGGACGCAAAGGGTCGCCTGCAGGCACTCTGTCGCGACTTCGACGTCGAGTTGGAGACGCCCGCGACGGAGCATCCGTCGTTCATCCCCGGCCGCGTCGCTGCCGTGGTCATCGACGGCGAGGAGGTCGGCGTCGTCGGCGAAGTCCACCCGAAGGTGCTCGTCGAACACGACCTCGAACTGCCGGTCGCGGCCTTCGAGTTCCGACTGGACGCGCTGGCCGACGAGTAACTCGGGAAACTCGGGAAACTCGACTCACTCACTCGGCAGAAAACACTTGTTTCTCGCGGATGGGCGTTCGACTATGCGCCCTCCACCGCGCCCGTCACGTCGGACAGTCGTCGGCTTCCTCGGCAGCGTCGCCGCCGGGTTCGCGGGCTGTCTCGGTCCCGCCGCGCCGACCGACCGGTCGTCGCCGACGGCCGAGTCACCGACCGATTCATCGACGACCACCTCGCTCCCGCCCGGTGTCGTCGCCTACGACTCGCTCTCTGACCGTCACCAGCGCGTCGTCGAAGAGGCGGTGCTCCGCGAGCGGACCGCCGTTCAGTACGAGACGATGAAGAAACTCCGCGAATACGACGCGATTCTGTACGAGGGGACCCAGTACGAGCCACAGTTCGACTGGATCGTCACGTACAGCATCCGCCCCGACGAGGTCGACTGCGCGGAGGCCGAAGGGAACGAGACGCTGACGTACGCGAACCTCTCGGCCGAGGGGCAGGCCGCCTTCGACAGCGCGCTCGAAGACGGGTCGTACGAAGCGCGTGACTACGAGTTCCCCGACGAACTCGAACCCAGCGGCGGGAACGAGGAGTACGTCCGGAAGGAGAACACGTGCTACTGGCTCTACGGACTCCACAGCGACACCTCGATGTACGAGTTCGTGCTCGAACCTGTCGCCGAGTGACACTGCCGGCGGACGGGACGGACGTCGCATAACCCACGAGAATTTTACGCAGTGTGGCGATACTCTATACTAATTTTTCACCGAAGTTACGAAAACGTTACAACCTGTCTTCCCATCTCTATTCTTAATGGACATTCACAACAAACGGTTCGAGACGCTCAGCGTGACCCACGGCGAGCACGAGTCGACGACGAGCGACGTCGCCGAGGACGTCGTCGTCCCCATCCACCTGACGTCGACCTACGCCGTCGGCGGTCTCAACCCGGACGCGGACCTCGAATCGTTGAACCCTGACGCCGGCGAGTATCTCTACTCACGGCTGTCGAATCCGACGCGGAACGCGTTGGAGCATCGGTTGGCGGCGATGGAGGGGGGCGAGTACGGGATGGCCTTCGCCTCCGGGACGGCGGCCATCGTCTCGACGGTGATGGCGACCGTCCAGCCCGGCGACCACGTCGTCGCCTTCGACGACCTCTACGGTGGGACGAAGACGATGCTCTCGCGGCTGTTCGAGGAGCGTCTCGGGGTCGACGTGACGCTGGTCGACGCCCGCGACCCCGACGCCGTCGCCGACGCGGTCCGCCCGGAGACCGAACTGCTCTGGATGGAGACGCCGACCAATCCGCTGATGCGGCTCTGTGACATCGCGGCGCTGGCGGACGTCGCCCACGACGCCGGCGCGCTCCTCGGCGTCGACAACACCTTCGTCAGCCCGTACTTCCAGCAACCGCTCGCGCTCGGGGCCGACGTCGTCGTCCACAGCACGACCAAGTATCTCAACGGCCACAGCGACTCCGTCGGCGGCGCGGTCGTGACGGACGACGAGACGCTCGCGGGGGAGATCCGCTTCCTCCAGCAGGTCGGCATGGGCAACATGCTCTCGCCGTTCGACGCCTACATGGTGCTCCGTGGGACGAAGACGCTCCCGCTGCGGATGGAGCGCCACCAGGAGAACGCGCTGGCCGTCGCCGACTACCTCGAATCGCACGACCTCGTGACCGCGGTCCACTATCCCGGCCTCGAGAGTCACCCCCAGCACGACCTCGCGAAGCGGCAGATGAGCGGCTACGGCGGCGTCCTCTCGTTCGAACTCGACGCCGAGCTGGCCGGTGTCGAACAGTTCCTCGGTGCACTCCGGGAGTTCCCGCTGGCCGTGAGTCTCGGCGGTGTCGAATCGCTCGTCGAGCATCCGGCGACGATGACGCACTCGCCGCTCACGCAGGCCGCCCGCGACGAACTCGGCATCACCGACTCGCTGGTGCGGATGTCAGTCGGTGTCGAACACATCGCCGACCTGCTCGCCGACCTCGAACGCGGCTTCGACGCGCTCGAATCGGCGCAAGAGAAGACTGCCGCCACGTCGGACTGAGCGGCTGGGGCCGCCGACAGGGGAGACGCTCCGTGCATCGGCCGTGTGAGCCTGTTACGGCCTCCCGGACAACCGAGTTCTTTAACAGCGACGCAAGCGGACCACAAGCCAAGAATGCCGAGTGGAGAATACGACCCCGAGACCGTCGAACCCAAGTGGCAAGACCAGTGGGTGGAAGACGACACCTACGCCTACCACGGCGACGCCGTCGACCCCAACACCGCCTTCTCTATCGACACGCCGCCGCCGACGGTATCGGGGAGCCTCCACTGGGGCCACGTCTACGGCTCCATCCTCCAGGACGTCGTCGCCCGCTACAACCGGATGCAGGGCAAGGACGTCTTCTTCCCGTTCGGCTACGACGACAACGGCATCGCCTCCGAACGGCTGACCGAGGACGAACTCGACGTCCGCCACCAGGACTACGGCCGGCGGGAGTTCCAGGAGATGTGCCGCGAGGTCACCGCCGAGTACGAGGCCGACTTCAACGAGAAGATGCAGGGCATCGGCGTCTCCATCGACTGGGACCAGACCTACCAGACCATCGAGCCGCGCGTCCAACGCATCTCGCAACTCTCGTTCCTCGAACTCTACGACCAGGGCCGCGAATACCGCCAGCGCGCTCCGGCCATCTGGTGTCCCGAGTGTGAGACGGCCATCTCGCAGGTCGAGACAGAGGACGACGAGCAGGCCTCGCACTTCCACGACATCGAGTTCGGGATTGCCGACAGCGACGACTCCTTCGTCATCTCGACGACCCGCCCCGAACTGCTGCCCGCCTGTGTCGCCGTCTTCGTCCACCCCGACGACGACGAGAATCAGGACCTCGTGGGACAGGAGGCCGAGGTGCCGCTGTTCGGCCAGACCGTCCCCATCCTCGAAGACGAGCGCGTCGACCTGGAGACGGGAACGGGCCTCGTCATGTGCTGTACATTCGGCGACCAGACCGACATCGAGTGGTATCAGGCCCACGACCTGCCGCTGCGTATCGCCATCGACGAGTCCGGCACGATGACCGAGGTCGCAGGCGAGTACGACGGCCTGCACGCCTCGACGGAGGCCCGCGAGGCCATCGTCTCGGACCTCGACGACGCGGGCGTCCTGCTCGACAAGCGCGCCATCACCCACACGGTCAACGTCCACGAGCGCTGTGGGACGGGCGTCGAGTTCCTCGTCAAGGACCAGTGGTACATCAAGCTCCTCGACAAGCGCGAGGAGTATCTCGAAGCCGGCCGCCAGATGGACTGGTTCCCGGAGAAGATGTTCACGCGGTACAAGAACTGGATCGAGGGACTCCAGTGGGACTGGGCCATCTCCCGCCAGCGCTCCTCGGGCATCCCGTTCCCCGTCTGGTACTGCGCCGAGTGTGACGAGCCGGTCATGGCCGACCGCGAGTCGCTGCCGGTCGACCCGCTCTCGGACGACCCACCAGTGGACGCGTGTCCCGAGTGTGGCCACGGCGAGTTCGTCGCCGAAGACGACGTCTTCGACACCTGGGCGACGTCGTCGCTGACGCCGCTCATCAACGCCGGCTGGGACTGGAACGAGGAATCTGGAGAGCTCCAGATGGAGCGTCCCGAGATCTACCCGTTCGACGTCCGGCCGCAGGGCCACGACATCATCAGCTTCTGGCTGTTCCACACGGTCGTCAAGTGCTACGAGCACACCGGCGAGGTCCCGTTCGACTCCGTGATGATCAACGGGATGGTCCTCGACGAGAACCGCGTGAAGATGTCGAAGTCGCTGGGCAACATCGTCTCGCCCGACGAGGTCATGGAGAAGTTCCCCGTCGACGCCGCCCGGTACTGGGCCGCCGGCAGTGCCATCGGCGACGACCTCCCGTACCAGGAGAAAGGCCTCGTCGCTGGCGAGAAGCTCATGCGGAAGCTCTGGAACGCCTCGAAGCTCGTCGAAGGCCTCGCAGACCAGACGCCCGAGCAGCCCGACCTGAAGGCTATCGACAAGTGGCTGCTTGCAGAGCTCGATGCCGAAGTCGAGTTCGTCACGGAGAAACTGGAGAACCGCGAGTTCTCGAAGGCCCGCGACAGCCTCCGCAGTTTCTTCTGGCACACGTTCTGTGACGACTATCTCGAGATTGCCAAACAGCGACTCCAGGAGGGCGAGGACGACTCGGCGGCCTACACGCTCCGGACGGCCCACGCGACCTTCCTGAAGCTGTTCGCGCCGTTCCTCGCACACATCACCGAGGAACTCTGGCGGGACATGCACGACGCCGAGACGAGCGTCCACCGCGCCGACTGGCCCGAACCGCGCGGTATGGAGGCCGACCTCGAAGCCGGCGAGACGGCGATGGCCGTCGTCGGCGCGCTCCGGAAGTACAAGAGCGACAACCAGCTGTCGATGAACGCCGCCGTCGACACGGTGCAGGTCTACGGCAACATCACGGGGCTCGAAGACGATATCAGCCGCGTGATGCACGTCGAGAGCCTCGAATCGCTCGACGAGGAGCCGGAAATCGAGTCCGTCGTCACGGGCATCGACCTCGACTACGCACAGGTCGGCCCGAAGTTCGGCAGTCAGGTGCCGGACATCGAAGCCGGTATCGAGGCGGGCGACTACACCATCGAGGACGGCGTCCTCCACGTCGCCGACGTCGAACTCGACGCGGACCTCTTCGAGGTCAACCGTGAACGCAAGTTCATGGGCGAGGGCGAGATGCTCGAAGTCGACGGCGCGCTCGTCGTCGTTCAGAACTAAACGGCTCTCCTCTCTCCGCCGTTCTCTATCTTCAGCAGCTACAGGTCCGCTCCGACTGCGTCGTCGACGCTGTCGAAGCCGTCGCGCTCCAAGAGTTCCACGAGTCCTTCGTTGATGTCGCGGGCGAGACCCGGCCCCTCGTAGACGAGTCCGGTGTAGAGTTGGACGACGCTTGCTCCGGCGCGAATCTTCGCGTAGGCACCTTCGGCGTCCGTAATGCCGCCGACACCGATGACAGGGACGTCCGTCCGTTCGGCGATGAACCGCACCATGCCGGTCGCACGCTCCTCGATAGGTTTGCCCGAGAGACCGCCGCGCTCCGCCTTCTCGGGACTCTGGAGGGAGTCTGGCCGTTCGGTCGTGGTGTTGGTCGCGATGACGCCGTCGAGGTCCAGGTCGTCGACGACGGCCAAGGCGTCCTCGATGGCTCCCCCCGACAGGTCCGGCGAGAGTTTGACGAGCAGTGGCGAGGCACCGGCGTCCTGCAGTGTTCCGAAGATCTCCTCCAACGACTCGCGGTTCTGGAGTGAGCGGAGACCGGGCGTGTTCGGACTGGAGACGTTGACGACGAAGTAGTCGCCCGCGTCGGCGACGCGTTCGTAGGTGTAGAGATAGTCGTCTGCGGCCTCCTCCAGTGGGGTGACCTTCGACTTCCCGATGTTGATGCCGAGCGGGGCATCGGGGAGCGGTTCGCTGTCGAGCCGGTCACCGATTCGGTCGGCACCCTCGTTGTTGAAGCCCATCCGGTTGATGAGTGCCTCGTCGTCGCGGAGCCGGAACATCCGTGGCCGGGGGTTACCGGACTGTCGCTCCGCGGTGACGGCACCGATCTCGACGTGACCGAAGCCGAGCGCGGTGAGCACCGAGGGTATCTCGGCGTTCTTGTCGAAGCCGGCGGCGACGCCGACGGGGTTGTCGAAGGAGAGCCCGAAGCGGTCGACGGCGAGCCGCTCGTCGTCAACGCTGTAGCGGCGGCGGACTGCGCCCTCGGCTGGTGTGTGTTGGGCGGCTCGGAGTAACCGGTGGACCGCGAGATGTGCGGTTTCCGGTGGCAACGCGAAAAGCGCTGGCTTCGCGAGGTCGTAGAGGCTCATTAGGCGGGCAGAATCACTCGACCGCTATTAACCCGACGGAGCGGCCGCTCCAGCCATCGGCTGTGCCGCACAAGGGAGTGAGCTCAGAAGTCGTGTTCGACGTCGTCCGGGTCGGCCTTCTGGATGATGATCTTGCCGTCGCGGACGCGAACGAACACCTCGTCACCGATCTCCATACCGGCGACAGCGAGTTCGTCCTCGTGGAGGTTGAGGTGAACGTTGTGGTATTCACCGTTCTCGTCTTTCGCGCCACTCGGACTGAGCTTCTTTTTCCGAACCATCGGGGTTGTCTACCGGAAGTTCGCCGTAGGATATACATAAGTGTTGTTTACCTCCGTGCGCCTCGTCTCTCCGTTCTCCCGATTGTCCGGGGTTCCGACTTGCGTCACAAACCGAACGAAGAGACCACTGCAGTATAAAACAGTATCGCCGGATTGTCATCATTTCGCCGATATATTTATACTCTACTGTGTGTTCACATGCCATAGAGGACCAAACCATGGTACGAGAAGACGGTAAGCGAAACTTCGCACTGCGAGACGAGAACGGCGACGAAGAACACGAGTATTCGGGAAACACTCCCCGGCAGGCAGCACTCAAAGCGGCGCGCCGACTCGAGCCCGCGAGCTCCGAGGACGACGCGGATCGGATCGAGCTACGGCTGCGTGAGAAAGGAACCGACAAGGTCCACATCTACGACGGCTGGGCCTGGCGTTCGTCGGCACCGGACAACAAGCCCGACTGGATGCCCGAGACGATCACCGAGGCCAACGTCTCGAAGAAAGGAATCGAGCACCTCGAAGAGTAACTCGCTCGCACACGCGTGCGACGCCGTCCCGACAACGTTTTGCACCGTCTCCCACGACGTGTACACGCGCGGCCGACACCCGATCAGACCTGACGCGAGACGCGTGGGATGACCGACCGGCCTCCAGCCGCGCGATATTACTTTCCGAGAGTCACGACTCCTCGACTCTTCTCTGGCTGACCAGACCTTCGTCAACACACCACACGCGTCATGAAACCGCATGGCGAAGGCGGTTTTCTTCGGTGGCGTTTTATACTACACTGCCATTGGAATGCAATGCGAAGGGCGTCCGGGTCACCCCGGCCGTCCACGGCTGCCCTCCCGGCGCGCCGCGCCGGGCGGCGGCAGTCTCAATCCGAATCCCTTAAGTGGGAAACGACACTCGGATTGAAGTACGCAGAAGTCGGCGAAATCGGAAGACGACGCCGACTTCGTTCCGACGCCCTTAAGTGGAACAGGGCACTCGGACGTAATACAGACACACCGCGACTGTGGGCCGTTCAACTCGG